>DIYS01000229.1 GCA_002429115.1 Saccharicrinis sp. UBA6048 | reverse complement strand
GCAGTGAATTTTTCGGGTTAATTGTATTCGCCACCATTTCAGGTGTGATATCCATCAGGCATTTCCTATCTTCTTTTATCTTACATTTGGTGCTACCATCTTTTGTGCATGGCCTGCATGGTAAGTCTACTTCCATTATTTTCATCTTGGGATTAGATGGATAACCAAAAGCAGTGGGGCCAATGATGGCTTGTCCTGGCTTCTGAAACAGGTCGGCAGCATGCAAAAATCCAGTATCACCGCTGATCACATAGGGTGAATGCCAAACTGCACAGAAGCTTTCCATTAAGGAGGTTTTACCAGCCAGATTTATAACGCGATCAGGTGCTGTATTTTTAATTTCTTCGCAAAAGGAGTCACTTGGGCCACCCAGTACTACAAAGTGAAGATCATTCCTGATCTCCACTAATTTCTGCCAATAAGAAACCGGCCAGCGTTTTAGTTCCCAGGCGGCAGATGGTACCAAGGTAACCCATTGTTGTCCTTCAGGAATTTGTTTTAATACGAGCGTGTTTATTTTCTCCTCTGTTTCAGCCGGAAAGTTCCAGTCATCAAAAGGTGTGTTAAACTTGCGTACATCCCATTTCGAAAGAGGCGTTTGAAAAGAAGCTAAAGCTCTGAATGGTTTGGGTAAAAGATTAATTCTGAACTTAAAAAGTAACAATCTTTTTAAACGATCTTTGTGACGCGTCACAAGTTTGTTCTTTCTAATTAAGTTACAGAGACCAAAGGGGCAAAGCACCAGTTTCAGTATGTTTGACCTGATATTGCTATGTGCATCATAGATGAGGTCGAATTTTTCCTTTTTGAGTTTTGAACCCAGCTTAAATACACCTCCAAATCCTTCTTTACGATCAAATGCCCAAATCTTATCAATCCGGGGATCAATCTTAACCAGCGATTCCATATCAGATCTTACAACCCAGTGTATTTCTGCGTCAGGGAATTTATTTTTTAGTCCGGTAACCACCGACATGCATTGAATGATATCACCGATTGAGCTTAAACGTATAATGAGGATTTTCATACTTCTATTGTATCAATATAAAAATCAGGCATTGGCGATGCAACATCCTGATGATGCTGCAAAAATAAAAAAATCCCGACGTAATGCCGGGATTTAACTTCCTTTATGTCATGAATCGCTTAAGCGACTTTATGAATCAATATGGTAACCCTATTGTTCTCACACTCTAATACGCCACTTTTGCAGTCATAGTATTCTTCGCGACCCGTTTTACTAATCACACGAATCTTACCTTCCAACAACACAGAAATGATTGGTGCGTGATTTTTAAGCAAGGTAAACTGGCCCTTCTCACCTGGAACAGTGATTAAACCGACAGGTTCATCATAAATGACTTTTTCAGGCGTTACTATTTCGCAATACAGATCTTCCATTATCTTATTTCTTTTATTTCCCGAAATATCCGGGGCAAGCTGTGTATTTTTTGCAGACTATTTAAGCGTGCTGTAAATAGTCTTGATACTTTGTACTCAAATCTCTGTACTTTTCCGGCTAGGCCGATTTAGCTTGTTTCAACATCTCTTCTCCTTTAGCAATGGCATCTTCAATGGTTCCTACCAGGTTAAAGGCCGCTTCCGGGTATTTATCAACTTCTCCTTTAAGAATCATTTTAAAGCCTTTAATGGTATCTTCTATCGATACAAATACACCTTTAAGACCTGTAAACTGTTCAGCTACGTGGAAAGGCTGAGATAAGAATCGCTGTACACGACGGGCACGGTGAACAACCAGCTTGTCATCCTCGGATAATTCTTCCATACCAAGGATGGCAATAATATCCTGTAATTCTTTATAGCGCTGTAAAATCTCGATAACAGCCTGTGCCGTGTTATAATGATCATCTCCAACAATCTCAGGGGTCAACATTCGCGATGTTGAGTCCAATGGATCAACGGCCGGATAAATACCCAGCTCGGCAATTTTACGACTTAATACCGTTTTTGCATCTAAGTGAGCAAATGTTGTTGCCGGAGCAGGGTCGGTCAAGTCATCAGCAGGCACATATACCGCCTGTACAGATGTAATCGATCCATGCTTGGTGGATGCAATGCGTTCCTGTAGAGCACCCATCTCCGATGAAAGCGTTGGCTGATAACCCACGGCTGAAGGCATACGTCCTAATAAGGCCGACACCTCTGAACCAGCTTGCGTAAATCGGAAAATATTATCAACGAATAATAAGACATCACGTCCGCTGCCTGTGCCATCTCCATCGCGGAAACTTTCTGCAATGGTTAATCCAGATAGGGCTACACGGGCACGTGCTCCCGGAGGCTCATTCATCTGACCAAATACCATGGTCACTTGTGATGTGTCAAGGGCTTCTTTATCAACTTTTGAAAGGTCCCATCTGCCTTTCTCCATGTCTTCTTTAAATTCATCGCCGTAGTTAACAATGCCCGATTCGATCATCTCACGAAGCAGGTCATTACCCTCACGGGTGCGCTCACCCACACCGGCAAAAACAGACAAACCATCATGACCTTTGGCAATGTTATTAATCAGCTCCTGAATCAGTACTGTTTTACCTACACCGGCACCGCCAAATAATCCGATCTTACCTCCTTTTGCATAAGGCTCAATAAGGTCAACCACTTTGATACCTGTATATAAAATCTCAGCCTGAGTAGATAAATCCTCAAATGAAGGTGGGTCTTTGTGAATTGGGCTACCACCATCTTTGGTAACATTACCAATACCATCAATGGCATTACCAACCACATTAAGCAGGCGGCCTTTTACCATTTCACCGGCCGGCATGGTGATTGGGTTACCCAAATGCGTTACTTCCATTCCTCGTGTTAAGCCATCTGTTGAATCCATGGCAATGCATCGAATGGTATTTTCGCCAATATGTTGTTGGCATTCAATAATAATTGAAGGATGACCTTCGCGCTTAATTTCTAAAGCATCTAAGATATTTGGCAGCTCCTGATCGTTCAGGTCGAAGCTGACATCTACTACCGGACCAACTATTTGAATGATGGTACCAACCAATTTTTCCATATTATGCGTATTATTCTCGCGTTGTTAATGCTATTTAACGGGAGCGTTCAATCAGCTTAACGGCAAATTGACGAAGCTCTTCTTTCATGCTTTCTCGTCCCTTCACCCTGTTTAATGCTTCAATCGCCTTGTCAAAATAAAAGCTCATCTTTTCTTTTGCCAGCTCATCTACTTTAAGTGAGTTGTAAATGTCACGAACGGCTGTTATTTTTTCGTCAGCATTAAAGTCTGTTGCATTAATCCAGGATTTAAGATCCGATTGCAATGAACCCGACGCCAAGTGTAACGCATTAAGTAGTAAAAATGTTTTCTTGTTGGCAACAATATCTCCACCTATAGCTTTTCCAAATGTTTCAATATCTCCGTACACATCTAAGAAGTCATCCTGTAGCTGGAAAGCAAGTCCAATATTTTCGCCAAATTGGTATAGTAAATCAGCATCTTCTTTGCTGGCACCACCTATTATTGCACCGGTTTTCAGACTGGCCGCCAATAAAACAGCTGTTTTCAACCGTATCATATTCAGGTAGTCGTCAACCTTCACATCATCGCGAGTTTCAAACTCCATATCGTATTGCTGACCTTCACACACTTCAATGGCCGTCTGACTGAAAAGATCGAGAATTTCTTTTAGATGAGCAGAATCAGCCTTAGCAGCATACTGATAAGCTTTGATAAGCATGGCATCACCAGAAAGAATACCCGTATTTTCATCCCATTTTTTATGGACGGTTGGTTGATTGCGGCGAAGATCCGCATTGTCCATTATATCATCGTGCAACAACGTGAAGTTGTGGAATATTTCCAGAGATAAACTCGGCTTTAAAGCTTTGTTGATATCATCGGAAAACAGATAGCAGCCTGCCAGACACAAGGTCGGACGGATGCGTTTTCCACCCATACCCATTACGTAGTCTATTGGTTCGTAAAGACCTTTGGGTTCAACAACGAATTGCTGTTGGCTTAACTCTTCTGTAACGATTTTTTGGAGGTCTGATATTGTATACATAGGTGTAGAATGTTATTCCGATTTTAATTCTTTCTTCTTTTCAATTCTAAGCTCTTCCAGCTCAATGTCTTCATCTTCATCAAAGATATGAAGTAAAGGCTCTTTAAACGACTGATTGGTAATTGCCTTTTCAAGTGTTAATAATAACGCCGGCAACAAAATAAGGTTTGAGAAAAGTGCAATCAATAATGTAACCGCCACTAACACGCCTAAGGCAACTGTACCACCAAACTGAGAAACACTAAAAATACCGAAACCAAAAAATAGGATAATGGATGTGTAGATCATACTCACACCGGTTTCTTTAAGTGCCAACACAACAGCGGCACGTATGCTCCAGTTGGTTTCTGATAGCTCCTGACGGTATTTGGCAAGGTAGTGAATGGTGTCATCCACACTGATGCCAAAGGCGATACTAAATACCAATATCGTTGATGGCTTGATTGGTATATTAAAGAAACCCATCAAGGCAGCAGTCATAATCAATGGGAAAATGTTTGGTATTAATGATACCAGCACCATTCGTTTTGAAGAAAACATCCAGGCCATAAACGAAGCGATCAGAATAACTGCTAACAGAAGACTCGTAAACAGGTTTCTGATTAAATAGTCCGTTCCTTTAAAAAACACTACGCTGGCACCAGTGAGTGATGTGTAGTATTTTTCGGCCGGGAATACCTTGGTGATGGTTTCCCTAATTTTATTATCAAGAATGGCCATTTCAGTTGTTCCGATATCTTTCATCCGGAAACTTAATCGCGCACGTTGCTTGGTTGAATCAATAAATGTTGTGATCAATCCATTGTTAGCTTCCCCGGTATTACTGCGGTTAACATACGAAAGGATAAAGTTACGCTCCTGGTTACTTGGTACTTTGTAATGACGTTCTTTACCATTATAAAAGGCCTGACGGGCAAACTTGACCACTTCAACCATGGATAGCGGATGAGATATGGCATCAAACTCCTTAAGCTCTTCCTGTAACTTATCCATGCGCTTGAGGTTGCTGCCCGATATAGCACCATTGGGCTTTTTAGTGTCAATCATCAGCTCAAGTGGCATCAATCCGTTAAAGTTCTCTTCGAAAAACTTAAGATCGACATACAATGGATCATCATGCGGAATATCATCCAGCATATAACCGGTGGTTTTAATCTTTGAAATTCCAATAACTCCAAGGAACAACATAAACCCGGCTACCCAATATACCTTTGTACGATGATTCAGTGAGATCTTCACCAATCCATTCACGGCTTTACCTATTACCTGGTTATCCAAATGATTTAAATGACGTTCTTTAGGTCCGTCAAGGAAGCTGAAGATAATTGGAATAAGTAATATTGACAGGATAAATACAACCATAATATTAATAGCTGCAATTACCCCGAACTCAACCAGGATCTTACTACTCGTAAATATAAAGGTCGCAAAACCAGATGCAGTTGTTAAGTTGGTTAAGAAAGTGGCGTTACCAATTTTCCGGATAACGCGCTGTAGTGCTTTTATTTTATTCTTATGCTTCCTGTACTCCTGGTGATACTTATTGAGGAGGAAGACCGAGTTTGGAATCCCAATAACAATGATAAGTGGCGGAATCATTCCGGTCAGGATGGTGATTTTATAGCCAAACATACCCTGTATTCCCAAAGCCCAAATAACGGCAATACCCACCACCAGCATGGAGAACATGACTACTTTAAAGGAACGGAAGAATAAGAAGATGATTAAAGCTGTGATGCCCAATGCTAAGAATATAAACATATTGAGCTCTTTCTTAATCATCTCGGCGGTAACAACACGTATGTAAGGTAATCCCGAATAGTGAATGTCACGCTTTACCTCCTGAACAAACTGCTTGCCTTTTTCCTGAATGTCGTTAATTAGTTTTACACGCTTTTTACTGTGTAAGATGTCATCATCCAGGGTAACGGCCAATAAATAGGCGTGGTTATCTTTATTGTAAAGGAGTTCCTTGTAAAAAGGCAGACTATAAAAGACCTGTTTCAGTGAGTCCAGTTCAGCTTGATATTTTACCTGTTCCGGAAATACTGGTTTAATCTCAAATTTCTTATCCTTACTGTTCTTCTTTAAATCGTAGGACTGGCCAACCGAGAAAACAGAGGTGACACCATTGATATCCAACAAAGAATTTGAAAAATCCTGCCATTTGTTAAACTCTTCAAGTTCGAAGAAATCTTCGTTCTGAATACCAATAATAACCATATTTCCTTCATTGCCATAGATGTCAAGGAAGTTTTGATATTCAATATATGTTGAGTCATCCTCAGGTAGTAATGGGGCATATTGATACGACATCTCAATGCGTCGTGACATCATCCCCATGAAAACAGTTATAATAAATAAAGCTACAAGTATCGCTATCCGGTTGCGTAGTATAAAACGCGCTATATTAATCCACATCAGTTATTATTCTCCTCTTTTTTGTGCGAAAATAGATAAAAAGGGTATGATCGGCAATGATTATTGTTACACCGCAATATTAAATAGTATTTCCATATCTACAGAAGCAGAACTTTGTTTTAAGTTGCAGATGTAGAAGGATATTTTATTGTAATTCAGTTTGTTGGATATTGATTTTTCAATTTCTGTTGTGTTCATATTATTAGAGAGATAAACCCTGATCTCCTCACATTTATCACTTGTTTCTTTCTTAGCCAAAGTACATAAATCAATGGCCTGGTTGATCATATCTTCCACCTGTATATTAATTGAATCACTCGAACTGGAAGATAGACGACCCACAAACGCCTGTTTTAGCGCAGGGATGTAGCATAGTTGACTTTGTGCTTCTGAGGATGTGAATTGACTGCCTGGAAATCCTGCCTTTGAACAAGCTAAAAAGTCAATGGTGCATCCGCCAAATGTAGCTCCGTAACTTAATTGTAAAGGAAATCCGTGCTTAAACAACTCAGGATCCTGATAGAGTTGCTGAACTTCGTTGAGCGTTTTATAGTTATCCCAGCCTGTAGCTTTGTCGGCAGCTCCATTAATGTTTTCAATATAATTACGTTGTACGGCTATATGGCCTAAATGCAGCTCTTCATAATCCAGCAATTGCTCGCCAAAGTCATGCGCCGCTTGCACACTTCGCAAGAAATCATTCTCGTAGTTAAAGTTAATGGCGCCCGAAAAGAGTAGTGTCTCTTCTTTGATATTAACTACTGTATAATGGTGCTTTTGAAACTCCTTAAAAACGAGCTCCGCTTTTGAATCATTAATTAATGTAAACTGAAAAGTGCATTGCTCACCATCATTTGATTTAATAGGTAACAATGAAAAGGCTGGAACAGCATCTTTAAATAATGACGTGCACACTTCTTTCAAGGTATTATAGCAAGTGTCATAGCCTTCCTTGTCAATAACCGGCACGATACAGTCGATTTTTGCAATGATACCTTTATTAATGGATAGGTCGGAAAGAAATGAATTTATTTCATTAATAATGATGTCGGTTTTGTTAAGGTAAAGAGCCTCCGGATTAATTTTTAAGGCGGTAAATTTCATAATATTCCTGGTGCTTATTTAATAAAATGTCAGATTCTTAAATTAAGTAATTAACTACTTAAATTGCCCAATGTTCAATTGGTTAACGATGGTTGAGGTGGTCAAAAAGCAGAGCCAAAGTTAATGTAAATGGCTCAATATTTTTCCATTAATAAAACTTTCATTTCCCTTAAAATTAAAATTGTTGTAATAAAAAGGAAACTAAAAAGCGTTTGCTCCGTACCAAAGCGCATTAAGATGTTGAATTTTTGAAGGACTATTTTTATGAAAAAGATTTTATTCTTTTTAGCCTTAACGCTGTTACCGTTGGTTTCGCAAGCACAAGTCGCGAAATACAAATCGGTGTTTACACTAAGCTTTATTAGGCATATTGGATGGACGGAATCGGCTAAAAAAGGAGATTTCGTTATTGGTGTTGTGCGTGATAGAGAAATTGCGGATTGGATGACAAAATTATCAGCTGGTAAAAAGTTTGGTTTCCAGAATGTGGTAATTAAAGAATTTAAATCGGTGGATGAAGTTACCGATTGTCAAGTTGTTTATGTTTCATCGAATATTAACTTCTCCAAACATTCTTCTTCAATTGTTGATAAAGTGAACGGGGCGAGTACCTTGATAATCACTGAGTCTGAAGGAGCATGCAATTCTGGTGCAATGATAAACTTTGTAGTTAGGGATGATAAACTTAAATTTGAGATTCATAAAGCGAATGCGGCTAAATTTGGATTACAGATTAGCTCGAAGCTTGAAGGAATGTCAAATGCAATTAGCCTATAATAAAAAGCTATGAAAAACATCAAACTTAATATTGCCCAAAAATTATTAGCAGGTTTTGGTATTGTATTGTTACTGAGTGTAATTAATGCCGCTTGGTCGTATACAACTTTAACCAGTAGTAAAAATAAGAATGCAGAACTGACAGAGGTTTATGCTCCGTCGTCGACCAAAATAAATAATCTGGGTGATATCGTTGACAATACCAAGATGCTCATTCGTAGCTGGGTGTTTATCGACACACAATCTGGCACACCTGATAAGATTCGTTTGGGAGAGTTGCACACAAAGGATTATCCGGCTATTAAGGAAGAGTTACTAACCTTAAGCGAAAAGTGGGAAGATGAAGATGTAACCCGTTTAAATACCATCATACACAATGTGGATTCTTTATTTACGATGCAACAGTATGTAATGAGTAGCTTAAGCTCATTTGAAGCATACGAAGATGCCATGGTGTTGTTTGAGGTTGAGCCAATGGTTCAGGAAGGCGGTGAGATTATTACCCTTTCAGAGTCGATAAATCAGGAAATCAAAAGCATCAGTGCAAAGTATAACGACGCGAGTAATACAGCGCTGTTAGAGAGTAATAGCAGCTTTACCGTTTTACAGTGGGTCATCATTATTATGAGTTTGCTGGTTATTGGTGGAGCAGTATTAACAGCCTATTTACTATATAACTCAATAATCTCTCCTTTAAATAAAGGTGTAAACTTTGCCCAGTCAATTGGTCAGGGTGATTTAACAGCCAAGGTGGATATTGATCAGGATGATGAGATTGGTGATCTGGCCAAAGCACTGGTTAATATGGCGGATAACCTTAAAAAGACCGTAAATACAATTAAGGCAAATGCCAATGACCTCGTTACTTCAAGTACACAGCTTAAGTCGAGCTCTTTAGGCCTTTCAAAAGGATCTGCTGATCAGGCTGCTTCTGCTGAAGAAGTTTCAACCTCAATTGAAGAAATGGTTGCTAACATCGATCAGAATACTGATAACGCTATTCAGACTGAGAAAATAACTGTTGAAACAGCAACAGATGTAAGTGTGGCTGATGAGTTATCATCGCAGGCTGCAGGTGTAATGAAAGAAGTTTCTGACAAGATTACAATCATTAGTGATATTGCATTCCAGACCAATATACTTGCATTAAACGCTGCAGTAGAAGCTGCTCGTGCAGGAGAGCATGGACGAGGATTCTCTGTGGTAGCTGCCGAGGTAAGAAAGCTGGCTGAGCGCAGTAAGTCAGCGGCTGATGAAATCGTGTCATTGGTTTCAACAGGACTGAAAGTATCTGTTCAGGCTGGTGAGAAAGCGAAGGCATTGGTGCCTGATATTGAAAAAACAACCCAGTTGATTAAAGAAATATCAGCAGCCAGTATGGAGCAAAAAACCGGAGCAGAGCAAATTAATATGGCAATGCAACAGCTTAATATGATTACGCAGGAAAATGCGTCGTCTTCTGATGAGTTAACGCAGAGCTCAGATCAATTGGCTAATTTGGCAGATAACCTTAATGAAGCTGTAAGTTACTTTAAGTTGGATGCTAAAGAAGAAAAAGTAGCGAATAAACCTAAAGAGCCTAAAAAGGAAGTTAAAAAAGAGCCTAAGGCTGTAAATCGTCCTGTAAATAAAGTAGGAAAGAATACAGAGCCTGCCGCTTCTGCAAAGGTGAAAGCTAAACAGCCAGAAAATCCATTTTCAAATTTTGACAAGGATTTTGATTTAGAAAATTACGAAAAATTCTAAGCCGTAAGAATGGAAAAACTACCTTATAAAGTTATCATTGATGAGTTGCCAGAACAGAGCGTTGCTCAGTTTTCTGGCCAGCTTATTATCAATCATATCGAAAAGATTACTGCGATTGTGAAGCAGGAGTTAAAGACCGATAAAGATCTTAAAGTTGAGATCGTTAACACCGAAAGTATTGATGTCACTTTTATACAATTGTTATTATCAATTAAAGATACTTTCAAATCAAACGGTCATAAGGTGAATATTAATGCTGAGCTTAATGAGGATTTGCAAATACTCATTAAGAATGCAGGTTTCCAATACGTTTTAAACTAAAATCAAAATATAACTAGAATAGATAATATTATGGCAAAGACAGTTCTTATTGTTGATGATTCAGAAAGTATTCGTGAGGTAGTCAACTTTACACTACAGAATGAAGGTTATGAGGTACTTGTAGGTGTTGATGGCGAGGACGCTCAGAAGTTTCTTGACGGACGCACAATTGACATTGTAATTACCGACCTTCATATGCCAAACCTTGATGGATTAGGTTTAATCCGCAAAATCAGGGAGATTGATGCGTATAAGCACATTCCAATTTTATTCCTAACCACGGAGTCGCAAGCCTCTAAGAAGATGGAAGCAAAACAAGCAGGAGCAACAGGTTGGATTATTAAACCATTTGTCCCGGCAAAATTACTTAGCGCAATTTCTCGCGTGTTAAGATAATGATGAGGGTTAAGAATATTTTTATCAAAGAGACATCTGATAATCTGGCGGTTCTTGAAAAAGAATTGAACAATCCGGATAAAGGTGAATTGTCTGTTGATGCGGTTGAAAAGGTCATCAGTACCATGCACAACATCAAAGGCACTGCGCCTATGTTAGGTTTTAATATGCTTCCCGAATTGGCGATACCTGTTGAGCAGGTTTACAAAGATGTGAAGGAAAGTAAAATAATAGCAGATAAAACCTTAGTTGAAAAAACACAATCAGCTGTTTCCATTATTCAAGACTTACTTTTTAATGATGAAGCTCACACGCCGCAATCAAAAGAAGAACAAGAAATTTTGGTAGATTTTTTTAACGACATCAACAGGTTAAAAGCACAAACAAATGATCGATAAGTTTAAGGCAAAATTTGTAGAAGAGTCAAACGATAATGTTCATGACTTAGAGGAGGCTTTGCTTCTTCTTGAGAAAGATACCGGCAATATGGAAATCATAGAGCGTATCTTTCGCGCAATGCACTCTCTTAAGGGAGGTGGTGCAATGTTTGGCTTTAACCAATTAAGTGAGTTTACACACCACCTTGAAACTGTGTTTGATTTGGTTCGAACCAATAAACTGGTTATCAACGATGGTATTATTTCAATGACATTTGAGTCGATCGATCACATTAAGCATATGCTTGAAGTGGGTGATGTCGATGATGCTTCTGAACTGGCTACACAGGCAGAATTCATAAAACGGGTACAGCATTATTCTAATACTGATTCGGAAGCAAGTCAGCCTGCCGCAAATGAGCCGGTGGCAGTTGTTAAAGACGATGGATCTAAAACATATTTAATTGGTGTTAAGCCAAATGAGGATATTTTACGAAATGGAACTAATCCATTTTACCTGATTGACGACCTGCATGCCATGGGACAGGCTAGAGTGGTTGCTTTCGCTGATAAGGTACCTGTTTTAGCTTCATTTTCACCAATCACCAGTTATTGTAACTGGCAAGTGGTTCTAAATACATCCGAATCTGTAAACGATATTAAGGATGTATTCATTTTTGTGGAAGATGAGTGTGAAATAACGATTGATGAATTGGGTAAAGGTAACCTGCTTGAGGTACCGGCCATTTCAACTATGATCGATGAGTCATCTAATTCACAAACAGCATTGGTAAAAGCTGAGCTGATTAAAGCGGGAGCTATTGCCTCTGAAAAGAAAGAAACCAAGAAAAAAGTACAACTCAAAGAGCATAAGATTTCCAGTATCAGGGTTAACTCGACCAAGATCGATGAATTGGTTAACCTGGTTAGTGAGCTTGTTACCATTCAGGCACAGTTAAACCTGTTTGCCGAGAATGATGGAAATCCTGCGGTATTATCCTTAGCTGAGAATATTCAGAAATTGAGTCGTCAGCTACGCGATAATGCGTTTTCAATAAGTCTGATTCCGCTTCAAAGCGAGTTGATGCGCTTCCAGCGATTGGTAAGGGATTTATCAAAAGAGCTTGACAAAGACATTGACTTTGTAATTGAAGGGGGAGACATTGAGTTGGATAAAAATATTATAGAGCACCTGACTGATCCATTGCTTCATATTATTCGTAACTCGGTTGACCACGGTATTGAGATGCCGGATGAACGTGTGAAAAATGGAAAATCGCCAAAAGGTACCATCCTGTTTAAGGCGTATTACTCTGGAGCAAGTGTAATTGTAGAAGTTACAGACGATGGTAAAGGGATTGATCCTGAGTTTATAAAGAAAAAAGCCATTGCCAAAGGTTTAATCGATGCTAATGTTGAGCTGAGTAGAAAAGAAATATTTGACCTGGTCTTCCTAAGTGGATTCTCTACAAAAGAACAGGTAACTGACGTGTCAGGTCGAGGAGTTGGAATGGATGTTGTCAAAAAGAAAATTGGTGAGATCAGGGGTGAGGTTTCGTTAGACTCAGAAATCGGTAAAGGAACAACGCTTACTTTGGAATTACCAATGACACTATCTATTATCGATGGCTTGTTGGTTAAAGTATTTAAGAATCAGTATGTAATTCCAATTGCGAATATTGAGAAAATATTTGCGATGGATGGAGTGTCCTTTGGTAAGACGTTTAATCATGTGGTTAATATTGAAGATCAGCAATATCCGTTTATTGATTTACGTGAAACATTCGAAACAGAAGCACCTAATAAAGGAACAGAACAACTTATCCTGGTGAAGTACGAGGATAGAAAAGTAGGGCTTTTGGTTGATCAGGTGATTGGAGAGTTTCAAACAGTGGTGAAGCCAATGGGCCGATTCCTTAAAAAACAGGAAAATGTATCGGGAGCTTCAATTATGGGTGATGGAACCATTGCCATGGTGATTGATACCAACCGTTTGATTCACAATAATGCTATTAAGAAATATCGAACTAAGAACTAATTTCAGATGAAGGAACAGATGTCATCAATAATATCGTTTTTTATCAATAAGGAAGTATTTGCTTTCGATACACTTAAGGTTCGTAATATTCTTGAGTTTGATAAAGTAACATGGGTGCCTAATACCAAAGAGTATTTATTAGGTGTTATCAACCTGCATGGTAATATTATTCCAATTGCAGATTTGCGAATGATGATGGGGGTTGAAAATATTGAAAATGCCCAGGATACGGCCGTCATCGTTGTATCTGATGATGATAAAAATGAGTCATTAATAGGATTGGTTGTCGATGGCGTTAAAGAAGTATTCGACGTGGAAGGAGATGAGATCAAAGAATCTGTGATCAATGGAAATACAGGATTAGTTCACTCTTTTACCGGAAGTATTCATCGTAATGATGAGTTTATCCATATTATTGAATTAGGAGAATTAGTACAAGAAATAGAAAAATAAGCACCATAATGACTCAGGATGTTAATGCATATCTTACTTTTTCTGTTGGACAAAACATTTTTGGTGTCCATGTAGAGAAAGTAATTGAAATAAAAGAGTACGAAAAGCCAAAAGCAATTCCCGAAAGCATGGCATACATGATTGGTGTGACTGATCATCGCGATCAGATTATACCTGTTATCGATGCTGCTTCGAAGTTTAATTTGGGAAAAATCGAAGTAACGCCACAAAGCTGTATTGTAGTGCTGGAAATTGAGAAGGCCGACGGCAGTGGTTCGATGGGCATAGGTATTTTAGTCGATTCAGTTTCTGATGTGTTTGAGGCAGAATCAACCAAGCTTAAGGAAATAGAAACTGAATTCAAGCCTGGGTATATTCTTGCATCTTATCAGAACAATGAGGAATTGGTAATGATTTTGAATGCAGACAAAGTGTTTAGTGAGACTGATATCATCAGTATTACAGAAATAATTGAGGCTGTAAAAAACTAATGAACTGAATGTTTGCAGCTGATCAAGATAAAGAAAAAGAGCTGGATGCCTTTAAAGCCGAATTGTCTGAGAAAGATTTTCAGGCATTTAGTGATTTTATTTATGGCGAATACGGTATTAAAATGCCACCTGTTAAACGGGTGATGTTGCAAGGCCGATTGCTAAAGCGTATTCGCGAATTAAATATGAACTCCTATACCGAGTATAAAGAGTTTTTTTTTAGTCAAGAAGGGCAAAAGAAAGAGATTTATAATTTTTTGAATGTAGTAACGACTAACAAAACAGATTTCTTTCGTGAACCAGTGCATTTCGATTTTCTTCGGGATGAGGTTTTACCCAAACATAATGGAAGTGGACAATTAAAAATATGGAGTGCGGGCTGTTCAAGCGGCGAAGAGCCATATACAATTTCTATTGTATTGAATGAACACAAACGTACGTCACCTGCTTTTAATTTTTCCATACATGGTTCCGATATCTCCAATAAAGTGCTGACAAAAGCTGCAAAAGGGGTTTATCCGGAGAATAAAATTGCCATTATTCCATTAGAACTTAAGAAACGCTATTTTCTGAAAAGTAAAGACAGGGTCAACCCAACTGTTCGGGTTAAGCCTGAATTACAAAGGAATTTAGTACTTAAGCACGTTAATTTAATGGATAGTCATTACCAGATAAATGAAACATTTGACGTTATTTTTTGTCGAAATGTGCTCATTTATTTCGATAGGGCGACCCAGGAAAGAGTGATTAGTAAGTTATGCAATTACCTTAAGCCAGGAGGAATCTTCTTTATAGGTCACTCCGAATCATTATCGGGCATGAATGTACCACTGGAACATATCAGGCCTACAATTTTTAGAAAAAAATAATTAGTCCGGAATATAAAAGTATTATTATGAGCAACTTATCTGACAAACAACTTTTACGCGAACTCAGGTTACGACTTGAAGAAAGGAAAAAGTTAGATAATGAAATGAAGGAATTATCAAGAGACTTTCAATCTGTATCTAAAAAATTAAAGGAATCAGAAGCATTAAAAAGTCACTTTATTTCGAATATCTCTAACGAAATAGTTAACCCCTTTACTTCAATTCTAGGGTTATCAAAAGCCATATTATCAGTTGAGAAAAACGATTGGAAAAAAGTTGTATCAATGGTTGCGCTTATCCATAGTGAGGCATTTAACCTTGATTTTCAGTTGCGAAATATTTTCGTTGCTGCTAAAATTGAAGCTGGTGAGATCGCTCCAAATATTACGAAAGTAAACATTCGTAGCCTGGTACAGACTGTTGTTGATTCGTTTAATATCATCTCACGCAAGATGGGTATTGATATTAAGATTGAGTTCAATATTGAGCATGGTTTTGGTAAAAACTTTTACTTTAAAACAGACTCGGAAAAACTGAAGCTGGTACTTAGCAATCTGTTGAATAACGCACTTAAATATAGTTATAAAGACAGTCAGGTTATATTGAAGGTTTGGGTTGACGAGGATGAATTGCATGCATCTGTTCAGGATTTTGGAACTGGTATTTCAGAGAAAAATCAGAAAATCATTTTCGAACGATTCAAACGACTGGATTCAGGCATCAACTCAATTAACCGCGGACATGGTTTGGGTCTATCTATTACCAAGGCTCTATTGGATGTATTGGGCGGCGATATTGACATCAAAAGTAAGAAGGGAGAAGGATCAACATTCTCTGTCTCATTACCGGAAGCACGTAACATTATTGAAGGATTTAGTGGTGATGGAAATGACGTGTTCTTTGATGATGATGATGAGATTTTTTAAGATAATGATAGATGGATAATAGATATTTGCAACATTTTCTATACCCCTCTTCATTGTTTGCCAGCAAAGACCCGTATGTGGTAAAAACCATTTTAGGAAGCTGCGTTGCTATTTGCCTGTGGGATAAAAAGCTAAAAATTGGTGGAATGAACCACTATATGCTACCCAACTGGAATGGTAATGATTTAGCCTCGCCAAAATATGGTAATATTGCTATCGACAAACTGGTGGAACGTTTGCTCCACCATGGAAGTGATATCAGAAACATACAGGCCAAGATTTTTGGAGGTGGTGAGCTCTTGGAGTCCGCTACCGGCAATTCAAATATGATAGGAGAGCGCAACATCAGGGTCGCTCGCCTCATGCTTGAAGAGAAAAAGATTCCGATTGTAGCATCAAGCACGGGGGGAAGAAGAGGAAGGAAAATTATATTTTTTACCGATACAGGTGAAGTAAGGCACAAGTTTCTGGAAAAAAAGGTATATTAACCCTTCGTTTGCCAGAAGCACAAAAGATAGTGTTTTATAAGGGTAAAATTTGTGAAGGAGATTAATGCGAATCTATCAAATGAATTGGTAGTTTTGCATTACGTTAAAAGAAACCAAACTTAATAAACTGTATATACAGGTGAGTTGTTGGTTGTAATTGTTAGCAATTAATTAACAAACATGAAAAAAAAGATTCGAGTATTAGTCGTTGATGATTCTGCGGTTGTCAGACAGAGTTTGTCATCCATCCTTGAATCTGATCCGGACATTGAAGTAATGGGAACAGCTGCTGATCCCATTATTGCAGTTAAAAAAATCATGAAGGAAATTCCGGATGTGATTACGCTTGACATTGAGATGCCGAGAATGGATGGACTTACATTTCTCCGTAAAATAATGTCGCAGCATCCGATTCCGGTCGTTGTAATTTCGAGCCTTACAACAGAAGGTACCGAAGTTGCAATGAAAGCGCTTGAATATGGAGCCAGCGAGATTATTGGTAAGCCGGCCATGAATGCAGCGCAATTTATCAATGAATCTAAGATAATGTTGTGCGATGCCGTTAAAGCAGCATCACAAGTAAAGCTTAAGCGCCGGAAAATTGCAACACCAGTCGCAAAAACAACTGTTAAGCCAAAATATTCGGCAGATGTTATTTTAAATAAAGGTACCGGCTTCAAGCGAATTATTGATACCGATAAAATCATCGTTCTTGGAGCATCAACAGGTGGTACAGAGGCAATACGAGGATTCCTCAAAGCCTTACCGACGAATGCACCTGGTATCGCTATTGTTCAGCATATGCCCGAAGGTTTTACCAAATCTTTTGCCAATAGTCTCAATAACATTTGTGATTTAGATGTGAAAGAAGCTGAAAATGGCGATAAGTTATACCAGGGGCGTGTCCTGATTGCACCTGGGAGCAAGCATATGCTTCTGAAGCGCATTGGTAAGGAATATACTGTTGAGGTGAAGGAAGGACCATTGGTTAATCGCCATCGTCCTTCGGTTGATGTATTATTTAGGTCAGCCGCCAGATATGCAGGCAATAATGCTACAGGTGTTTTATTAACGGGCATGGGAAATGATGGGGCAAAAGGACTTTTGGAACTGAAGGAATCCGGTGCACACACCATTGCTCAGGATGAAGCATCATCTGTGGTTTTTGGAATGCCAAAGGAAGCAATTAAATTAGATGCTGCAGATAAGGTATTGCCGCTTGAGAAAATGGCACCTTATGTTCTGTCAAAATTAAGTTAGGTACATCGTATTAATTGATACCGTCTTATATTAGAATTTCAATTTTATGGCAAAGGTCAATATTAAAAATATCAGAAGTAGATTTACCCTGAGAGGATTTATGCTTGGGGTATTAATTTATGTTTTTACGGTCATTGTAGGGAGTAACATTTTTGATCAGGTTAATCAACCTATGACATTGGCCAACTTGTATCAGTTCTTTCCAGGTTTATGGGTGGTTACTCTATTGCCATTAGTAACGGCGGTAGCTGGCTATATTATTGCAGGTAACTTTGCTGTTTTTATACGCAAACAACGGAAGCACATTAAGCAAGAAGCTGAAAAGAGTGATAAAGTATTAGGTTTTATCGAAGATCTGCGTCAGGATAATTTCGAATCAGATCTTGCACTTAATCAGTCGAAAGATAAGCTGGCACAGTCTTTATTGCGTCTTCGCGATTACTTAATTAAGAGTAAGCGCGACGAAGAGCAACGCCGTATTGAGGAAGAGCAGCGTACATGGGTAACGCATGGTTTGGCGCATTTTGGTGAACTATTACGTAAGGAAAACGATAATATCGAAGATTTAAGCTACAATATTATTCGCTACCTGGTTGATTATATGAAAATTAATCAGGCAGGTTTTTACTTGCTGAACAGCATCAGCAAAGACGAGAAGTACTTTGAGCTAACAGCTTGTGTAGCCTATGACAGAAAGAAATTCGCTGATAAGCGTATTAACTGGGAAGAAGGCTTAATTGGTCGTTGTGCTTTGGAAAAAGAAACGATATATATGACCGATGTGCCAAATGATTATTTGAACATCACATCTGGCTTGGGAGAAGCGAATCCACGTTCTGTTTTAATTGTGCCATTAAAAACAAACGATGAGATCTATGGTGTCATTGAGATGGCTTCTTTCAAAGAGTTTGCTGAATTTGAAGTTGAGTTTGTAGAGAAAATTGCTGAGAGTATTGCGTTAACAATATCATCGGTACAAAATACGATTCGCACCACTAAACTGCTTAAGGAGACTCAAAATCAGGCCGAGCGAATGCTTCAGCAGGAAGAGGAACTGCGCCAGAACCTGGAAGAGATGCAGGCAACTCAGGAAGAGAGTGATCGTCGTGAAGTGGAAATGAAGGGTATCCTTGAAGCCATTGATCATGCAGCCATCAGTTCTGAATTTGAAATTGATGGAACGCTTATTAATGTTAATCAGAATTTCCTGAGAACTTACCGTTACAACTTGGAAGAAATTGAAGGACAGAATATCAAAATTTTCTTCTTCAAAGATGATATAGGTGAATTGGATCAGATATTAACTGATCTTCGTAACGGACACAATTTTAAAGGACGTGTTAAACGCCGTACCAAGACTGGTGATGAGATTTACCTTTTAACGACTTACACACCGGTAATTGATCATGAGGGAGAAATTATTAAGATTTTAAGCCTTGAAAATGATATTACCGAGCAAGTGAAGATGGAGGAGGCCTTGAAGCGTAGTAAAGACGAACTAGGGATTATGCTCGACGAGGCAAAAAAAGAAGTGACTGAGCAGTTTAAAGAAGTAGAAGCTGTTAAAATACGAAACGAGAAAACACTTGAAGGTGCGCTGGATGCTATCATTACCACCAATAAAGAAGGACAAGTTGAATTCTTTAATGCAGCAGCCGAAAAGCTGTGGGGCTATGATCGCAACGAAGTGCTTGGGCAGCATGTAGCGATGTTATTCTCAGACAAATCAGTGGCAGAAGATGAATTTATTTCAGCTTTTGTTTCAAACGAAAAAATGAAAGTTATCGGAGAGCGTCGAGAAGCACCAATTAAGAATAAAGTTGGAAGTGAAGAGCCTGTATTGTTCCTATTATCAGAAGCGCAGGTTGGGGAAGATCATTCATACACCGCATTTATCCAGCAGGTCGAAGTTGAGTTGTTTTAATTTTACCGGTTGTTGAGTTATGGATTTTAAGCATTATCTGCAAGTTCTAAAGGAGCATACTCCTTATGACTTTAGTGACTACTCTGATAACTCAATTAAGAGAAGGTTGCAAAAAGTGATAAGCGACAATAGTTTGTCTCTTGATGAGTTGATACAAAAGACTCAGAACGATCAGGTTTTTGTTGAGCGATTAGTGGAGGAGATTACTGTTAATACAACTGAGTTATTTCGTGATCCTGAGCTATGGCCGGCTATCTACGAAAAACTGATTAATATTATAAAGACCAAAAAGACATTTAATATCTGGCATGCAGGCTGTAGTTCCGGTATGGAGGTGTACTCAAGCTTAATTATTCTAAGTGAATTAGGTCTGGCCGATCGGGCAAGGATCTACGCTACTGATATTAGCAAGCGGATGGTTAATCAGTGCAAAAAAGGCGTTTATCGTTATGATTTCAACGGTGGGCAGTTAAAAGCATTTGAAAAGGTATTAAAGAAGAATCCGATTGGAGGAATCAAGTCCATTGATTTTTCAAAATACTTAGATGTCGATGTTGATAACGATAAATACATCGTTAAAGATTATTTGAGAGACATGGTGATCACTCGTCAGCACGATCTGGTGCAGGATGATGTGCCATTCTATAATAAGTTTGATGTGATTTTCTGTCGAAACGTTTTAATATATTTTAATGCGTCTTTGCAATCGAAAATCTATCAGATGTTTCATAAACAATTGTATCCGGGAGGTGCTTTAGTGCTTGGAAACCATGAAAGTATGACAGGTTTCTTTAAAACGAAGTTCAAAAAGAATGGTGCAGTGTATCAAAAAACGAATGCTTTTCATTTTAAATACCAATAAATAATGGCAGTTGCTTTTAATATAAGTGAATTAAGGAATCTGGCAGGTCAGCTAACTGAAAAGTTAGATGTTCCGTTTAACCAGTTGACACACTCTTTTCTAAAGCGAAGGCTGAATGAGGTATTTGATAAAAATGGTTGGCGAAAGGCCGAACAACTCATAGAAAAGATTAATGATGATTCGTTTGTTGATCAGTTCTTGTTGTCTTTTTCGGTTAACACAACTGAGTTGTTTAGAGATCCCGGATTCTGGCGACAATTAAGAAAACAAATTCCTGTGCTGAAAAGTACTGGAAATCTAAAAATTCTATTGCCTGATCTGGCTTCAGGAGAAGAACTATACAGTCTGCTGATTTTGCTGCATGAAATTGGGTATGTTGGTTCAACAACAATCACGGTACAGCACTATTCCAATTTGAGGCTTGAACAGGTGAAGAAAGGCATTTTAGCTACGCGTAAGATGGACGTAAATGCCTATAATTACAAACGTTACGAAGGTAGTAATAGTCTGGATGATTACTTTGTTGAAAGTAGTGATGGCTATTGTTTTGATACGAAGCTTCTACACAACGTTGAATTTAAGAAAGCAGGTTGTGAACTGTCGAATGATTTTGAGATAGTAATCTTTAGAAATACGATGTTGTATTATTTAAAGGACTATCACAATTCATTCAAAGAGTCATTTGATAAAAGTCTTAAACCAGGAGGCTTACTTTGCCTTGGAGTTAAAGAGATGTTGGCCGAGCCATTCGAAAATCGATTTGAGGCGGTTGATACAAAGGAGAAAATTTACAGGAAATACGCATTTTTAAAAGGATAAGTATGCTGAGGGCAAATTATAAAGCTGTGGTAATTGGAGGTTCTGCTGGAAGTTTTTCGGTGGTGTCGAAAATGCTGTCGCAATTACGCAAGGATTTTCATTTACCGGTAATAATTTGTCTTCATCGGCTAAAGCATGTTCGTTCAGGATTAGTTGAAAGTATCAGGCTTAAGTCAAACCTTGAAGTAATTGAGCCTAACGATAAAGAGAAAATTGTTAATGGAAAAGTCTATTTAGCACCGTCAAATTATCATTTGTTTGTTGAGTATGACGGCACGTTTTCATTGTCGACCGAAAAGCCATGTAATCATAGCCGGCCGTGCATTGATCACACCTTGTCTTCAGCGGCCTACGTTTATCGCAACAAGATGATTGGTATTGTGCTAACTGGTGCAAATAAGGATGGTGCTAAAGGCATGAAAGACATTTTTGATAAGGGAGGCGTAACAATTATACAGGATCCAAAAACCTGTGAAGTGGATACAATGCCCAAAAGTGTTGCCCGTTTAATTAAGCCAGAGAAAACCTTATCGCCCGACCAGATTGTAGAATATCTAAACCAATTGGCCTAATGGATATGAAAAAGAATCGACTTGTAATTCTATTGGGAACTTTGTTCTTCATTTTCGCTTTGGTTAAGTATGCCTTTATTAAAGGTGAGTTGCCAACAAGTTTTGTTGTTCTTGAGGTAGCATCGTTTATGGTTGTCCTTTATTTGATTTACCATTTCATCAACTTCATTGAAACCTGCATGCATGGTAAAGACAAAGCAAAGATGGACAGGGATTGCATGAAGCGTTATGCTGAGATTGAAGCATTGAAAGCGAAATTGGAGCAATACGAATCAAATACCGCAGCAGTTAAAAAGATCGAAAACGATCAGAATGAACTCTTTGAGTACTTAAGAGCTAAGTTGGTTGGTGAAACTTTAAAATCAGCTAATGATATTGTTGCTGTATTAAAAGAAAAATTTGAGATTATGGCGGCCATCGGTTACCATTCTAAAGGAGACGGATCGTTTGAGCCGTTATACCGATTTGGATTGGACGATGAACATCACATAGAAACTATTACAATTGGAGATGGTATTCATGGGCAATCGATTGCCGATAACCAGGTGATTGAGCTTAACGATATTCCGGAGGAGTATTTTTGTGTCGGTTCTGGAACCGGTGATGCCAAACCAAACCACTTGTACATTTTACCATTGCTTACCGATAATAATGAAGGAATCGTTGTAGAGTTAGCATCTTTTAAGCGATTGAATATTAAAGAGGTTTGGCAAGACTTATTTACGAATAAATAAAACTTGATAAAAGAAGCTTATGACAAAATTATCAAGAAAGAAAATAAAGGAATTGTTATCGATATCAGCGATTAACGAAAGGGATTGGTATGTTCTTTTGATGGGACTGATTTTTCTTTTGTTTTTGGTCTGGTCCGGTTTTATGTCTTTTGATGGATTGAATTTTTCAGCTAAAAGCATACTGAAAATACACCGCTCGCTATTGGTTTGGGGCATTGATCTGATTGTAATTGCCATTCCAATGTGTATCATTTTAGTGATTAATTATAGCCGGGAGCAAAAAAAATCATTGAGTACGAAAATTGCCCAGTTAAAGGATCAGTTAAACCAGAGTGTTCAGTTAGCTGAGAAAATTGGACGTGGAGAGCTGGATAATATTCAATTGGATGAAGGAAAGCTATCGGAAACCTTGTTTAACCTGGGTGAGAACCTAAAAAATACGAAAGCTAAAGAAGAGGCACACAATTGGGTGTCAAAAGGTAAAGAGAAGATATCGGATATCTTACGTTCGCATAATAAGATTAATTTACTGGCCGATGACGTTATCAGGGGTATTATTGATTATTCGGGCGGTGTTCAGGGATCGCTTTACCTGTTAAAAGATAAACAACTGGAGAATATTGCCACCTATGCCTATAATCGTAAGCGATTTGAAAAACAAACAATTTCCATTGGGAAAGGCCTGATTGGTGAGGTTGCTTTTGAAAAAGAACTGGTTTACAGAACCGAAGTACCCGATGATTATTTTCATGTTACTTCCGGACTTCTGGGAGATAGGAAGCCAAAATCGCTATTGATCGTTCCATTGTTGCAGGAGGAGGAATTGCAAGGCGTGTTTGAGATTGGCTACCTTCATAATGAATTACCTAAGCATATTCTTGAGTTTGCTGAGGAGCTAAGTGGCGTAATTGGCCGTACCTTCTACAACTTAAAGATCAATGAGCAGACCGAACAACTTTTGAAAGAGTCGCAAGACATGACGGTGACGCTCAAGGAGAATGAGAAGCAGTTACAAATGAACGCTGCTGAAATGCTTGAAGCGCAGGAGGAACTTGAGAAATCGAATAAGTTGTTGGAGGGTCATATTCAGGAGGTTGAACATGCGCAGCAACGTTTGGAAGCATTATTAACCAATGCATCTGAGTTTATATCAATATACAACGAAAAACAAGAATTAGTTTTTGAGAGTCCATCTGTTAAGCAGATTTTGGGGTACGATGCTGAAGATGAAGTATCTGGTATGGACCCTGAGCTTATGACTCCACGTGGCTATAAAACCATCAACAACTTATTTCAGTACCTGTTAGTGACGCCAGGAGGTGAGCAAACGGCACAATATACTTACCTGAAAAAGAATGGCAAGAAATTGTTCCTCGAAACGACAGGTAAGAACTTGCTTCATGATCCGGCTATTAAGGGAATCATTTTTAATACACAGGATATTACTGAAAGAAAGCGGGCTGAAAAGGAGGAGCGTATGAAGAGTCGCATGCAATCCCTTTCGGAGAACTCACCTGATATGATTATTCGTATCAACACTGGTGGAAAGCTTGTGTATGTTAATCCAAAAGTATCTGACTTTATTGGTATATCAGCGGCTGACCTCGTGAAAAAGCGAGTGATGGAGCTGGAAATGGATGAGCGCTTCAAAACTTATATGCTGGAGTCCTTAAAGAGTATCCGTTCTAATGAAGAGCAAATTATTTCGGAAGTTGAGGTGGAAGCAGGTGATCAAACTTTGATCATGGAGATTAAGGCAATTCCTGAGCTTAACGAAGAAAAAGATCTTGAGTCAGTTTTATTTGTGGCTCACGATATGACGGAGTTTAAAAAGATCGAAGCTGAGATAAAGGAAAAGAATAAAAAGATATCGGATAGTATCAACTACGCACAGCGTATTCAAACATCTATATTGCCGGATACGCAACTGCTTCAGCAATTTTTTCCACGTTCATTTATATTCTATCGTCCTAAAGATGTGGTAAGTGGTGATTTTCCATGGATGTTTAAGAAGGATAATCATTTCTACGTGGCTGCTGTTGACTGTACCGGACACGGCGTTCCAGGTGCGCTATTATCATTTATTGGCTACTTCCTGATGAATAATATCGTGAATGCTTCTGCTAGTATTACCGCTGCTGAATTATTGAATCGATTGCATTTGGATGTACGCCGAACATTACGACAGGATCAGGAAGGTTCGAGTGGTCGTGACGGTATGGATTTGGCACTGGTTAAAATTGACTTGGAGTCGGATGAAATGCAGTTTGCCGGAGCGCATAACCCACTTTATCTATTATCCGATGGTGAATTAAATATCTATAAAGGGTCGCGCAAAGGTATTGGAGGAAAGCCATTGGCCAGGAAAGTGGAGAAGGACTTTGAAAACAATGTTATTTCTTATAAAAAAGGTGATCAGTTCTTTATATTCTCTGATGGTTTGCCTGATCAGGTGGGTGGACCAAAAGGACGAAAATATCAGTCGAAACGAATCAGAGAAGCTTTAGAGGTTGAGTCGAGCCAGACGATGGCGCATTTCGAGAGACATTTCTCAAATGATTTCTACGACTGGATGGGCGATTACAAACAAGTGGATGACGTACTATTAATAGGAATAGAGTTGTAGATTTCTACAACTCTATAGTGTTTCTTTATAACAGTTCCTTGGCTAGTTGCTTAATATCCACACCGGAGAAATTACCAGATGTCATTATAAGCAGGTTATTACCGGTATAATCTTTTGCCTTAAGCCATTCAACCAGTTCATCAGATTTTGTCATTACTTGTAGGTCAGATCGGTTAAATGCTTTAAAGACATCTTCATCAGTGATAGCCGGTAGCTTTTTATGCTTTAACACTTCAGGATTATAAAAAACAATTGCCTCATCAGCCTTGTCCATGGTATTCTTGTACTGGGGCAGAAAGTCTTTATTTAAACTGCTGAACGTATGTAATTCCATAACTGCAATGAGACTTCTATTCTTGAATTGCTCTTTCATTGCATCGGTTGTTGCTTTCAATTTGCTTGGTGAGTGGGCAAAGTCCAGATAAATATTGCACGATTCATTTTTATTGAGCAACTGTAATCGTTTTGATGCACCACTAAAGCTCTGCATCGCGCTTAGAAACTGATCATCACTTATGCCTAGTTGACTGCAAATCAATCGGGCGCCATTCATATTTTGAAGGTTGTGCTTGCCAAATATGGCCATTGGGTAGCTTTTATTATTCCAAAGAACACTGGTAATTCCTTCATTGTTGTCAGATGGTAAAGTATTGTAATCAATGGTTTTAATCCTGTTGGACTGGAGCTTACCAATTTTTTCCAATTCCTCATCATCGTTAAAATAAATAAGACATCCTTCTTTATCGATATTGTCTGCGAAAATTTCAAACTGCGATACGTAATTTGCCCAGGTTGGAAATACATTCATATGGTCCCAGGCAATCCCGGTCAGCATTGCAATATGTGGCTTATACCAATGAAATTTCGGTGTCAGGTCGATTGGTGACGATAAGTACTCATCTCCTTCAAAGATCGCTATGGGCGCATCTTTAGTTAACTTCACCATGGTTTCAAAACCATCCAATTGAGCCCCTACCATATAGTCAAAATCAATTTGTAATGATTTTAATACATGCATCACCATGGCGGTCGTAGTTGTTTTTCCATGGCTCCCACCTATTACAACGCGTTTCTTATCTATTGTCTGCTGATACAAATATTCTGGATACGAATAAATGGTTAACCCCAGTTCCTGTGCTTTCAATAATTCAGGATTATCCTTTCGGGCATGCATCCCCAATATTATAGCATCGATATCAGCGGTAATTTGCTCCGGGTTCCAGCCCTCTTTTTCGGGTAATAGCTTGTGATTGGCAAGGCGTGTTTTTGAAGGTTCAAATATTTCATCATCCGAACCCGATACATTAAATCCTTTTTTGTGTAAGGCTATGGCCAGGTTGTGCATGGCACTACCTCCTATTGCGATAAAGTGAACGTTCATGCTTTTAAATTATTATAGTAACTCAACCAATTGAGCACTTCATTGTCTTTCTTTAAATCTTACTTTTGCAAGCCAAAATGTAAATCCTAAAATTAAAGGTTTACAGGTGGAAATAACAACAAATAAGAGAAAATGAATTTATATAAAATTGATGCGGGTAATTTTATGGCGGATGGAGGGGCGTTGTTTGGGATTATTCCTAAAGTTATGTGGAAAGATCGTTATGCCTGCAATGATGCCAATTACTGCAACCTCACCATGCGTTGTTTGTTGATAGAGTTTGATGATCGAAAAATTTTAATAGATACCGGAGGAGGAAGCAAGCAGTCGGATAAATTCTATTCATACCATCATCTTAATGGGGATGCTTCTTTGATAAGCTCATTAGAAGGGATTAATATACATCCTGATGAAATTACAGACGTCATACTTACACATCTCCATTGGGATCATTGTGGAGGGTGTGTTGATTACCATGAAAAAGGAAATGCAATTATTGTGTTTAAAAATGCGAATCATTGGGTAGGTAAAGATCAATGGAACAATTACACGTCACCCAATATGCGTGAAGCAGCTGTATATTTTCCCGAAAATATGATGCCGGTTAACGATGCCGGATTACTGCGACTAGTAGATTCAGATAGCTTTATTATTCCCAATGTTGAAGTGCGCTTATTTAATGGCCATACAAAGGGTAATATGCTGCCGATTATTCATACGCCCAAAGGACCACTCGCTTTTATGGGCGATGTAATACCTGTACTGCCAAGTATTCGTTTGCCATGGGTTTCTGCTTACGATACTGAACCACTTCAGAGTATTGATGATAAGTGTGCTTTTTTGCAGGAAGCCATTGAAAAGGATATAACACTGTTTTTCGAACATGATCTTTATAATGAATGCTGCAAGCTGTCGACGAAGGAGAACGCGATCGTTGCACAACGTTTATTTACACTCAATGAGTTTATGAACAGTTAATTCCGAAAAAATACATGTTCTAGAGCATTAAATGCAAAACTTAACATTGAATCTTCATTTAGTGTAAATTAAAAGTTAACTTTGTGTTAACACAATGAGGTTTTCGTGACGTAAAATATTGACGCGAAAAAGTATACACACAGGACTTTTGGGAGTTAGTATAAACGATTAAAAAAGGAGGCCTTATGTACAAGTTAATGTTAGTTATCCTAATGATTTTAGGGGTTGTTGCCGTTGATGCGCAACTAATTGAGAAAGATGGTAAGTTTTACGACCAGGATAATAATTTATATTCAGGCTTACACGTTGAATATTATGAATCCGGAAGTAAAAAGGTTGAAATGAATGTGGTTGATGGTGTAAAGCACGGATTAACAACTATTTATTTCGAGAATGGAAAAACCAGGGAAATCCGTTCGTTCCAAAATAATAAGATGGATGGAACCTGGATCACTTACGAAAACACTGGTGTGAAAACTGGTGAAGCCAATTACAAAGGTGGTAAAAAGCATGGTAAGTGGTTTATTTGGGACGAAAATGGTGTAAAACGTTACGAGATGTCGTACAATACCGGAGCCAAGGATAGTGTTTGGACGATTTGGGATGAAACCGGTAAAGTTGTAGGACAAAAAGAATACTAACTGTTAGTTAACAGATAGAAAGGGTGAACTTATTGGTTCGCCCTTTTTTATTTATACCTGATTTAAATAATTGATAACCAACACATCCTTCGCGTATTTTTAGTAAATTTCATCTCTGTAGTTAAGGATGAAAACTATGAAACTGTTTAAATTTTGTTTTTGTGAGTTAGTTTGGATGAATTAAGTTCTCAGGCAAGGCAAAAATGATGCGAATAGCATCGCTATTTAAGGAATTTTTGCAGAAGAATGAGGGCTTAAGTTGCCAAAATAAGCCAAAGGATAAAACTTAAACAGTTTCTAAATAATCAATACTTATGAAGCGTAGAGATTTTTTAAGAACCGGAATTGGAGCCGGCCTGTTAAGTGGTGCTCTTCCTTTGTTTGGAGGACTGGAAAGTGTTGAAGGTCGACCAGCTATTTCAGAATATGATCTGGCGGCAGTGCGAGGCGGTAATGGCGACGATATGTTCGATAGGGCTATTGAAGCCATTGGTGGAATGTCGAAATACGTAAAAAGAGGACAGAAAGTAGTTGTTAAACCTAATATTGGTTGGGATGCACCACCTGAACGTGCTGCCAATACTAATCCGGATGTAGTTGCCCGCATAGTGAAACGATGCGTGGAGGCAGGTGCTTCTGAAGTATATGTATTTGATAACACCTGCAACAAGTGGGACCGTTGTTATCGCAATAGTGGTATTGAAGAAGCTGTTAAGTCGGCCGGAGGTAAAATGGTGCCGGGCAATACGGAATCTTTGTATAAAGAAGTAGACATACCCAATGGTATAAGCCTAAAAAAGACCAAGGTGCATAAACTCATATTAGAGTCTGATGTATTTATCAATGTGCCGGTGATGAAACACCACAGTAGCACGCGTATTTCATTGGCGATGAAAAATCTGATGGGAGTTGTTTGGGATCGTCGTTTTTACCATGCGAACGATTTGCATCAATGCATTGCTGATTTCTGCACCTATAAAAAACCAGATTTGAACATTATAGACGGATATAACATGATGACTAAAAACGGTCCACGTGGTGTATCTGTCGCTGATGTTAATAACTTAAAGGCCTTAATTGCATCGGATGATATTGTAGCAGCCGATGCTGCAGCGACCAAGATGTTCGGCTTAGATCCTGCAGAAATTGGTCATATTAAAATAGCTCATGATATGAAACTGGGCAACATGAACCTTGAAGAGTTAAGTATCAGCAAACAAAAGATGGCTTAATGAATTATAAAAATCTAAAAGTAGCAAGGGTGATTATTTCACTCTTGTTTTTTGTTTTTACCCTATCATTGTTTCTGGATATATATGAAAAGTATGCCAACGAAACTGTACATGAGATACTGTTTCTGCAGTTTGTGCCATCTTTATTAAAGTTTATTGGAACCTTAGCATTGGGATCGATTGGCTTTATTATCATTATCGCATTGAGCGTTTTTATGGGGCGAATCTATTGCAGCACCATATGCCCACTGGGTATTATGCAGGATATTGTTGCCTGGCTGGCTAAAAAACGTTCTTCAAAAAAATTCTTCTATAAAAAGAAAAAAGCACATTCAGCTCTCCGGTATAGCCTGTTGGTGTTTACAATATTAGCTCTGGTTGCGGCGTTTTCAACCATTGTTACTTTACTCGATCCTTACAGTAATTTCGGACGAATTGTCACCTATTTATTCAGGCCTTTTGTGGTGCTGATCAACAATGGACTGGCAATGCTACTGCAGTACTTTGAAGTATATAGCTTGCATCCGGTTAAGTTGGTTGCTACTCCTTGGTTCATTGTTCTTTTTACGATCATTGTATTTATAACTGTGGTCTATATGTCGTACAAGCGAGGGCGTTTGTTCTGTAATACAATTTGTCCGGTTGGTACATTTTTAGGTTTGCTATCGAAACTATCCTTCCTCAAGATTCAGTTTAAGCCAGATAATTGTACAAAATGCGGAAAGTGCATAGGAACGTGTAAAAGTGAATGCATCGACCTAAAGTCTTTTACAATTGATCACTCAAGATGTGTTGATTGTTTTAATTGTTTAAGTGTTTGTGAAGATAGTGCTTTAACAATCATAAGTGGTAAGTCATTTATTTCGTCGACAACCAATGCTCCACGGAGAAAAACGATTAGTACTATAGCTACTTTGATAATTGGCAGTAAGGCCTTGGCAGATACTAAGATCAAAAAGGGTAATACAGAGCTTCTGATTAATAAGAAAGATCATCCTGTTTCACCTCCGGGATCAATTGGAATCAAGCGGTTTAATGACAAATGTACCGGCTGTGGTTTGTGTGTGGCAGTTTGTCCGACACAGGTGCTTCAGCCAGCTGTTAGCCAATATGGGCTAAAAGGCTTTATGCAACCTCATATGGATTACGTATCTGGCTATTGTAATTTTGATTGCCGGGGATGCGGACAAATATGTCCAACAGGTGCAATATTGCCAATTTCAATAGAAGAAAAGCAATTGACACAACTGGGTAAAGCCGTTTTTGTAAAAGAAAACTGCGTGGTTTACACCGATGGTACTGATTGTGGAGCATGCTCTGAACATTGCCCGACTAAAGCGGTAAATATGATACCGTATGAAGGCAAGTTGTTAATACCGGAAGTTGATCAATCTATATGTATTGGGTGTGGGGCTTGCGAATACCCTTGTCCTGTTGAGGCTCCTTACAAAGCCATTTACGTGAATGGAAATGCCATTCATCAGGCAGCAGAAAAGCCAAAGGAGGAAGAAGTGACGACGAGTCCGGTTGAGGAAGATTTTCCATTTTGATAGGTTTCATTAAGTACACAAAATTCGATAAGTAATAATTCATTATATCATGTAAGTGTCAGATTATCAGGTGTAGGTGTTGCAAAGATCTGTTTGTGTAATATATTGATGTTTAAATTTATTCGGTATACATTACTGGCTTCTGCCTAAATACTAACGAACTATTAATATACACACATGAATTAAATCTTATAATTCTTGATATTTGTCGTTTTATTTCAAACTCTCTGCCTCTAATTTTGTTTATGTAATTGATGTCTGATTTTCAGGTGTCAAGAGAATAGTTAATTATAAGAAGTAAAAACATATAACAATGAATTACGATTTAATAGTTATCGGTAGTGGTCCTGGTGGATATGTGGCGGCTATCAGAGCCTCACAGTTGGGCTTAAAAGTGGCAGTTGTTGAACGTTCTGAGCTGGGAGGTATTTGTCTTAACTGGGGATGTATTCCTACTAAATCTTTACTGAAGAGTGCCAATGTATTTGAATACCTTAAGCATGCTGAAGAATATGGTGTGAAGATTGAGGGTGAAGCAAGTGCTGACTTTGAAGCGATGGTAAAACGAAGCCGTGGTGTTGCCGATGGTATGAGCAAAGGCATTCAGTATTTGTTCAAAAAGAATAAAATTGAAGTAATTCAGGGTGTAGGTAAATTAATTGGAAACAAGCAGGTTGAAGTAACGAATGATGCTGGTGAAAAAGCAGTTTATTCAGCCGAACATATTCTATTAGCAACAGGTGCACGCAGCAGACAATTGCCTAATTTACCACAGGATGGTGAAAAAGTTATTGGCTATCGTAAAGCTCTAACACTTGATAAAAAACCTGAATCAATGATCGTTGTTGGATCAGGAGCTATTGGAAGTGAATTTGCCTATTTCTACAATGCCATTGGTACTAAAGTGACTTTGGTAGAGTATATGCCAACAATTGTTCCTGTTGAAGATGAGGAAGTATCTAAGCAGTTAGGTCGCTCATTTAAGAAAGCCGGTATCAAAGTAATGGTTGGTGCAGAGGTAACTCAGGTAGATGCTTCAGGTGATAAAGTAAAAGTTACTATCAAGAATAAAAAAGGGGAAGAGAATCACGAGGCAGATATCGTTTTGTCGGCTGTGGGTATTACACCGAATCTTGAAAACCTTGGACTTGAAGAAGTAGGTGTTGAGATTGAAAACGGACGCGTTAAGGTGGATGATTTTTACCAAACAACTGTACCAGGCGTATATGCAATTGGCGATATCGTTCCGGGTCAGGCATTGGCTCACGTGGCATCTGCTGAGGGTATCATCTGTGTTGAAAAAATTGCCGGTCACCACCCAGAACCACTTGACTATGGTAATATTCCGGGTTGTACGTATACATCGCCTGAAGTGGCATCCGTTGGTATGACAGAGAAAGCTGCCAAAGAAGCAGGACATGAATTAAAGATTGGTAAGTTTCCATTCTCGGCATCAGGTAAAGCAAGTGCTGCAGGTCATAAAGATGGATTCGTAAAACTTATTTTTGATGCAAAATATGGCGAGTTATTAGGGGCTCACCTGATTGGTGCAAATGTTACAGAAATGATTGCTGAGCTTGTAACTGCAAGAAAATTAGAGACGACAGGTCAGGAAATTATTAAGGCGGTACACCCGCACCCAACCATGTCAGAAGCTGTTATGGAAGCTGCAGCTGCGGCTTATGATGAGGTAATACATATTTAGCGTAAAGCTGATAGATATAAAGTTATTGAGATAAGGCTACTTCGTTGTGAGGTAGCCTTAACTTTTTTTCGTACGCTCAGGCACCTGACAAGTTTTAGGGAAAGCAATAGAAAATGTTGTACCAATACCAACCTGGCTATCAATTCTGATTTCGGCATCATTCTTTTCAGCCAGTTCTTTGCAAAGCAATAAGCCAAGGCCAGTACCCGGCTCATTGTTGGTGCCCGGCGTCGATATGTTATTTTCAATATTAAACAATCGTTGCACCTGTTCGTCAGTCATACCAATGCCCGTATCCTTTATTATAAGTAAATCGTAGTCGTCTTCACTAGCGGTGGAGATGCTAATATTACCCTCATTATTGGTGTATTTTACGGCGTTGGATAAGATATTGCGTATAATCGTTTTTACCATGTTACTATCTGCACAGACGGTTATTAATGGATCTACCTCATTGGTCAGTGTGATTTTCTTATGAGCAATGTTGTGCGATAAGAGGGCCTGGGTTTCATAAACTAATGTGGCAAGACGGATCGGGATCGCCTGGTGATTGAGCAGATTGTTCTGTTGTTTTGACCAGTCCAAGAGATTACCCAATAAGTCTAAACCCTGGTGCGCCGAATGTTGAATATTCTTCAATATCTCCTTAATATCATCCTTTTGATATTCAGAATAATCACTCAATATTAATTCAATAATTGAGGTCTGAGCAGCAAAGGGAGATTTAAGATCATGCCCAATGATACTGAAAAGCTTGTCCTTCGTTCTGTTGACGTTAATCAAATCCTCTTTTTGTTTTTCAATCAACGCTTTTTGATCAGCAAGCTGTTTATTTAATCTTTGTTCTTTTCGTAATTGCAGAATAGCGAGATCTTTTTTCTGTTTCTCCAATGCCAGGTTCAATTCGCTACTTTTTTTCAACTCAAGCATAGTTGATTGCTTCCTATTTAATCTGTTGATCATTTTTGGAACGCTATATAAGAAGTAACCCATTACCAAAAAGTAACCTGTTTTATAAAGTTGACCAGCCCAATCTGCGGATGCAACTTGATTCATCAGGTTTGGATCGATGAACGGAGATCGTATATAATAGATGATATTGAAGCAGATGGCCGAATAGACAGCAGAAAATATAACCAGTCTTTTATCGTATCGGAGTACAGATAATAGTATAAGAACAGGATATAAAAAGGTGGAGGCAGCTGTGGTAACGGCTATTGGTTTAAAGAAAAAAGAATAGTTAAAAATATGAATTGATAGTATAGTAATATCAATGGTAGAGGATAAAAAGCGAATCCAGGTGGCACTACCAAACCTTCTCAGTAAGATATTTAGAATCGCATTATAGAATATATAAATACTGGCAAGTAGTAATGACGTTAGTGCCCGGTCGGTATCGCCCGACATATAGATATAACCGATGAACACTAAGATTAGGGCAATAAGAATCCATCTGAACTTGATGACTTCCTGTTCGCCCCAAACAGCATCTTCCTTAAAAAGATCTTTAAATTCTTTTAATTTAGGATTATTCATTCTTTGGTATTGTATAACAAAAGTAAACTTTTTAAGATTTTGTGTCCGATTATTAGTGGATATCTTTATAAAAAGACATTATTGAGTGATAAAAATTTGGTTTATTGAAGCGCAAAGTAAATATTTGTATAAAATCTACGTAAAAATCTAATCTCATAATCTATGCAGGCGTTGAATGATTTCTTGCTTCTTATTGACTCTTTTATCGGCAGCCACATCTGGTTCGTAATTTTTCTTCTTGGTACCGGAATATTTTTCACCATCTACCTTAAATTTCCTCAGGTAAGGTATTTTAAATATGCGCTCCGTATTGTTCAGGGGAAGTACGATAAGGAAGATGATGAAGGTGATACATCCCATTTTCAGGCACTAACAACGGCATTATCCGGAACAGTTGGAACTGGAAATATTGCAGGGGTTGCATTAGCGGTGCATTTAGGCGGTCCTGCTGCCCTCTTTTGGATGTTGGTAACCGCTATGTTTGGTATGACCACTAAATTTGTAGAAGTTACATTATCGCATAAATACCGCGAAAAAGCGGAAGATGGTTCCATTGCCGGTGGACCTATGTATTTTATGCGAAAACGCTTAAATATTAAAACACGATCGGGCAAAACCATAAAATCAGGTTACTGGATTGCAGCAATTTTTGCCATTGCAACCATCCTTTCATCTTTTGGTACCGGAAGTTTACCACAGATTAATAGTATATCAAACTCCTTATTTTCGACATTTGGTGTACCTCATATGGTAACAGGGCTGATATTGGCCATATTGCTTGCTTTTGTGATTATTGGCGGAATCAAGCGAATTGCCAAAGTAACCTCTCGCCTGGTACCGGCCATGGCATTGATTTATTTTGTTGGAGCATTGGCTGTTATCTTTTATAATTACGAGAATATCTGGCCATCGTTGCAATCCATTGTAGGAGATATCTTTACCGGATCATCTGCTACTGGAGGATTCTTAGGAGCCACAATTGCTTTCGCTTTTAATCGAGGTGTAAACCGGGGGTTATTTTCAAATGAAGCAGGACAGGGATCGGCACCAATTGCTCACGCCGCTGCAAAAGCTCACGAACCTGTTAGTGAAGGTTTGGTAGCCTTGTTAGAACCTTTCATTGATACGATTATTATATGTACATTGACTGGTTTTGTATTATTGTCGTCAGGGGTATGGAGCCAAAAGGTGGATAATCGTTTTCAGATGGCCGATTTGCAAGTGATTCATTCACTGGAGGTCAATGATCAGACTGCTGAGGGACGAACTCAGTTAGCGCAGCACTTGAGCGGTGAATCCAAACTACCATTGTACACCGGACAACTGGAAGTGGTTGATGGTACTATAACAACACCAGTGAGTTTTATGCATGCCCGTTCGCTTGCCGAAAATGTAACTGTTAAACAAGGTCTTGATTTGTATACAGGAACATTGGATGTATTAAACGGGAATGTACAGGTTAAGGACGAAGAATTAAGTTTTTGGGAACGCATTAAGTCCCAGTTTTCGCATTCCGACAATAATAAAATTGTGATAGAAGGCCAATCCTTGATTCACAGTGCGCCTTTAACAGCCATTGCATTTACAAAAAGTTGGTTTGGCCGATATGGTCAGTACATCGTATCAATTGGCTTACTTCTGTTTGCGTTTTCAACAGCTATTTCCTGGTCGTATTATGGCGACAGGGCTGTAACCTATTTGTGGGGATCAAAATATGTTATCTGGTATCATGTCGTTTATGTGTTCGGTTTCTTTGTGGCTTCTTTTGTTGATACAACTATAATATGGACACTCTCGGGCATCACCATTGCGCTAATGACGATTCCGAACTTATGTGGCTTACTGTTGTTAAGTAAAGAAATGAAGTCAGAGGTAAAGTTATTCTGGAAAGAATACATGGAGCGTTTCCCTGATGAAAATGCCCCAAGTAATTAATTGAAACCGAATACTTATTAAAGATTGTTATTTAATTGATGTCATCCACTCAGCAAATTAAGAGCAGAAAACAATTTGAATTGTTTTTCAAAACGAACTATGAAGATATGGTTCGTTATGCTCTGAAATTTGTTAAGCAAAGTGATGTAGCAGCTGATATTGTGCAGGAAGCTTTTGTGAAGCTATGGGAAAATAAAGATCATATCATCTCAACGGTGCCCATAAAAGCTTACCTGTTTAAAGTCATTTATAATTTATCGCTCAATCATATTGAACAAGTTAAAGTTCGGTCAAAGCATCATCAAACGATTTACACTGAGTTGCAGGAAATGGAATTAGATTTTTTTCATGAGGAGAGAAGTTTAATTCAGGATGAGAACCAGGCATTGGTAAGAAAACTCATTGAAGAATTACCCGATGATTGTCAAAAAGTAATTCGATTAAGTCGTTTTGACGGGTTAAAAAATAAAGAAATTGCTAAGAAATTAACCATTCCCGTAAGAACAGTGGAAACGCGTATCTATCGCTGCATTAATAAACTACGGAAATTCGTAGATGTATCAAGAAATATAAATTAAAAATAATTCATAAATATTGACGTATTTTTAATTCTTCACCTGTTAATGTTATAGAAAGTTAAACAGATGAAAGAATTAAACGATATAGAAGGGATAATAATTCGTAGTTTTGATGGAACAGCGACCGAAAACGAATTATTAGTGCTGAAGGAGTGGTTGAAGGAATCGTCAGATAATAAAGCACAGTATTTTACTTTAAAAGACACTTGGGATACAGGATTGTCTTTTAACAATCAATATGCAGGAAAAGCGTGGTCGGAATTTGTACGTAAAATTGGCTATAAAAAGAAAGTCAAAACGCTGTTGTTTGAAATTGGTAAAATAGCTGCAGTGGCGGCATTGGTATTGGCAGTAAGTTATTTCTACACGAATCACACTACTCAGGAAAGTCAAGCAGAACAATTAGCAAAGGTCTCAGTGCCCAATGGATCTCAGTCAACAGTGACCTTACCGGATGGATCATTAGTTAAACTTAATGCAGGTTCAGAACTGATTTATCCAACATCATTTAATAAAGAAAAGAGGCAGGTTACCTTAATAGGCGAAGGTTATTTCGATGTAAACCATAATCCTGAGCATCCATTTATTGTTTCCATCGATGATATTGAAGTGAAGGTATTGGGTACCCAGTTTAATGTGATGGGATATGCTGATTTGGATCGCATTGAAACAACTTTAATTTCCGGAAAAGTCGTATTAAATCAAAAGAATCAGGAAACCTCAGATGGTATTGTATTGCAGCCAGGACAGAAGGCGATTTATGAGAAAGGTGCAATTTCTGTTCAAAGGGTGGATATCTCTCAAGCAACAGCATGGACGCGTCAGGGATTTGATTTTAAAAATACAGCCTTTATTGAACTCGTTAAGCGACTTGAACGATGGTACGGCGTTGAAATAATTATTGAAGAAGAGGACTTTAAAGACATTAAGTTTACCGGTAAGTTCAGAAACAGTGAAACAATATGGCAGGTGCTTGACG
>DIYS01000227.1 GCA_002429115.1 Saccharicrinis sp. UBA6048 | reverse complement strand
AACAAATGGATTTAGGGCTATCCCTACATACACTATAAGTCGCTCTTCCCAATCGAAATGAAATTTCGAAAGTGCAGTGGTTTGTCGGAAAGCCGGCATTGTCTAAAGAACTTTCCCCACCAATTCCATCAGATCAGTAATAAGTATACAACAAGCTGTAAAATTTATACTCCATCGCACAATTTCTACTCTACTTTTGTTACCATTAATAATAAGCTGATTATGAGTAAACGGAAAAAGACAATGGTAATTACTTTGACAATAGTAGCTTTAATAGCGATAACTGGCGTATTGTTTATGGCGCTTAACCCTCAATTTGGTGATAAACCTGATAAGGCCAGCCAACTTAGCTTTCATAAGTCTGAACAGTTCAGGAATGGAAAGTTTGCTAATGTTGGTGATGTGAAGATTGATATGTCGGGTGATAAATTAGTCGCCATGATAAAAGAACAATTCAATTCGCATCCGGAGGCAACATCCAAGCAATTGCCCGATTTTGTTCCAATGGACTCAACCAACCTGGCGAATTACAAGGGTGAAATGCGCATCTTTTGGTTTGGTCATTCGACCTTTCTTATACAGTTAGATGGCAAAACCATTATTCTGGACCCGATGTTTGGCCACTCGGCCTCTCCTGTCCCTGTGTTTGGTGTTAAGCGCTTTAACAAGCAATTGCCGATTGATCCTGATCAGCTACCTAAGATCGATGCCATAATCATTTCTCACGACCATTACGATCACCTGGATTACCAATCGATACAGAAGCTTAAGGATAAAACAGACGCCTTTTTTACGCCGCTTGGCGTTGGGGCGCATCTTCAGGCATGGGGTGTTAGTCAGGATAAGATCACCGAACTGGACTGGTGGCAGCAAGCCGATTTTAAAGGCTTAACTTTTAGTAGCACACCGGCTCAGCATTTTTCGGGGCGTGGCAAGTGGTTTAACGATCAGGCCTCTACCCTCTGGTGCTCATGGGTGATACAGTCGGCTGAAAAACAGATCTACTTTAGTGGCGACAGCGGTTATGGGGAGCATTTCAAAGCGATTGCTGAAAAATTTGGCGCCTTTGACCTTGCGCTTATGGAATGCGGTCAGTACAACGAGCTATGGAAAGAAATTCATATGATGCCGGAAGAAACAATTATGGCGGCCAAAGATATTAATGCAGCGATGGTAATGCCTATCCACTGGGGCTCGTTTCGCCTGGCCATGCACGAATGGATTGATCCGGTAGTACGCGCCACTAAAAAGGCTGAAGAGCTTAATATCCCCATCCTTACCCCTATGATTGGCGAGGGCATGATACTTAATGGTGAACAGCCAAAAACAGTTCAGTGGTATAAAAAGCAGTCTAATGTTAATGTTGGAATGAGCGCCATCCGCTAAGAGAACTTATTAGTTACGACCGAGCTGGGGGTGTATTTTTTTCATCAAAGTTTATGCCCTGCTTCTTCCATAAACCTTTAATACTATCTAATGCTACTTTTTCTTTTACAAAAACAATATCCAATTCGAATAATAACATCTTCCCTTTTATCTCAATTTCAATAAAGTATGCACTTTCAATCTTTTTAAAACTATAGAATGTAATTTTAGATTCTTCTTTTAATGGAATTTCCAATTTGGTTTTTCCAATTTGCGCCAAAATTGAATCACTTAGAAATGTGACTTGTCCTTTTCTTGGAACTTTAAATGCAAAAGAAAATCCTAATGGAACTATAAGAGCTGCAACCATAATCATTAGTCCCTTAAATATAATTGGCTCAACTGAGTCAACTTTTATATCTGGTAAATAGAAGATTAATAATGCGATTGAAATCGTTACAATAGAGATAACTTTTCTTAATCTTGATGTGCTATCTCTTTTCTGCCTATCAATTATATTGAAAGTTAAGTCTTCAGAATTCATTCGTTATAAGTTTTAGTTTTTCAAATACCCAATAATGGTTCGTTACACACAGTTTGCCTGTGTTGCGACTGGAACAGATTATCACTTAATTACCGCGACATTACATTCGTTAATTAATATGTTATTTCATAATAAGTTGTATCGACATTCTCCAAGTAGATTGTATCCCAAGTCAGTTGTACACTACGATCATCGTTCTTATCTTCATATCCATATGCTCTAATCCAATACTCATTATCTGGCATTATTTTTAATATGCATACAGTGTCTTTGTTTGTTGAATTAAATAATAAACTCTCAGAATAATGATTGTCGCTATATGCGAATAAGATTCTTTCATATTTTGAAGCTGATACTTTTTTAAATGCAACTTTCAGACATCTAGTCGGTCGGGTATAAACTTCAGTTTCATAGGCTCCTCCAATTTTAAATTTATACTTGGGTGATTTGGTTTTATCACTATTAACAAAAAGGTAATAATAAGCGTCTGGTGCCTTTTTCATCTCATATGTGTCAGAATAATAAAACCCACCGTTTTCATCAACCTCAATAACATCTGAAACTTCAGAAGTATAACCTTTTTCAATATCTTCAAATACGATGTTTATAGGTATGTTTTTATTCTTTACCACATCACCTGAATAGTAATCTTTAACAACTCCTTTAATTTCAGTTGTTAATACCAAGTCCTTTTTACAGCTGGTTATGGAGTAAGTTGTAATTATCATTAGTGCTATTGTTATTAGCTTATTCATAGTAGCTTTTATATTAGTGCATTCTTAATTGTATCCAGATTTAATTTTAATGCATGCAGAATAGTAACGGTTGGCAATGGAGCGTGCCTATTATTTCAAATATAACAAAACTTTAAAGCAATGCTTCATCCATGTCAATTGAACCGCAATAACCATCGTAGTGTAACCTCGATTTAATTTTGCAATAGACTCAGACTACTTTTAATACAGAAAGGTAGAGTGTCTAATTTATTGCTACTGGAAAAAAGGATTTTAGGAAGTAGAAAGAGTGTATGTATTATTAGTAATCAAAGTATTACA
>DIYS01000038.1 GCA_002429115.1 Saccharicrinis sp. UBA6048 | reverse complement strand
TCCGTTTTGCTCCGGATTTTGCATGTAAGTTGAGTTGGTGGCACAGATAAACTTAGAGCCAGCGATTTTAATACTATTTTCTAATACCTTCAATACAGCTTGATAAGCATTTAAACGACCATATCCAACTTCGTTGTTCCAAGTTCCATTGGGTTGTGTTGGATTATTGGAATAATTATAACTACTAACTTTATCTGTATTACGCTCCAAGATTTCTCTTGCCTCTTGTTGGGTAAGGCTCGGATCTGCTGATAATATTAGGGCAACAACACCTGCAGCATTTGGGCAGGCAGATGATGTACCATTGAAATCTGATTTGTAGTCACCAAAATTATAGCCTGCTGAACCTGAAATATCGGTTGTGTAGATTTTCACACCAGGTGCAACTACATCTAAAGAATTACCAAAGTTGCTTCCCCACCACGATTCTCCATCACAAGAAGTTGGTGTTTTGCGTTCATCACACATGGAACTGGCTCCTACTGAAATGGCATTATCAACAGTTGAAGGAAAACTAACACTTCCATTGTCATTACCCGAAGAAAATAAGACAACAGAACCTTTTCCGTTTCTACCATTATTTACTGCATTATTTATAGCATTCTCAATTATACTGGAATATGAGCCTCCACCATAAGAATTACTCAATACATCAGCACCATTTTGCCATGCCCAATTTATACCATTGGCTATCCAGTTATCATTGGTAACCCATGTTCTTCGGTCATCCCCTAAAGGAAAACCATTTGAATAGGCAACTCTTATGGGAATTATCTTTGCATTATATGCTACACCTGCAATGCCAGTATTGTTATTTCCAACACCTGCAATAATTCCGGCACAAGCAGTTCCATGGGCATCATTCCTTGACTCATAAGGTGCTCCATCCGAGTTATTTCCCGTGGCATCATAACCACTTAACAAATTAGCGGTTAAATCAGGATGTGATAAATCCACACCTTCATCAATTACAGCAACTTTGATTCCGGTTCCTGTTACAAAATTCCAAGCATCGTCTATATTCATATCGGCATCTATTGTACCGCCTAAAAAGCCTTGATTATTAATTGCCCATTGTGATGAAAGAAATGGATCATTGGTATGAGGTTTTAGCATCCTCATAAAATTAGGCTCAACAAACTCAACCCTGCTGTCATTTTGAATTTGGTTGATTAATTCAAATAATTCGGAAGTTTCTAAGTTGAGCTTAACCAAATACAAATCTTTTTCAAATTCATTGGGTCGTGCTGTAAAAATCTTGCCGTCTAATAAATCCTCAATAGAAGCATTTACTTTGAGCTTGATATTCAATTCACCCTTTGCAATTTGCTTCGTACCATCGCGATAGATTAGTACAGGTTCAACTCGTCGAAATTTTTGAGCAGTTTTACTATTCAGTCCTTGTTTTCTCTCCCTGAACGAACCTTTCAATTCAGACGCTTTTATAATAGCTGAGTTATTTGATAGTTCTTCTAATCCGTCTATTGAGATTCTTTGTATATCCGATTTCTGATTTTCAGTAAATTCCACATACATTTCTTCATGAGAAACGTTAAACTCTATAGTTTTACTTCTGAGTTGATAGATCACTTTTTCTTGTGCTTGCACAAAGTGTGTTAGTATTAAAAGATTGATTAATAATATTAGTCGTTTCATAGTCGTTCAATTGAGGTTAATACAATTCGGTGATAGGTATTTTCAGTTACATCAAACTTGTTATTACATAATTCTTTTAAATGACCTGCAAATGATATTTCAACACTTTCACCTGAAATAATAATGTCATTAAAGTCGCTCCCAAAAATATCTTCGTTACATACAATCATTTTATGAATACAACTCGGACAGCTTATATCTTCATAACCAATCCAGAATGTATTATTATAAAAATCATCAAGGGGATCAATTTGGGTTTTATATGATATTCTTCCCAACATATTATCTGATTCCAAAATTGTTCGAATAGTAACGGAATCACACCCACAATCAGGAGGAGTATCTTTATCACACCCACTTCCCATTAAAACTATTCCGATCAGCATAATAGGTACGGTGTATTTACTAAATTTTAAAAATTTTCTTTTCATCGTTTAAGTTTTTGGTGATATTAAATGTGTTTTAGGTAAGATTAATTGATAATTACAAGTGCAATTAAGCATAGAAAAATTAGTTTTTTCATAGTTTTCATTTTTTAATAGGTTGTTTCAAAGTGATTATAAGTTAATGGCTTTTTATCAGAGCCATCATGGTTCATAGTCCATAGTGTTCCTGCTGTAGTGTCTATTCGGCGAAGGTCAAACCTGGTATAAACAATTTTATTATAGGGCGACCACGAGTAAGATATACAACCACTATCTGTTAATTGCACGGTTGTATTTGTGGCAAAATCGCTAAGGTAAAGTTGTATTGCGCTAATGTCATCTGACATAAGGTAGCTGTACGAGTTGCCTGATGTAGAGTATCTAGGAGACCATAAGCGAACTGAATTGTTAGTGTGTTGAATCAACTCATTTCCAGATTCAGTCATGGAAAAAACTTCAGAACCATATTCAGGAGATCTTGTATGAAGAATCCTATGGTTGGCTCCCCATTTAGGTTCTCTGGCTCCACCTTTTTCATAATTTTGATCAATTATCTTTATTTGCTCAAGCGTTTTAAGGTTAATTTTCCAGATAAAGTACCCACTTTCCGAGTTATGGTCTGAATCGTAGGCTATCCAGTTATCGTTAGGGCTCCATGTTGGATGGAAACTACTGCCTTCAGTTGTTAGAACTGTTATGTTGTTAAGGTCAAACTGTTCTCCATCAAAAGGCATAATACATATTTGCCCTTTGTTTGAAAAAGCAATCCATTTGCCATCGTTACTCCATGCTGGGGTATTAAGCGTATATGGTAATATTCTTCTTTTGTTGGTTCCATCGGCATTTATCAGCCAAAAACCGATAGAGTCGGTCTTATAGGTATAAAGAGCTTGTCTCGGGCAGTCGTATCCATAGGTGTATTTTATTTCCTTTATTGGTGTATGGTTAAAGCCTATTATTTCACCCGAAGGATGCCATATTGGATCGTCATATGGTGAACTTGGCACAATGTCGAAAGGTGGGCAATTGCAACATTGTTCGTCTTCAGAATTGTTGCAGGAATAGAATAGGCATGTTAATAAAAAAATTATCACTGCTTTCATGGGGTATAGTGTTTTAATAGGTTGTTTTAAAGTGATTATAAGTTAATGGCTTTTTATCAGAGCCATCATGGTTCATAGTCCATAGTGTTCCCGCTGTTTTGTCAATGCGATAAAAATCAAAGTTTGTATAGACAATTTTATTATTAGGTGATAAGGAGTAGGATATACAACCATTCTGTGTTAGCTGCGTAGATTCATTTATCATGAAGTCAGTAATAAAAAGCTGCGTTCCGATATACTCAGTCGAACCTATAGAGGGAGCCCCTTTACCAGAAGTGCTTATATACAAGTATGAGTATCCGAATATGTTTCGAATTTGTTGATAAATGTAAGGTTCGGATTTAATGATTTTTGTTATGCTTATTGATTCAGTTGAGGTATTATAAGCCCATAGTGTATCACCTATATGATATCCTTCATTGTCAATCATCTTTGTTGAAAAGCATAATGAGCTATGATCATGTTTGCTCCATTCAGGGTTTTGTCCATATGGTTTTATAATTGACTCTTCTTTATTGGTTATGTTATATATCCAAACGCCACATGTGCGCTCTTCTTTGCAGATAGTGCTTATATATGCAAGCATATTCATATCATTTGACCATTTGGGATAGTAGTTACTTCCTTTAAGTGTCAAGGTTATCTTATTGTTGGTTTTAAACTGTTCTCCATCAAAAGGCATAATACATATTTGCCCGTTGTCCGAATACCCAATCCATTTACCATCCGGGCTCCATGCCGGAGTATTAAGCGTATATGGTAAAACTCTTCTTTTGTTGGTACCATCGGCATTTATCAACCAAAAACCGGTAGAGTCGGTCTTATAGGTATAAAGAGCTTGTCTTGGGCAGTCGTATCCATAGGTGTATTTTATTTCCTTTATTGGTGTATGGTTAAAGCCTATTATTTCACCCGAAGGGTGCCATATTGGATCGTCATATGGTGAACTTGGCACAATGTCAAAAGGAGGGCATTTACAACATTGTTCGTCTTCAGAATTGCTGCAGGAATAGAATAGGCATGTTAATAAAAAAATTATCACTGCTTTCATGGGTATAGTGTTTTAATAGGTTGTATTAAAGTGATTATAAGTTAATGGCTTTTTATCAGAGCCATCGCTCTTTAAAATCTTATTTGAGCGATTTACCTTCTGTACTATCTGAATACTAACAGATCCACTTCGGTTTCTATTTTTTCGGATAAACATATCCTAAAATAGCTCCGCATGACCCAAAACGCAAATTTTAAATTTTTAATGCATTGATTATCAGCGCTAATCATTTGATGCGTTTATGTCGCGCACAAAACAGGAAAACACCACTGAAAAACATTAGATGTACGATAATTATTAATAAATATTTCATAAGGAGTAGTTTATGCTTAGGGTTAAACCAAAGTTTTTAATATCATCTTCAATTGAGCTTTTGTAGAAAGCTAAAAGGTTTACAAAGCAATTGGAGTTTAATTTTGCAGAAACACCTCCATGAAGTCCTAATAGCCAGTAGGTATCCTTAATTTCAAAATACAGGTTATCTTGAGTGGCATAGTATCTTGTTGATTCTATTTTTTGCTTTCGAAGAGTGGTGTTTATCCCTATTACAGGAGAAATAGTTTTGTCATTAGTAAAGTGGTAATTAAAGGATATTGGAATGTGGCTGATTTTGTACTCATTAAGGATAAAGAAAGGTGTTCCATCAATTATCTGCGTCATGTCAATAAAATGAGAGAACTTATATGGTTCAATTCCAAGTTTTATATCAAAGTTAGATTTTCTGTATCCGATAAAGGGGCCGAAACTGTATAGGTTCTCTTCAAGATTATCTACCTTGTCGGTGAAAAAATTGTTTGAGACTCCAATAAACAAGTGAGAATTGTTTTCTTTTTGTGCAATAATATTCGATGATAATAATAAGGTAAGAAACAAATAGAACTGAATTGTGAATATTTCTTTCATTTTTCTGGGGTATTAAAAGTGTATAAAAAGTTAAGATTAATATTTAAAAAGTTTTGTAAAGAATCACAGCTTTTTAATTGTTGTTGATAAGCTGCAATCCAGTTTTTTCCTTGTAAGCGCGGCGTATTTACTAAAGTTTAAAAGTTTTCTTTTCATAGTTTAAGTTTTTGGCAATATTAAAAGTGTTTATAGGTAAGATTAATTTATAATTTTAGTCGTTCAATTGAAGTTATTACTATTCGTTCGTATGTATAATCAGCTGGTGCAAATGTTTTCTCACATATTTCCTTTACGTGACCAGAAAATTTCACCTCTACTATTTCTCCCGTTCCCTTAATACTCTCAAACTGATTATTCATAATTTCTTCATTACATACAATCATAGAATGTACGCAATTGATACAACTCTTGTCTGTATATACTATCCAGAAGTAATTATTATAATATGTGTCCATAGGATCACTGGATTGTGTTTTATAATACATATTCCCAACCAAATTGGCAGATTCGGGAATTATTCTAACAGTAACAGATTCACACCCACAATCAGGAGGAGTATCTTTCTCACACCCACTCCCCATCAATACTATTCCTATCAGCATAATAGACAGAGTGTACTTACTAAAATTTAAAAGTTTTCTTTTCATCGTTTAAGTTTTTGGTGATATTAAAAGTGGTATATAAGTAAGATTAATTGATAATTAATTGACCATCTCCCGTTT
>DIYS01000250.1 GCA_002429115.1 Saccharicrinis sp. UBA6048 | reverse complement strand
TTTTCTTATTCCTCAATTAAATCGACTTGTGGTATATCAAAGCCACACTTCATATTTATCACCTTCTCACTGGTTACAATGTTCCTGCCTGGCAGTGTATAGCTCAACTTAACAGGGTAATTACCTGCACTGATTTGTGGAGCCGGGTATTTGTTTAAGATGGTGGTCATGCGTGATGTCGGCGTCAGGCCATTGCTCACTGCTTTAGCGATATTGTTCCTGATATTAGCATAATCGGCCGACCAGCTTTCCTGTAAGGTATACACCAGGTGGGTCATCTCTGCCCCTTGCGAAACCGTGCCCGACTCGATATCCGCATCCGTCAGCAGGTAGTTATAGCCAAGCTGCCACATATCGATGCGGTGCACAGGTGGAACACCATAGGTTTTGGTATCCCGGTGATCAATAAGCGCCTTTGGGTGAATCGGGTAGCCCTGATAGATCAAAGGGTAAATATGGGCCTGGTACCAATCGGCCTTGTCCAATAGTGCCTTTCGCTGGATCAATGCCGGTATATTGCCATCCCCTTTTATTTCATAACGGTCAAAAAACTCCGGCCCATAATAAGTCGCCCCAAGTAAATCCACGCCCGGGCTGGAATTATACAGAAACCTTACTTTCATCTCGCTGGCGGTCACCTTATCCAGGAATTTATCGTGCCGGCTTACCCTGAAAGGAATCGTATAAAATGCTTTCTCCTCCGCTTCACTGATCACACCTATTGCCTCCCGTGTGGTGACCTCGGTGGTGGTGCCTGTGCCGGAGTCGACCGTTGAAGTGGTCATCTCCTTCACGTTCCGGTTGATAGCATTGTTACTGTCAATAGGTATATTAACCAGTTCAAAGGCATAGATATTTCCATTGGCCAGGAGCTCAGGAACAGCTGTCTCTGCAGTTTTCTCCACGGGCGTATAGCTGATATCTGAATAGATGGCCTGTCCATTGACTGGTGTCCACCGGGCTTTTTGTTCCCAGCCTTCCTGAGGCATAAAGAAAGGTTCCAGGTCAGACTTAAAGGTGATATAGGCCGTACTGTATTCCTTTTTATAAAAATTAACCTGCCTGTCCAATGGATAACTGTATTGAATATAGTCGCTTGGTATCCGGTCTGGCAACAGGCCTGTTGTAAACTGTGTCTCCTTGGTTTCATAATACACCTTGCCCGAATCATCTTTATAACTTTGCCATTGCCCGTCTTTAAATTCCTTGAACCCTACCCTGGCCACAATCTTATAGTCTGATTTCGGGTCAAAGATCCGGTCAGGCGTATAGGCCAATGTCGTTCGTTCTGCGTCCAGCTCATAGGAGCCATTTATCTTTTCATTGCCTTTATAGATGCTGTACTCGGCCAATTCAATCCTGAAGACCCTGGTATCTTTAACGTTTTCTGATATACGTACGACTTTGTTAACCGGCATATTGAAAACCGCCTGCGGCAAGGCGAAGATGTCAATGTCTTTAGAGTCTTTGGCCGGGCTCAGGTCGGCAATGATCTCCAGGTCAGACAGGTCGCTGAAGGTGCGCAGCTCACATTTATCACCAACGGTCATCTCAAACTTACAGGAGCCTTTAACCAGCCCGCCCAATATACGGTATCTACCGCCTACAACACCTTTCATCCAGGTCGGGTTGGGTCCTTCAAGCCGTATGGCTGCCGCTGTCTGCAGGCTGATAATGTCAAACTTCCGGGTTTTCATAAATAGCTTCACTTTGATGCCGATTGTACCGCCAAAATACGCATAGGCCTGTCCTTTGCCATACCAGCCATTAATGCCGACACCACCACTGCGCCCCTCGCAATAGGCCTTATCTCCATAATCGAGAAGCATCACATCAAAACCACCGCCTAACTCAAAGCGCGCATAAAAGATCAAAAAACGTAGGTCGCCGGTATCCAGCTCAAAGTTGGCACCAAAGGCAAGACCCTTGCCCATCATGATATCGTTCTCCGAACGATTACCGTTAAAATCGGACTGGTCCATGTTAAGGTATTCCAAGACTTTAGGGTGCATCATCATGGCATCCGGGATATCGTGCCCGGCCATAAAGTAGCCGCCCACCTTGACCAGCCCTACCAATTCCAAACCAATGGGTGCATCAGGACGACCTAAGTGCAAATACCACTTGTCCGGGTCGATGTGCATCACCCCTCGTCCTGCACTGTTATTTTCGTTTATCCCTTTAATCAATCCGGCATCCACAAAAAGTTCCATCTCACTGTGGAACACATCGTGTTCAAAATCCATAACAATGGAGATGGTGGCTTTCATGACTTCGTGGGATGGTAATTTAACCGTCTGACCAACTGCCACCGTTTTTGACATGGCCTTTACTTGATCCACATTGGCTGTTAATTGAGGCGTTGCTACAACAGCTTCTCCATCAAAACCTATCAGGTCGATACCTCCATGACGGTTAAACTGTATTAAAAAGCCCACCTTACAGCTTATTATCTTTGGATAAACAATACCACCCTGCACAGCTGCTCGTAAAGACAGGTGACTGTCTTTATCCGGCGAATAGTTCAAACCCGAAATTGTTTCGCCCATATTCCCCCCGGGACTGCCTTCGGCATTTTGCTTCATACGATAATACATACCACCACCAAAGCCGTTCATAATAAAAGGACCGGCGGTGACTCCAGGTGCAGGTAGTGTAAGGAAGGCATCCACAAAGAAATAGCGGAACCCATCCACTTTGCCAAAGACAGCGATTGCTTTTAGATCAAATGAATTGGCAAATTTTGCATCCAGGTCACCCCTAAAGCCACTGCCGTACACAGGGTCACCTTTGACAAACAAGATGGTACCTTCAATCTCATAGGCGCCTTTTTTCGATGCTTTAACATAGATCTTTTCAACCGATAAGCCATCGTACTTCCATTGGTCGCCCGAAGTATCTGTTTTAATACCCAACACGGTTTCTCCCACGATACCGTCATCTTTGGCAGGCGACAGGTTCAGCTTGACACCAAAAGTAAATTGACCGGTCGTACTTGTTTTTCTAAAGGAAGCCTCTGTAAGCGTAATCGGAAAATTGTTAAACGACATGTCATCATCCGAGGCCATACCCAGGTACCGGATATCAAAGTGCGGTTTTAATGTGGCAATCCGGAGGCCTTCAAAATCCAGCTTTGGGATATTCAGCAACTTTGCTCCGCCACCTTTTGCACAGGCAAAGGATATTTGTCCATTCAGTTCGGCAGCAGGATAAAATTTACCATGATCAACCGTTACTTCAATACGCGATGATTGGTGTAGGTTTACTTTTGCCGCTAAGGCATTAAATGGCAGGTCTTCTCCCATACTAATGACAAAGTGATAGATTCCTTCTGCATCATAAAAAGCATCGTAATCAAGTGTCTTATCAGCTCCCTGAATCATCACTTGTCCGTCAAGCTTAAAAGAGCGTACGTCACTGGTAAACAGATCAAGCTCCAGTTCTTCAATGGAGAATGGCCAATTGCCCATCTCTCCATCTTTAATGGATAATAAGTTATTGCCGCCTGCCGTGCCGGTCAAACCATAATCATCAAGCAGGAACTTCTTAGCATAAAGTGTGGTAGGCTGTCCATTTTTGTTTGATAGCTTACCACTCAGATAGATACGTGCTTCGTTAACATATATACCACGCCAGAGCGGTGCCATTTCACCACGGTAATCCCCGGGATAGTCATTGGGCAGGGCAAAAGTTGCGGCATTCCTGGTGTCACTGAAATCAAAGGTCAGGTTCTGAAATGAAAAATAGGCCTCATCAAACCCCACCATCTTGAAGGTGGGCAATGACAGTTCTACCAGCAGGTCCTGAAAATTGGAAGCTGTGACTGAAAACAGGGTGGATACCTTACCGCCTATTACTTCACCGGTTTTTGGCTGGACTTTCTTAAATCGCTTCTCACTGAGCTCCAACTCCCCATTAATGCCCAGACGGTTAAATCCGTTACAATCCCAATCCACATAGCTGCCTTCTTTGATCCACAATGATGCATCGTTTTGGATGTTTACTTTTGTTTTTTCGATCAGCTCCAGTTGAAAACCATTCAAAAGCCCGCTGCCAAAAGTAAAAGCAATGTTTTTAGCTGCAAAACGGAGTTTTGTACCATCCAGGGGGTTGGTCAATACCATAAAGGCCGTAAAGATGGCGTGGTTGTTTAGTATTTTTGCCTCATTAATAACAATGGTATATGAAGCATCTGCTCCGACTGAGATGCCAATGGGCAGGCTATACAAGGCCGACTTGTTTAGCTTATTGGTGATCCGCCCTTCGGAAATCACTTTATCAAGTATTGCATCATACTCGTGTGCTTCTTCGGTTTCGCCGAGTGCTTCTGCTGGCAATAAAGATGCACTGACAGGAAGACCCTCAGTGAAGTCAAATGCCTCAAAATAACGGACATCTCCGGTTTCATAGGTATTGCCTAAGAGGCTGGCCAGGAAACAAAAGGCCACTATTATGGATAATGAAACCCGTTTCCGGTATTCCTTTAACAGCTTATTCATATGTCAGGTTTGTGAGTGTGTGAGTCAATGTGAACTAGCTATTTCGAATTCACATATTGTTATTATTCTTCAAATATCGTTTTGTAATTATTCCTATTTTCACTGATCCAATGCCTGATTTCTATCAAAGCCTGCTCATAATTTTCGCAGTCAAGATCTCCTGAAGCCCCCACACTAACAGGAAAATCCTGAATAAACGGTGCGATGTACTCAGCCAAACGATAGCCACAATCAATCACGACTTCATTGTCAGGGTCTGCCGATGTACAGTTCATATTCCGGACAGCCAGTTCATCCAGTAAATAATCAATGATCTGTTTCTTTTCGATGTATAATAAGTCCGGAACCAGGCTGTAAATGACCTGATCGTTGATACCGGTTTTCTTTACCTGCTCAATGCATTTATTGACCATAAGGGGGTCACCCATGCGCGCCAGGCTCAACTGTAGTCCCCACTTGTCCCTGGCATTCAGGCTTGAGTCATTTCTTAGCTTATTTTCATAAAAACTTACCTACTGGTGCATCTGGAGCCGTCCTGACAGCATGACTAACTGCTTATAGTGCATTGGGTTTCCTGCAATAATACTTGCCAGGCTATTTTGGGCACGGCTGTCAAATACTTCTCCTGGAAGATGCTCAAGGTAATTGATCACCATGGAAACATTGGTCGCTAACGGGTCTCTCAGTCCATTATTTATTAGTTGGTAAGCCGCTTCTGTACAACATTTTTGATCCTGACCTGCTTCACAAAGTTTGTAGAATATGCGGTGACTCAGGTATCTGTCCTTATCCTCTTGAGACATTATGTACGTCTTACATATGTCCAATACCCGGGTACAATCAGCAGATTGAATAAATCTGTTTACTTCCCCAAATATTGGCTCCCCTTTCTGGTGAGCCTCAAAAAGATCGTTTAATCTAAGTTCCTGCTGTGAGTAGGTCTCTAAAGGGAAGGTATAGAGAACCATTAGAAAGTATGGTAGGATTTTCATTAAATGCGGTCAAGGTTTGTGTTAAAATGTATGTTAAATTATTTTCTACTGCAATTTTAACAAATTGTTACAAAATACAACGCTAATTTTCTAAAAAAAATCGCATTGTATCAAAAGTCACCTATGTATGCTTCTTTATTGATTTCTTTGGAATTGCGAAGTAGCTGCACATTATAAACAGCATTGCCACTAGTTTAGGACTTCAACTTAGAGTGGCTATTTCTATTCAAATTAGCCAACAAATACAATAATTTGTTTGGAATTATGCCAATATTAAATTGGGCAACGCCTATTTGGTTTTTGGCCTGATCCGATCAAACCCCATTAGCTTAAATTTCAGCTTCTCACTATCCCCATAGACACACCTGACAAATTCACCTTGCTTCAAACCAGGAATATCCTGGTTCTGGATCATATTGAAAAGTTGTGGAGATAAAAAACAATTAAACATTTGCAGCTTTATTAAATTACATCCATGTTCTCAAATAACAATCAATTAATAGCCTCATAAAATTTCTACTTCCGGAAGAATTATTCGAATATATTGAAATGACGCACGGCATGGATGATGGTCTGGCCATCAATATTCATCTTGATGAAATTAATATACCTCAGGAAGGCTACGCCGAATTTGATTTGATTACCAAAGGTTTTCTTAAAACGGCAAGCGTGCAGGACTTTCCCATTCGAGACAAGGCCAATTATTTGCATATAAGAAGAAGACGTTGGCTGGTAAAGGCCTAGGACAAGATGAGTAGTCGGGATTGGCAATTGCTTGCAAATAGGACGCGTTACACAAAAGATTTCGCTACTTTTTAAAAGATGCTTTTGGATTCACATCCGATCAGTGGCAATAGCCTGGAAAAGCATTATTACATCAACGGAGATCAGCTTCAGTAACAATACAAAGATTAATTGAGTGACTTCCGTCAATGGAATCAGAAAGACCATTCTAAAGAGCGGATCTTATTTAAGAAGAATCTTGGGTATCATCTGAGGATAGACAAAACAGCACTTTCGAATGGAGAACTCTATACCATAATTACTAATAAAGTCGCTAAGGGTAAGAGCGTTGGTGGCCATGATTGCCGGCACAAAGGCCAACACAATCATTCACATTATCAAGAAGATTCCTGAGAAATACAGAAAGATCGTCAAGGAAGTAACGCTTGACATGGCCGGATCAATGAACAAGATTATCAGGAAGTGTTTCCCAAAGACCACGGTGGTAATCGACAGATTCCATTTGCAAAAGCTGACTTACGATGCAATACAGGAAATCAGGATTAAATACCGCTGGGATGCAATAAATAATGAAACAGAAGCGATTCAGGAAGCAAAGTTATCCAACAAAAAATATGTTGCTCCCACCTATGAGAATAATATATCATTCTCATTTAAAATCGGACATAGATTAAAAATGCTACTTAAAAACACGAACGTAGCTTAAAAGAGCAATGTACAAGCTCAATAAAGTACAAAAAAGCAGTAGAAAAGCACGAAAAAACAATAGAAAAGCTTAACCATGCCCTATTATTCTAAAAATATGCTGAAACTTGATCAATTTAAGGCCTCTTCTAAGTAAATCTTAAAAAAAAGAGCCGCAACATTATCAGAACCACTTAGCCCTTTGCCAGACTTTAAGTCTTCTGACACGTAGGTTTTAAATAATTTGCAACCAAACTCGTTATTGATTTCACGTAAATTAAATTGATAAAACATTAGGTGGTATAGTTTATTTAACATCCACCTGTTAGTTATAAAAATCAAGAAAGGACATTATCACGTGAGATGCGTGTAGAATTACGTGTAGAATTACGTGTAGATTTTACAACAACTTGACTATCAAGTTAAATTGCGGAGAGAGAGGGAGTGGAACACAGTCAATAAATCCTCGATTATTAAGGTATTTGTGAATGATTAGAAAAGTTTGTTCACCTAAGAGTTCACTGAAATAGGGGAATTACTCACAATTTGATTTTTATTTATAGTGAATAAGTGGTGGAGATTATAGATTATTAAGAATTACTTAAAACGGACTGTTATATAACTTTTTTAATGAATTAAAATCATAACAAATGGTGATTTCAGCAACCACATTTCTTAATTATTTTTGAGCGAATATTTAATAAAAACTCAGACCCATATTATTTGGATCTGTATTTTGATCAGTTGATCGTAGTGATGAAATAATGGTTCATTAAATTTGTAGAGTTATTTTCTCACGATTTAGATAATTGTTTTTTCTTATACTAATAAAAACTGATATAATGACCCAGCAATATAAAATGAACAATAATTTACCATTTACGCCAAAAATAAAAATGGCAGATGTAATCCATCTTGATTTCAGGTTGATCCCCATTATAGGCAGGTTTGGAATTGAATATGGCTTTAGTAATAAATCGGTTGAAGAAGTATGTAATGACTATGGTATAAATACGTGCTTCTTTTTGGAGATTATTAACTCTTACCACAATCAAGACTACTTTCCACAGAAAGAGTTACAGAATTTTAGTGCTTCTCTTATTGTGGATTATTTAGCTAATACTCACGACTATTACTTAAATGTTAAGGTTCCAGAAATAGAGGGGTATATTAAACAGATTAAGGATGAAGTTTCGATTGAGAACCTTAAAAATATTGAATTACTAAGTAACTTCTTTTCTGAATATAAAATAGAGTTAGAAAACCATTTAAATCGTGAAGATTCAATCGTCTTTCCTTATATCTCCTACTTAGAGAAAGTTGTATCTACAAACACTATTGATAATGAGGTTGTAGAAAAAATTAAAGCAGAATCAATTGAGCAATATGCCCGTAATCATGAAAATATGGAGCTAAAGCTTAGTGATCTTAAGAATTTGATTATGCGACACTTGCCACCCGTTGTTTGTAAAGAAGTTTGTCAGAAGCTTTTAACAGAGTTATTTAGGTTAGAAGCTGATTTAGAGGATCATTCACGAATTGAAGACAAGGTTTTGGTACCTAAAGTCATTTTATTGGAGCAACAAATACTTGAAGCAAATGATGCAAAGTGAATTTAATAAAACCAAAGTCTGCATAGCAGACAAACACTTTATACATCGTTTAGGAGTAAAAACTATTCTTAGTGTAATTGGAATCGAACCTGATTTATATGAAGCAGATTCTCTTGAAACAACATTGAGTTGTTTGTCTGAGATCAATGATGTAAAATATTTGATTGTAGCACAAGATGTGCTCCATCCTAAACTCAATAAATCATTAAGGAAAATTAAAAATCAAAATCCCAACGCCAAGTTGTTGGTGGTTTGTGATGGCCCTTGTCAGGCAGTTCCGGGAGCTAAATTAATTACAGAAAATGACACACGGCAAGAAGTTCTGGAAAAATTTCAAAATTTCTTCTTTCATTCAGAGCCAGAAAGTACAGATAATGATTCGGCACTATTAAGCGAGCGTGAAACAGAGGTGCTGAAAACGGTGGCCTTGGGCTATTCAAATAAAGAAACAGCCGAAAAGTTATTTATAAGTATCAATACGGTAATCTCGCACCGAAAAAACATTACAGAAAAGCTTGGCATTAAAACCATTGCTGGTTTAACAGTTTATGCGGTTATGCACGACCTAATTAAACCGGAAGATGTAAAAGCCTGATTCAGCTTCACTTCTTAGTGTTTATAAATATTTATGCATTAAAGAAATTTGCCTTTTGTGTTGCCTTTGCATGTCTGTACTCGATGAGATAATTAGGTATTTATCCCTATAAATGGGGATTTTTGGCTGATTACGAAAGAAAAGGCGGTATTATGTAAACACCTATACCAACTATTGGTTTATGAATTATAAATCGATAGAATTATGAAATCAAATATCACATTTATAAAACTAGATGGACGAAATCAGCAAGAAGAATTTCATAGCTGTGTAACTGAAGCGTTGAATCAATTATCAGCTGACGAGGGATTGCATATCATCAAGGATTTTGAGCCTTTTCCCTTATATGAATTAATGGCCAAAAAAGGATTTGACAAGAGGGTTGAACAAAAGGCTAAGGATGAATTCCATGTATGGTTTACCCCTAAAGCTGAGTTGGAAATGAAACAATATCTTGATTTGGATCATGAGAAGATGCAAAAGATCATGGATATTAAATTGAAGGTTTTCAATAAAGAGCTTAGTCCCAAAGCTGCGAAGGATTTGGTGAATAAAACTTTCGATAAGATTACGGCGGAAGAATTTGCCTATGGTGAGCAACAAATGATTGATTATGGCATTAGTGATGATCATATGGTGGATGATATGGATGATATCATTGAGGTGTTTAAAGATGTCATGGAGACAAGCGAAATAGAGCTGCCGGCCGGTCACCCCATTCATACGTATCGACTAGAAGCTGATGCAATTGAGTGTGTAGTTCAGAAAATGGAAAATCTTATCGAAAGTAAATTTATCAAAAATCAGTGGCTTGAACTGTATGATAAACTATCACAGATAAATGTGCATTTTAGCAGAAAACAGAATCAGCTGTTTTCTGCCTTGGAAACAAAAGGCTTTGATCGCCCATCAAAAGTCATGTGGAGTTTTGATAACAAAGTAAGGGAAGCCATTAAAAATGCCTACACATTATTGGAAACGGATAAGGATAATGCCTTTTTAGATGCTCAGGCCAATGTTTTTCATGTCGTAAGGGATATTCTGGAAAAAGAAAGAGAGGTACTTTATCCAACCTCACTTCAGCTATTATCGGATGAGGAATTTGCTCAAATGCGCATCAGTGATGATGAAATTGGTTATTGCCTGATAGATAAACCACCGGTTTTTAAAGTGAAAAGAGAAATTACGAAAGAATTAGAAAAAAATGATGTTATTCCTAACTCTTTGTTAAACGATTTAACAGCGGTATTGGCTAAACATGGTGTTTCGCCCTCAATTGGCTCCAGTGAAGAGATGGATGTAAGTATGGGAAAACTAAGTCTGGAGCGAATTAATTTGATATTTAAACACCTGCAGGTTGATTTGTCCTATGTGGATGAAAATGATGTGGTGAAATTTTACAGCGATACCAAGCATCGTGTATTTCCACGCAGCGCAGGTGTGATTGGTCGTAAAGTACAAAATTGTCATCCACGCGAAAGTGTTGAAACGGTAGAACAGATAATTGATGCTTTTAGAAAAGGCGAACAAAATGAAGCAGAATTCTGGTTGGAAATTGGAGGCAAGTTCATATATATCATTTATAATGCAGTGCGTGATGAAGCAGGTAATTTTAAAGGTGTTCTGGAGATGATGCAGGACGTAACTCATATTCGTAGCCTGACTGGTTCTCAAAAATTACTCACCTGGAAAAACGAAGGGCAGGCAAACGATCAAAATGAGGAGACTATCCCACAGGATGAAAGTGTAATGTCATCAAGTAATATTGCCACAGTTATTAAGCAATATCCTTTTATTAAGAATTTTCTTGTCAATCTAAATCCAAAGTTTAAGCAATTGAAAAATCCGATGGTATTTAAGACTATGGGTAATATTGCAACGGTTGAAATGATTGCTAAACGCGGGGGATATTCTTCCGAAGAATTGTTGGGCAAAATTAGAGATGAGATAGAACGACATAAAAACAATTAAAAACCAGAATTAATAAGGCTAACTAATCTGATAGATAGGATTAAAACTGTCTATGATTAACAAAAATACCTAGAAATTGGGATTTATACTTAAAGTAATTATCGATAGCTTAAGGTTTGGTTGACGATTCTCAATCAAATCCTAAGTTATCATTACTATCGTCCAATATTGACTGATATATAGTTGATTATCATTTGAGAGAGTTGAGATTTCGTATGCTTAAATAAGAATGTATCGCGAGAAATCTACGCGTTAATTTAAGTAACTTTTATTAACTACCCCCAATTGTTGGGATCAATAAATATAACTAAGAATAGTAAGACGTTTTAAGAAAATGATAGACGAATTTATATCCCACAAAGACAAGTGCTTTAAGGTTAAAGAAGCATATAAAGGTTTATGGACAGTACATCATTTGTCAAAAGGAACAATTATTCATGAACGTGGATCTGTTAGTTATAAAACATTCATTGTATTAAAGGGGATTGCACGTTCCTTTGTATACAAAAATGGAAAAGAAATTACCACCTATTTTGCTATTGACGGGATGCCCATCTTAGGTATTGATGCTTTTAAAATACCAAAAGTACAAAGTGAATATACAATAGAGCTTTTAGATGATTCTATTATAGCAGAGGCTCCTCTTGATAAGTTTCACCAAGCATTAGAAGATCAACCAGGCTTGTGTACGAAATACTTAAATGCACTTGAGAAAGAATATATGGAGTTGGCAATGATGCAAATAACAACTCGTTTTACCACGGCTAAGGATCGCTATTTAGACTTTTCTTTGAAATATCCGCAAATTATGCAAAAGGTGAAATTAACATACATTGCTTCATTCTTAGACATTTCTCTTGAAACTTTAAGTCGTGGCCGTACCCATTGGGATAAAGAAAAGTTGATTCAGGTCAATTGATTTTTTTTGACATTCGTCAAAGGAATTCTTGTGGGTAATACTTTGCTTTGCATCCTTAGTTATTTAGAAATTGATTAAATAAAAATAAGCAAACAATTGCTTTTAGCAGGAAGATAATGGCCTTTAAAATCAAAACAAAAATAAGTACAACAATTCTATTGTTATTGAATGCACTTTCTGTTTTCTCTCAAAACAATGCATCTGTAATGAAGGGATTAGTTTTTGATGATAATAATGAGCCACTGCCATTTGCCAACATTGCCATTGAAGGTACTTCAATTGGCACCTTTACCAATGAAGACGGGACTTACAAAATAGTCAATATTAAACCTGGTACTTACTATTTGACTGCCAGTCTTGTAGGCTACAAGACAGTACGTAAGCAAGTAAGCGTTAAAAATAAAACACAGATTATAGATTTTATATTGACGGCGACTAACTATCGTATGAACGAAGTCAATGTGGTAGCCGAATCAGAAGCTTCACAGATTAAGAAGAAGGGTTTTGAAATGGAATCAATCGACGCCAAAGGCCTTCAATCCCAATCTATAGAGTTGAATCAAATGCTTGGACAGATATCGGGTGTTAGAGTCCGTCAAACAGGTGGTCTTGGTTCACGTGCCCGTTACAGTATTAATGGACTTGGAGGCAAATCGGTTCGTTTTTTTATGGATGGTGTACCTATGGATTATTTTGGTTCATCCTTTTCATTAGCTACCATTCCGGTATCACTTGTACAACGGATAGACGTTTATAAAGGTGTGGTACCAGTAGAATTGGCTAATGATGCCTTGGGAGGTGCTATCAATCTTGTTACACGGCAGGATTTCAGGAATATGGCTGAAGTCAGTTATTCTTACGGTTCATTTAATACACACAGGGCTTCGTTGTATGGCAACTGGAAAGATGCCAAAACAGGTCTAACCATTAAAGCGCTCGCTTTTTATAATTACTCTGACAATAATTATAAAGTTTGGGGCGATGATATTTACGTTACTGACCCGCAAACATATGAAATAAAACGAGGTATTACAGCCGAACGTTTTCATGACGCATTCGATTCCAAGGCTATTAAAACAGAGGTTGGTTTTACTGATAAAAAGTGGGCCGATCAGTTCTTTGTTGGTGTTTTGCTATCAGGTATGGATAAGGAAGTACAACATGGTGCAACAATGGAAGTGCCCTACGGAGAGGCTACTTACGAACAACAAGTTGCCATGCCGTTCATTAACTATCAAAATAAGGATTTGGGTTTAAAGAATCTAAATGCCAATATTTTTGCAGCCTATTCACAATTGGAACGTTCAAGGGTAGATACATCGAAAAACATTTACGATTGGTATGGTCACTTTGTTGGTCAAAGAACCATAGGTGGTGAGCAACAACGCACATTGAATAGTTTAGACGAAGGGGTCTTTTCTTCACGAATCAACCTAATTTATCAACTAACACCAAGGCAAAAGATAGGATTTAATCACTTGTATTCTGTGCTTGAACGTAAAGAATCAGACCCCTTGGTAACTCAGAAAACAGAAGGTTATTGGGCACCTCAATATTTCAATAAGAGTAGTCTGGCACTTGCCTGGCAAAGTCAATGGATAGATGAAAAGCTTAATACGTCCATCTTTATTAAGCAGTTTGCATTTGATGCTGATATAAAAGTTGCAACAACAGTAGCCGGCGAAACCACCTACGAAACGGTTCATACTTCCGAAAATAGTATTGGCTATGGTATGGCTGGTTCATACTGGATAGGTGAACGATTCATGTTAACAGCTTCGTTTGAAAAATCAGTTCGTCTGCCCGAAGCCAACGAGGTACTTGGCGATGGATTGAATGTGATACCAACAGTAGATCTGCAATCAGAAAACAGTAATAATGCCAACCTGGGCTTTAGCTGGCACCTCCTTCACAAAGATAATCACCAGTTGAAATGGACCGCTAATGGTTTTTATCGCTATGTGACCAAGCTTATTCAACAGGTACAAAACGGTTTCGAGGGCTTCGAGTATATCAATTTCGATGAAGTAAGTATGAGGGGTGTTGATACCAATCTGGAATATGATTTTCAGAATAAATTCAAAGTAAATCAATCGCTATCATTTTTGGAACCCATCATTGAATCCGAGACGGATGAGTTAGGTAATGAAAACATTGTGCAAGGTTCACGATTACCCAACACCCCGTTTTTCACCGCCAATACCCATGCTCGCTATAATTTATCAGAGTTATTTAATAACCGGGCTAATGCTTTTGTTTATTGGAATTTGAGTTATGTGGCCGCTTTTTATCGCCATGCCGAAATTATTGGTAGTGAAAATAAGGATAAGATTCCAAAGCAGTTGGTTAATAATTTTGGAGCAGGCTATACTTTCCCCAAAGAAAAGCTAACACTTGGTATTGATTTTAACAATGTATTCAACGAGCAGGTCTTTGATAATTATGCAGTTCAAAAACCCGGGCGATCGTTGTTTGTAAAACTAACATACAGAATAATGTAATCAATTAAATATTAACCTGATAAAATATATAAAATGAAAAAGTATCTATTGTGGTCTTTGAACCTGTTTGTAAGCCTAGGATTTATGGCTTGTAACGATGATAATGATCCGAAACCAGACAAAGAACCCAAATATGAAACGATTACTGAGAATAGTTACCACTTGTTGAGTGTGATTGACAAAGCCTATTATATGGCGGAAACACAAGGTCTTAGTGAAGGGAATCTAAGCTTTGTTAATAATGGTTATCAACTAGATGCCAATTTGGCAGCGCGCATTATCGGTTCTGGTGAATATTTATATTCACTTAACTATGGAAGTGGTTTACTAACGCAAATGAAACCCAATGGTGAAGATTATGATGTTATCAAAGAAATTAACGCAGGACTTGCCGTAGGTACTGATAAGCCGCGTTATAAATTGGCTGATGACAAAACGATTATGGTTTATAATGTGACGGCGGAACCTATTGTTGATGAAGCATCGGGTAATATTGTTGATTATACGTGTACGCTTCGCATGGTTAGCGTTGAAATTCCTTCGATGACTATTACCAACCTAACTGAATTTGTTATTCCTCAAAGCGATAATGCCAAATTGGGAGATGGCTATTACCCAACACGAGTTGATGGAGCTGTTATTTCTGGAGATAAAATATATTTCGGTTTGATGCATACATCTAACCTTGATTTAATACCGCCATTACGCAAACCCAAACAAACAGGATTAGAGACATTAGTGTTTGATTATCCTTCCATGTCTAACGGGAAAATAGCAGAATCGAGTAAGGCTGCTGGTCATACATCTGGTTATCGGGCACCATCCATGCATGTTGATGAAAAAGGCGATGTTTATCAAGTTAACTGGTTCATGGCAGCTAATTCATTTGATTTATCTGCTGGTGACAAAACTGTTATCTCACGTCTAAAAGGAGGTCAGTACGATGATTCATACCTTTTCAATGTATCAGAAAAACTTGGCCTGGAATCGAATATTGCCAGTGTTGGCTGGTTCTATGTGGGCAATGGTATTGGTTATATGCCTATTCAAATAGAAGATGAGGGTAATTATTATTCTGATAACTCTTGGGTTATAGCTCGTGTTGACGTTTATAATCAGACAGCCGTTAAACTAAATGTTCCAATGTCAAGCTTGTTTACTTGCGAAAACGGAATTGTTGCCAATGATAAGTTTCACCTGGCAATCAGTCCGATTGGTGGCGAAGCCAATGTTTATGAGTTTGACCCGACATCTGATAGTGCCGATGGATTTACTAAAGGCTTAACTCTGGATGGTGGCAACGTGAGTGTTGTAGGTATTTATATGACCCAAATCGAAAAAGAGGTTGAAGTAACAGAATAGCTTTATTTTGCTTGTATAGCAAGTAGCAATTTCACTAACGCATCAACGAGGTGAGAACTGTTAAATCATGTTCTCACCTCTTTACAGTTTTTTAAGTCACTGAATTTATAATACCATAAATGATGAAAACCATTAAGATACTTAGCTTATTAGCACTTATTATATTAGTAGCCTGTGGCCCCAAGCGTGAGCGCTTTAACTACACCATGATTAAATCAAAAATGGATTTGACAGAAGAGCAAACCAAAGAGTTTGACAAGCTAACTGCCCAATACCTTAAAAAGGCGCGCAAAACCATTGAAAGCAATTTGGGTAACAAAGAAGCAACGCGCAAAGCCATTAAAACAGTATTTGCCGAGCAAGATGAAAAAATAAAGGCGGTGCTGAACGAGGAGCAATTTGCCATATACGCCCACGAGATTCATATTGAACGTGAAGGGCGGGAAAAGTATAACAGTACTATCATACGCGATGAGCTGGGACTGGATAGTTTGCAACAGACTAAATATAACCAGGCAAATGAAGCATTCTACACCACCTTGTATGATGCACACGACAACTACCATGGAAAACCTGCGGTTTACCGACTGTACTATAAAGAAATTGATAAGAGTCGTCGAGAGGCTTTTCAGGCTTTTATGAGTGCTGATCAATACAGCAAATTTGAACAATTGGCCATCGAATATGAATTAGGACAATCTGAGCACTAAAAACAAAGAGCAGATATGGGACGAATCAAACAATCATTGTTTCGGAAAAAACGAAAGAAAGAATCGTGGTTTAAGTACCTGATGGCCATTTTGCATTTATGGCTAGGTCTTTTATCTGCTTTAATTGTTTTTATTGTTGCTTTTAGTGGTAGTATATACGCCTATAAACAACAGGTAGTCGACTTTGTCAATCGTGAAGCAGCCTTTGTGGAACCACAGAATGTAATTATTAGTTCGGTGGATGACCTGTTGGCTCATTTTGAAAGTAATTACGGAACAGCCACTGCTATACAGGTATTTGATGATGATAACAGAAGCTTTGTTATCACTTCAATGACCAAAGGTAATGTTGGCATAACAGTTTATTATAATCCATATACAGGCGAACAATGCGGACTGCAAAAACAAGGTTGGAACACATTCTTCGAAACGATGCTCAATCTGCATCGCTTTCTTTTATTGGGTGACACAGGCAAGTTAATCAATGGTATTGCGATCCTAATCTTTGTATTCCTGTTGATATCGGGCCTCGTCCTTTGGATACCCATGAGTATTGCCAAGCTAAAAGATTCTTTACGTGTTGAGTGGCGGACTACTTTCTACCGCTTGATTTACGATTTGCATAACACCCTTGGTTTTTATACTACCATATTGTTGCTATGTATTGCTTTAACAGGCTTATACACCTCTTTTCATTGGATGAAGAATTTAATGATTGTCGGATTAGGCGGGCATTCAATTGTAATATCAGAAGATAACCTGGAACTACAAAAAGACTTGTCAGATGCCTTCAAGACAGCGCTGAATAACCTGGAAGAAGAAACAGATAAACCCACTGAAAAACCAATGAGCTTGCAGGCTATAGTTGATGAAAGCAATGGTTTGTTAACAAACAAGGGACAAACAACAATTCTTCCACCCAACGAACATGTTAAAACTATAAAAGCCACTAAAATTAACTTCGACACCTTTATGGAAACTCCTGATGTCATAGAGTTTTCCGCATCCGGGCAAATACGAACAATAAAGCTTTTTAAAGATTTACCTTTTCATGAAAAGTTTAAATCAATTGTTAAGCCAATGCATACTGGTGAATTATTTGGATTACCCGGCATTATAATTTTTTCATTAGCTAGTTTTATTGCCTGTTCTTTGCCAGTTACTGGTGTTGTTTTGTGGTTAAAAAAAATGTAGATACCCTATTTAAAGATATTGCCGTTTGAATAAACATTGCCAGCGAGACACAAAATCACCACTTATTGGGATTGTAGAGGTACCACGAAAGAACTTATTTTGTAAAGTAATAATACAGAAGTAAACGGTTTTTATGGATTCTAAAAATCACATCTCAATAAAACAATTGAAATTAAGTGCAGATAATTCGGATCGCATGCGAATGACTTGTGCGGAGTATAAAAGTGCCGAGATGCAGATATTAATGCATCATGTTTATGAATACAAAAAAGGCTTGCGAAGCCTGGTTTTGCATACTATGAATATTAAAGAGCGTTTCAAAACAGAGGAGCTTTTAAATAGAAAAGGAATTAGTTACTATCTGCAGAAGGTAGGAACTGAAAAAATCAATGTTTTTTTTGGTAATGATAAGTGCGTGAAGATTATAGAATCATTTGGTCATCAGTCGTTAAATCAATTTACTGATGAAGAGGATTTTATACTTGGAACCATGTTAGGATATGATCGCATGCAACAATGCGAACGTTATTTAAAAAGGAAAAAGGAACAAATGGACAACCTTTTTCAACAATGCAGTTCGACCGGAAGCGATTAAACAAGCATAGATTATTGGTTATTGGATTTTACAAAAAAAGAGTTGGGTGATTCATGCTGCATCCAACTCTTTTTTTACTTTGCTTTACACATGCCATTAATTAGCATGTATGGCATCTGCCGGGCAAACTTCTTCGCATGAGCCGCAGTCTGTGCAGGCGACATCATCAATTTTGTAAATGTCCCCTTCTGCAATTGCATCAACAGGACATTCGGGCACGCATGAGCCACATGCAGTGCAATTGTCATCAATTACATAAGCCATATTTCAATATTATTGGTTATTGGAAAGTAAATTAATGAATTTTACGCATCAGATCAATGTTTTTCATCAGATTATCAGTGATTTATAATCAATCTTGATATAATGGTGGAAAAATGAGTTTTTGGGTAATTATTAAAGATCAAGTGTGACCGGGCTCCGATAAAATCATCATTTATCATGATTGATTTATTAAAGTTGAATTCTTTCCTTTGAATAACGATTTCAATATCTTATTAAATGTAATGGATGTGAATCGGCAGTCATTACTGATTGCAGGAATCATATTAAACATGATTGTGCTAAATAAAATGTTGTGATACCTACAGCTTTAAAATTTATTTAAACGTTAAGCTATATTTGTTGAGCAAAAAGGCACCTGTACCGCTCTGTTCCCAGTACCTGGTGCCTTTTTTTTATCCATCATAATGACAGAATCTATATTTGTTAATGTGAGCCAAAAACATTGCTTAGTTTAATGCCGGCATAAACCGTTCTTGGATTGGTAGGTCCATAAATGTATGCCGGATCGCGTCCATCACCTGTATCAAAATCATCCTGGTAAGAATTAAAAATATTCTTAACACCTGCGAAGGCTTTAAATGGTATGCTTCCAAATTTCAAATCATATTCGGCTTTAAGACCAAGATCAAAAAAGGTAGGTGTTGTTCTTAGTGTGCCTGGTACTTCGCCATCTTGTATATCAATAGGCTGTCCATTATAGGTTTCTTTTCTAATGATCTCCCCGTCTTCATTGGCAATTTGAATCACTTCACCCATGCGGTAATCTGATCCGTAATAAGCGATCTTCATTTTGCCAGTGTAGGTTCCGCTGGCAATTAAGGTCAGTTTACTGGCAATAACATAGTCGATTGAGAAGAAGCCATAATCATTGGGGGTTCGTAAGAAATCTTTCTCACCAAGCTCCTGGGCATCACCAAAAGTACTTTGCTGTGTTGTATAGCCGGTTCTGATAAAAAGGTTTTTTGATGGTGAGGCATTTACCTCAAAATTAACACCTTTAACTGTCGCGCCATTTTCAGCATTTGTACGCCAGTGTGTTGTGATACCGGTCTCAGAATCTGTCTTAGGATTTGAAGCAAAGGCATCGTTAAGTTTGGTGTAAAACCCTTCGGCCAAAACACCAATATTCCATTGCCCAAAGCGCTTGTTAAAATCAAACGATGACATGTAACTGTGGCTGGTTTCTTGTTTTAAACCGGGCGCATTGGCATGTTCCATTCTAATGTCTTCGGATACTGATATGTGTAGGTCTTCATCAAAAACCTGAGGTGCCCGATAGCCTTGCGAGTAACTGACACGCCATTGTAATGAAGGTATGACATCCCACAAAAGGTTTAAACGGGGACTGAAAACATTTCCACTATTATCTCCGCTATTTCCGGATTTATTTTTCTCATCTAAATCAGAGATGTCATAACGGTCAAACCGACCACCTAAAGAGGCCTTCACCGGACCAAACTGACGATCGAACTGAGCAAATATTCCAAAAACATTTTTCGTTTGATCTGTTATCAGCTTGTTGGGTGCGTGTTCGAAGTCAATAATGTTGCCATCATCGTCGTAATTCGGTTTGCTATAATCCGGATAACCTAATTTCTTATCTTCCAGTTTATCGCTTACCAGCTCGATACCACTTACCAGGCTGTTTTTACCAAAATCCGTCTTAAACTGAGTTCCCAAATTCATGGTTAATCCATCAGTTTGTCCGTAATCTTTGATTGATTTGTTGGCACCATAATAGGAACCGCGATCAACATTTTGCGCTGATGCATAAACCGATAACATGCTTCCTGTACCCACAAAGCGTTCGTAAGTAAGGGCTCCAGTTGTAATTTTATGATCCAGAGCTTCCGAAATATCAGCTTCATGGTTTGGTGAATCGAACTTGTTACCACCTCGACGTTCTTCATTCATTCGTAAAAAGTCAACCGTAATTTTATTTCGGTAATCGATGCGGTGGTAAAAGCGTGCACCAAGGGTCAGATTTTCTATTTGAGCAGCTTCAGAATAGCCATCCATATTAGCATCGTATGGGTCTTTATCACGATAAAAACCATAAAGAGCTAATCCTGTTTTCTTACTGTCGCTTACAATGGTTGTATTTAAGTTCAGGGAATAATCACTAACCGCATCGCCATCGGTCCCAACACCAATGTTACTATATTGAGAGGCAATATCGTACGAATTAGCCATTGGATCTCTTGTAATCAGGTTAATGGTTCCGGCAACAGCATTACTGCCGTATAGTGCCGATCCGCCACCACGTACTACTTCGATGCGCTCAATCATGCTTGAAGGAATTAACTCCAAACCATATACACCAGCCAGGTTACTAAATATAGCCCGGTTGTTAATCAATACCTGCGAATGTGCTCCATCCATTCCATTCATCCTTACTTGTGTAAATCCACAGTTCTGACAGTTGTTCTCAAGCCGCAAGCCAGGAACATAATTTAGTCCTTCACTAATTGAAACGGATTGCGTATTTTCCAATAGCTTTGGTGTAAGGGTATTAACAATAACAGAAGCCTCCTTTCGCTTCTTCTCATTACGGTCGGCGGTTACTACCACTTGTTCCAGACCAAGTACATCAGATTCCAGATCAAAATTAAATTTGATGATCTCCCCGTTTTTAAAGCTTACTTTTTTCTCAATGGGTTTATATCCCAAGGCCTGCGCTCGAATGATAAATTCACCTTCTGGAATATCCGTTAATTTATAATTTCCGTTAAGATCAGAAGCGGCACCCAGTGTTGTATTTTTTACTGTAATAGTGGCAAATGGTAAGGCTTGTCCATCTGCAGTTATATTGCCTTTGATACTGCTCAAAGGTGATGGTGGCGCCATTTGTGCCATTATAAAATGGCTTGACAGACAAAATAGTAAGGTTAGTAATTTGAAGTGTAATTTCATTATCAATTATTTATAAAGGTTGTGTTTATCTAGTCGTACCGGGATATTTTATCTCCAGGACAACTGATTAGAGTTGTGTTAATAGAATGCGTAAAAATTGGATATTGGACACAATTACTTCCGCAGAAAAGAAGTCAAGTTTCTTTGCTAAGGTGCTAATGAAATACTCAATAGATTGGCAATATGGCCAAATTACGACCATGACTTATTTAGTACATAGAGAAAGACATCTATGAAATAACTATAATAATTCAGAGTATTTCGAGCAAGTGCTATTTAGAAAACTTAGAATGTGTCCTTATGCCAAGGGAGGGGCTCGCCCAAATGTAGCACTTTGAAGTTTACTTGCCGGTTGTTGCTTAATCTCAACTTTTACGTCGCGTTCAAAAATAAGAACAACATCGCTTAGTAACTGCGGAACGTCATAAGTATTGAGAAGCTGTAATTGTGCATAAAAGGATAGCTCGTATTTTGAGTGATCTTTATTCTGATCTCCCGGGTGAGCGTGTCCGTATATTTTGCCATCTACAATATGGGTGTGAAAACACAAGGCATTATTGGCGATCTGAACAACAGAAACTAATAAAAGAACTAGAGCTAGTCTTTTCCAGATAATTGATATTTGCCCATTATTTTTCACAGCACAAATATGCTAAAATAAACCAGAATTATAGTATTTGCTATATTTAATTTTAGTGGTTAATAGGATTTTCACGCCCGATTGGAAGCTGCGTGTAAATTCGATACAATTAAAAGGTACGATAGTTAGGCCTGTAAAGAATTGTAACAACAAAATTATCAACACAGTAATGTTATGTTTTATACAGCCGCCCTAAAACATTTAGGTGTCAACCCATATTTTCGTTTAAAAGCTGTAGTAAAATGAGAAGCATAATCATAGCCACATTCAAGAGCGATTTCGTAAATTGATTTATTGGTATTCAGCAAAAGTTGTCTGGCAAGATTCATTTTATGCTCAAACAGGCATCCATATACTGTTTGGCTATAAACTTCACGGAAACCGTATTTAAGCTTTTTTTCATTGATGCCAACGATCCTTGCTAATTCGCAAATTGTTGGTGGCTTATTCAAATCTTTAAGTAAAACATCTTTCGCTTCATGAATTTTATCTGTATCGTTTGCTGTTTTTATACCGGTGTTGCTAATCCTGGTTTGGGCACATGCGCATTCTAATTGTAATGCCAATAATTCCTGCACTTTTGCTTCAGTATATAAAGTACGACTGGTACCCATCATGGATGCATTTTCAATTTGCTGAATAATATTTAACACCTCTGGAGTAATACGTATATGCTTTGGGTGCCAATGAAACGATTCTCCAATTCTGTAACGTTTGTATAGATCTTCTAATAATTCCGGATATCGATTTACTAAGTCATGAAAATAGCTTTTATCAAAATTAACTGCCCATGAGGTGAAAGGAGATTCCTTTTTATAGCTTGATCCACCTTTTGACCCAGCTTGAAAAATCCACATATTGCTTTGCCCACCAGAGGTCTCTGTTTCGAAGTCTGCCATTGCATAACAACCTTGTCCCTGCAGAATAAAATGAAGACTAAACACTGGTTCATCCATAGCGCCTTCAATGGTCAGGTTATTATTAAATACACTTTCCCATTCTGAAATATAAAAACCCTTAAAGTTTTTATGCTTATACCGCATTTTTCCAACTTCCTGATGGTTAATGGCATTAGTAAATCCATTTTCAATCGCAGTATTTTCTGTTTTGTTAAAATCAATATTAAACATCTCATGGACATCATCCACATTTATTATGGCATTAAATTTCATATGATTATTTTTTCCTTCAATTGTCATATGGAACTCGCCTGAAAAATAATCATCCTCGTGTGTGAGAAGTTTTTCTCATGGCTCGTTTCATGTGTTTATAATTTACTTTCAATTGTCACATGGAACTCTCAAGTAAATTTTATCATCCTCTTGTGTGAAAATATGGATAATCAAATTTACATGGTCGTTTCATCTTCTTGCGTTTTGCAACTAATGATGCACTAATAACATTTACACTTTTGCCCCTTAGATTAAATTTTTAGTACTGATTGTTAAATAATCAGTGGGATTGTATACTCTACTTTTGCACCTGTTTAAATTTATTCTAAATAAAAACAAAAATATCATGAGCCAATAAACTGTGCAATCCTAATAAGTTAGGATATTAAAATGGTGAAATGCACATGCGTTTCTCCACTAATTTCTATCACATTTTTCAAATTATAAATTCTAACGATATCCGAAAAGATATGAAACATACAATTTCAATTCTTTTAATATTTCTGATTGCCAGACCAATAATGGCTAAAGAAGATGGTGCTATAACCGGAACCATAATCGATAAAAAAACCGGCGAACGCTTACCAGGTGTGAATGTATTGCTTCAGGAACTTCAAATTGGAGCAGTAACAGATTTTAATGGCAATTTTAAAATAGAACACGTTCCTTCGGGACAATATACCTTAATGGCCTCTTATATTGGGTATACACCAAGTTACAAAACGGTTGATTTTAATGCCAACCAAAGGTTGAATTTAGAATTAAAGATCGCGCCGAAAATTCAGAATCTCAATGAGGTTGTTGTGGCTACTAAAAGTAAGGCGCGTGAACTACGAGAGCAAGCCATGCCTATCACTGTCATCAGCATGGATCAGTTAAGCGGAACTGTTAACAG
>DIYS01000244.1 GCA_002429115.1 Saccharicrinis sp. UBA6048 | reverse complement strand
GATATATTGCCGTCGTGTTAATACTTACTCGAATACCCTTTCACATGTTCAGGGTCATTGCGAAAAGCGAATTGACCATAGTCGCGTATTTCATCCACTACTTCTTTAAGTAGTGTATAGGTTTTGTCGCGGATCAGCTTTCGCTCATCATCGCGGTACAGGTAACCATTGGCCGCCGACAATACGCCACTCATCTCACTAGCCATAGTATCGGCTGTTTCAAAATTGTCCATGTCGTAATTAATGGCCTGCACCAGCTCCGGGTTTTGAGTACCCAATACGGCCAGTCGCGCCAGGTCTTCAATGGCATCGGCATGCGAATTACCTTCTTGAATAGCGGCAATTTGCTCCATCAGCCGTTCATCCTTACGGAAAGCGAATGACAGGTGATCAATAATATCTTTTCTTAGTTCATACAGGGCAGGCGATTTTTCCTTCCACAATTCCAGCGCATCTTTACGCTCGCTTTGTTGCTCCTGCCAGTTTACTTCGGCAGCAAATAAAGCCGCACGAAGCTTGTCAAGGCGTTGTTGATATTCAGGAGGCATACCCAATCCCAGCAGACTGTCTATGTCAAGGCCAACCCGTTCGTGCAGGTTACCGGCCTCTTGCACATATACACTTACGGGAATGTTGCAAGGCTTAATATCCTCCTTTTTGACTTTATTGATTTCAGGAAGCATTTCCTGAAGTACTTCTTTTTCAGTCATAGATATTAACTTAAGTTGATGATACGTTTTAGGGCATGTATCATGTCGCACCACCTTTCCTGACTGACAGTTGTTTTCGTGAGTAACACTAAATCGGTAATGAAGATAATAAAATATGTTTATGTAAGGTAATGGTTTGTTAGTTTTTAGGCAGAAAAGTACAGAGTATTAAGTATCAAAATTATTTGCAGCATGCTTATTCATCTTTAACCGCTGAGTAAATAGAGCCCCCCACTGACGCTAATGACATTAACTGAAGATTTTAGGAGGGGTGCCAAAGGCGGGATGTATATCAAAGAATAAAACCACCTCCCCTCAGCAAAGCTGAGGTACTCCTCCTAATTTTCAGGAGGAGAGCTGACTCCCATAATGCCTAATGAATAGCGATTTACATACTGTATTCTCTGCGTTCTTCGCGACCTCTGCGGTTAATCATGCTTCCAAAGGAATTAATTAGTTCAATTCGTAAAATTCGTGGACAACACCTCTACAAGAAGCACATCTCAATTCAGCAAATTCGCAATTCGACAATCTCTGAATTAATCAATACTATACCTACCCCTCTCCTCCGGTATCTCCCCTCAAGATGGAAAAAACAACCACTGAGAGGCTTACAGTCAAAATATCGACGAAATTAATTAGTTCAATTCGTGGACAATATCTCCACAAGTTGTAAATCTCAAATCAGCAAATCCGCCATTCAACAGTTCAACAAACTCAGAACTCAGAACCCTAAACTATTAACTCTTCATTAATTCAAGGCTCGCATCTTATTTGCAGTATCACGAATAAGCTGCAAGCCTCTCTCTCTTAATTCTTACTTCTTCCCGCTTCCTTTAAAATAGTCCTCCTTTTCGCTAAAGAGCACATTAAAGGTGGTTAAACTACCGTAGGCACGCGTGATGTACTGCTGAATATGCACTTTTTCTTCATCGTTTAGTGTAGCTGATGAATTAATATTTTGCTCCAATACGCGCAAACGATCACGTACCATCACAATCTTTTTAAAGAAGGTCTCCATCGGAATTTCTTTCGGCTGCAAGGTATCGCTGGCCGGATGAAGCACTATTTTACCACCGATCCATTTACTACCCAGCTCCACTTCAGCCGGCAACGAACCATACTCATCCAACACCGACGAAATAGCGCGGCGCAGATCGCGTGCCGTAACAGCTTCACCTCTGCCTTCTTCGGGACTTTCCAATATAGTCAGGTTGGTACTGGTCTTAGGTATCTCCATCTTACCACCATCTTCAAAGAAAACATCATAAGCGCCAAGTGATATTTTGGCGATAATACCTTCTCCATAACGGGGATGTTCTACACGTGTCCCAACTTTTATATCTATTGTATCCATAACGATGTTTGTTTAACTTGCCGAATAATTGGCATGATTTTTACTGACTAATTTAACTAAACAATCTAAAAACAAACTTAGAATGAAGAGATTATTTATAGCATTTGGTATTATAAGCTTAATGTTGAGTTGTAAAACCACTCAAAACATGGCTCAGGATAAACAAGTTAAGAAAGTGGATGCTTCCACTGTTTTTGTTGAAGAAAACAGATGGGAACTCATCAGTTTTAAAGGGATGAAGCCGGATGAAGCCGGATTTATGGAGCGTGTACCTTCAATTACTATCAACATGGAAAAATCGCAAACGGGTGGTTATGGTGGCTGTAACTCGTTTGGCGGCGAAGTGATTGTTGAAGGTAATACCATTCAATTTGACAAGCTGTTTTCTACCAAAATGTATTGTCAGGGTGTACCTGAGGATGAATTTTTCAAAATGCTTCAACAAAAATTGGACTTTAAACTGGTCGGTGATCAATTAAGTCTACTAAAAGATGGGGATACACTATTGGAGTTTAAAAGAACAACTCCGGAAAAATAAAGACCTACTACTTCCTTTGAAAATGGCCGTGAAACTACTCCCGGCCATTTTTTTATCCTTTTTACTTTATTTATACGGCTTACCACTTCTCCACTTTATGCCTTTTTCGATCAATTAATCCATTGTTTCGCTAAATGAGAATTGCAAATTAGTTTTGACTAAGATGTCATGGTGAAAAATATGACAAAAATCCCCATATGTAGGTATTGGGTGGATTAAAGAATTTTTTCATTTTTGCATCGTGATAATTAAGCATATAAAATACCAAAAGGTCTTTAATAGACTTGCATTACTCCTCGTAATGATGTTCGCAATACAGATTGCGAGCAATGCTATATTTTATCACACCCACACAATTGATGGTAAAACCTACAGTCATGCCCACCCTGGTTGTGACGGTCATTCGCACACCGCGGCCGACCTTGCCTTTTATCAGCAATTAGAAAACATTGTTTCGGAAGAAACACCAGCACTTCTAAATGATGTACTGCCTGTTTACCTACAAAATAAGCAGGCTGAGGCTTACATCAACCTTTCGGTAAGATATACCGAAGACAATGCAGGAAGGGCTCCTCCTGTAGCATAACTCTCAAATTAACACATATTTGAATTCAGATACATCTGCAATAGAGCGGGTATGTCTGATCGATTCCATCATTGGAATTTTTACAACCTAATTGAATACTCACAATCTACAACGGATTATTAAACGTTTATTGAAATGAATTACCGTATTGCGAAAGCATTCTTACTAGTAAGTCTATTTATATCTACATTGTCGTTTGCGCAAACACCTCCACCTGAGCCTGCTTGTCAGTTAAATGGTGTGATTACTTCAGATGGACAGCCATTACCGTTTGCTACTGTAACCATAAATAATACAACGCTTGGTGCGGCCTCTGACCTGGAAGGACAGTTTGAGTTAGGCTATATACCAGAAGGTGAATACATCGTGAAGGCTCAGGCAATGGGCTACAAACCAATTCAAAAAACCATTACTTTTAAAAATGGCAAGCCGATTAACTTAAACTTCGAATTAGAAGAAGATGTATTGGGCTTAGAACAAGTAGTGGTAACAGCCGACCGTAACGAGCAAAAAAGAACCACTGCATCAGTGATCGTTAACACATTAACACCAAAATTACTTGAAAATACACAGGCGATTTCTATTGCCGAAGGCCTGAATTACGTACCAGGCTTGCGTCTTGAGAATAATTGCCAGAACTGTGGCTTCACGCAGGTTCGTATGAACGGTATGGATGGGGCTCACTCTCAGATATTGATTAACAATAGAGCTATCTTCAGCAACCTGGCCGGCGTATATGGTCTTGAACTTATTCCAGCCAGTATGATTGAACGCATTGAAGTGGTACGAGGTGGTGGTTCGGCCCTATATGGTAGCAATGCAGTGGCCGGTACCATCAATCTTATCACGAAAGATCCAATGTCTAACTCCTATGATATAACTACTCAGTACAATGGTATTGGTGCCGGAACCGATGGTGATGTTGCCAACGATTATTCATTGAATATGAATACCACCATCGTGAGTGAAGATAAAAAGACAGGCTTCGCCTTATTTGGTTTCTATCGTGATAAAGATCCTTTTGATGCCAATGGCGATGGTTTTTCTGAATCGTCAAAAATTGAAAACCTGACCTTTGGCGGACGTTTATATCACCGTATTGACTATCGTAATAAGTTAACGCTCGATTTTATCCGTGTAAATGAAGAGCGCCGTGGAGGTAACGATTTTGACCTGCTTAACCATGAAGCTGAAGTTTCGGAAGCAGTAGACCATAAGATCACCACAACAGCTTTAACCTACGAACGTTTTATTGGTACTGGAAGCATGCTTTCTGTTTACGGATCGGCGCAGAATGTTGATCGTGCCTCCTACTATGGTGCGAACCAAAGCCTGAAAGATTATGGTCAGACCGATGGTTTAACCTACAACATTGGTACACAATTTAAATCTGATTTTGGTAAAAACAGCATCGTTACCGGTATTGAGTTGGTACACGATGATATGTTGGATCAGAAATTGGGTTACCTGGATCTGATTTACGACAACAATGGTAATGTTACCGGATCAAACGGCCATGTACCCAACACCACCATCACCGATCAGAATAAAAACGTATATGGTGTATTTGCCCAATACGATCGTCAAATGGGGCCTGTAAAAGCTTCGGTAGGTGCCCGTTTAGACCGCTATGAAATCACTGACCTTGACCATAAAGAAGGAAATAACAGCGGAAATGTATTCAGTCCGCGTATAAATGTCCTGTGGGATGTGATGCCTGCTCTACAGTGGCGTGTGAGCTACTCACAGGGTTACCGTGCTCCTCAGGTATTTGACGAAGATTTGCACATCGAAACATCAGGTTCACGTAAGGTTGTTCATGCCAATTCACCGGACCTGAAGCAGGAAACCAGCCATTCATACATGACGTCATTTGATTATAACAAGAAGTTTGGACGCTGGAACATTGGTCTGTTAGCAGAAGGATTCTATACCAAGCTGGATGATGCCTTTGCTCAAAATCCGGAATACGATGAAGAAACCGGGGTGACAACATACATCAGAACCAATGCTGATAATGGCGCTACCGTTAAGGGTGTAAACTTTGAGGCCAATGCTTCACCGGGCAAACGCTTATTCTTTAAAGCCGGATATACTGTGCAGCGCAGTCAGTTTGGCGATGCACAGGAATTGGGTGAAAAAGACTTCCTGAGAACACCTAACGACTATGGTTTCTTTTCTGTTGATTATCAGGTGAACAAACGTTTAACGCTGATCGCAAGCGGTACTTATACCGGTAAAATGAAAATTGGATACTACGGTACAGAGTATAGAATGGGTGAAACGGTTCATATTTCATACAACGATTCTGAAGACGAATCAAAGAACTATGTAAGGTATGAGACTTATATGGGTAATGAAATTGAGCTGACGAAAGGTGAAGAAGCAGGAACACTTCGTACCACTCCTACTTTCTTTGATTTAGGTCTAAAAGCAGATTACAAGTTCAAACTGGCTGGATTGCCTTTAACGGCATTCGCGGGTGTTAAAAACATCTTTAACTCGTACCAGGATGATTTTGACTCAGGTGCTGACCGCGATCCTGCTTATATTTACGGACCTACCAATCCACGTACTATTTACGCAGGTATCAAGCTTACTAATGTATTCGGACATTAATTATATATTACACTATTTGGAAAGCCCGGCAGAAATGTCGGGCTTTTTATTTACTCGCTATCTCCTATCTATCTGATACTTTTTTTTGAATGGTAGTATATGAATCGAATAAATCTCAGGAGGGTTCAAGAAAATAAATCCACAAATTGCACTAATTAACACGAATTGTTCTGCATGACAAAACTATTAATTGGTATAATTCGCTTAATTCGTGGTTAAAAAATAAAAGTTTATCCATTTAGGTCTCTCTCAAAGTTATTAAATTAAGAAAACACCAAGAACATATTTATAATGGGACGTTGTCCCAAGCCCTACCTACTTTTTTGCATTGCCAAAAAACGTAGGCAAAAAACGCTAGACCAA
>DIYS01000245.1 GCA_002429115.1 Saccharicrinis sp. UBA6048 | reverse complement strand
CGTTTTTTGGGAGATGGTCAAATCATTAATCTTAATTGCATATTCTTTACCTTACTTCTATCTTCTGTCCTCTGTCTTCTGTCTTCCGTCTTCTGTCCTCGGTCTTCTGTCCTCGGTCTTCTGTCCTCTGTCCTCGGTCTTTCGTCTTCTATTTCAATTCATACCCATGACCGCGTAAGAAATTCTCTTTGTCGCGCCAGTCTTTGCTCACCTTCACATAGGTAGTCAGGTTGATCTTCTTCTTAAAAAAGGCCTCCATATCTTTACGGGCTTCAATGCCCACCCATTTAAGCTTTACGCCTTTATGGCCGATGATGATCCCTTTTTGCGATTCGCGTGCTACATGGATCACTGCCCTGATGTCAATGCGCTCTTTGGCTTCATTAAACTCTTCCACTTCCACTTCCACCGAATAAGGAATCTCTTTCTTGTACTGCACCAAGATCTTTTCACGTATGATTTCAGTCACAAAAAAACGTTCGGACTTATCGGTCAAGGCCTCCTTGTCAAAGAATGGTGGTGAATCAGGCAGTAGCTCAATGATGCGATCGAATAGATTCTGAACATTAAACTTATGCAGTGCCGACATCGGGAATACTTCAGCGTTTGGCAACTGTGCCTTCCAAAAATCCATGATATCATCCAGCTTACTCTGGTCGATCAAATCAATTTTATTAACCACCAATAGGACCGGGATATCTGTTTTTTGTACCGAGCTTAAGAAATCATCGTTTTTATCCGGTTTCTCAAAAGTATCGGTGACATATAATATAATGTCGGCATCGGTCAATGCAGATTTTGAGAATTTAAGCATCGACTCCTGCAACTTGTAATTAGGTTTCAATACCCCCGGTGTGTCGGAAAATACAATTTGATACTCCGGCTTATTAACAATGCCAAAGATACGGTGTCGGGTCGTTTGTGCTTTCGACGTGATAATCGATAAGCGCTCACCAACCAATTCATTGGATAAGGTTGATTTACCTACGTTAGGATTGCCTACAATATTTACAAAACCTGCTTTGTGTGTCATATATTTTTGTTTTCTGCAGCGAAGATACGATTAAAATATGAGTGAAGAGTTAAGAATGAAAAGTGAAGAGTTGACCGAAGACCGACAGAAGAATTGAGAGATGAGAAGTGAGAGAAGTTTGGGGTTTTGGGTTTTGAGTTGAGGGTTTGGGGTTGAAGAGATGAGGAGTTGAGGAGTTTATTTGGTTGTTGGGGGATTTGGGGTGGGAGTTTATAAGTTGAAGGATTATCAATCATGGGTTTCAGTGATCCGCCTGGTCATTGTAATATAAATACCATCGGTTTGCAAATGGATTGTTATCGGTTTTTACATTACGGTATAATAATGTATTTTCGCAGCTGGTTTTTTAAGAAATTATATCATTTAAAAATAATCGAATGAACAAAATTAGTTATGCCCTTGGAATGAACCTGGCGCAAAATCTTAAGGCTTCAGGTATTGAGACGATTGAATATTCAGAATTTACAAAAGGGCTGGAAGCTGCTTTTGAAGGTAAAGAAACTCAAATGTCAGCTGACGAAGCTAATCAAACATTACAGCAGTTCTTTGGTGAGTTACAGGCTAAGCAGGCAGAAGCAGCTATTCAGGCTGGTAAAGATTTCTTAGCTGAGAATGCTAAAAAAGAAGGTGTTGTTACTTTAGAGAGTGGCTTGCAGTACGAAATTATGACTGAAGGTAATGGTGATAAGCCTGCTGCTACTGATCAGGTGGAGTGTCACTACCACGGTACTTTGATCGACGGAACTGTATTCGATAGCTCAGTTCAGCGTGGTGAGCCTGCTACATTCCCGGTTAACGGTGTTATCCAGGGATGGGTTGAAGCATTGCAGTTAATGCCTGTAGGAAGTAAGTGGCGCTTATTTATTCCATCTGATTTGGCTTATGGTGAGCGTGGTGCCGGTCAGCACATCGGACCTCACACAACACTTATTTTCGAAGTGGAATTATTATCAATTAAGTAATTGATACTTTATTTATAACATATAACTCACAAGGGACTTTACTTGTGAGTTTTATTTGATCACTGAATAAAAACTTGAACAAATGAAAATCACTAAGCTATTAGTTTCTGCAGGTCTTGCGATTATGGTGATGGCATCATGTACGCGAGTGCCTGGAACTGGAAAAATGGAGTTCTCAAACCAATTAGACAGTGTGAGTTATGCCTTAGGTTATTTACAGGCTAACAACCTAAAGCAGCAATTTGACCGTTGGCCAATCAGTGTTGACTCATCAGCTATGGTTGATATGGCACATACTTTGGCAAAACAGGAAATCAGCAAAGGCAACCTTGATCACCTTAAAGGCATGTTCAACGAGATTGATGAAGATGTTTTTATGAAAGGTTTCTTAAATGAGTTTGCTTATGGCAAATCTTATTTTACAGAGATGACGGCTGACATGTACCTGCGTAAGGTGATGGATGGTATCCGCAAAGTAAAAGAAGAAGAGCTTAAGAAGCAGGGCGAAGCTAACCTTGCCGAAGGTGAAAAGTTCCTGACTGAGAATGGTAGCCGTCCGGAAGTGAAAACAACTGAATCAGGTCTTCAGTACGAAGTATTGAAAGAAGGCAATGGTGTTGTTGCTACTACTAAAGACCGTGTTAAGTGCCAGTATCATGGAACCTTACTTGACGGAACTGTGTTTGACAGCTCAGTTGAGCGTAAAGACACAGCTCAGTTTGCTGTAACAGGTGTGATTAAAGGATGGACAGAAGCACTTCAGTTAATGCCGGAAGGTAGTAAGTGGCGTTTGTATATCCCGGCTGATTTAGCCTATGGCGAAAGAGGTTCAGGTGATAAGATTGGACCTAATTCAACATTAATTTTTGATCTTGACTTAATCGAGGTTGTGCAGAAGTAGTACTTCTTCGTTAATACAAAATAAGAGAGTCGGTACATTGTATCGGCTCTTTTTTTGTCTTTACCAGACGGGTTTTCCTTTTTTCATTGCCAAAAAAGGAAAGAAAAAGGCTAGTCCCATTGATGCTTCAACACGCTCTAATAAATAATAAGCTTCACTATCAAAGTAGGGTAAACCCCTTTGATGTTCTGCTAAATTATTTATTATTCACACCTCCACTGGCTCGCCAATGGGACGGGCCATCGCTCTGCAAAATAGTTGTTTTGAATAGAGTAAAGACTTTTGTATGTTTCGTTAAAAAAAGACTTAGTTTTCATCGTGATTCGGTGGTAATCTATTGAAATTAAATTTTGCCATACCTTTTTTTTATTGTGAGAATATGGAGTTAAACTCAACACTCATTTGATAACAATCATTTCACTGCTCCATGCCCGACAAAGGTTTTTTCTTATTTTTGCAGGATGCGTAAATATCTTGATATAAGCCCGGTTGACGAGCAGTTGTTTAAACAGCGCATTTGTTATGCTTCGCGTAATGAAGGTGTTACTGTGGTGTTGGATGGCAATGGTTTTGAAACTCCATCGTGCGTGGGGAGTAATAAAAACTATGATTTTATTGCCGGGTTGCAGAGTGCTGGCGAATGTACTCACGACTTACATCAGCTAAAGAAATTTCACGACCAATATAACGACTGGATACTTGGCTTTATAGCTTACGACGCTAAAAACCAACTGGAGAAGTTGTCATCAGAGAATCAGGATAAGATTGAGATGCCTGAGTTGTACTTCTTTCGTCCACGTTACTTGATTTTAAAGAATAGTGAGGGTTGGAAAGTGGGCTACCTGGCTGAGTACGATGATGAAAGTTCGGTACGAGAATATTTGTCCGATTTTGATTCGGTATGTACCGTGGAGGAAGATTTGGGTGAAGTAAAGCTAAATCACCAGATTTCGCACAAAGAGTATTTAGAGGCGATAGAAAAAGTACTGTGGCACATACAGCGTGGCGATATCTATGAGTTAAACTATTGCATGGAATTCTTCATCCAGGATGTGAATGTTACGCCGCAATGTGTGTATAAACGATTGAAGGAAGTATCACCAACACCCTTTTCGTCGTTTATTAAGTACCACGATAAGTTTTTGATGGGTGCCTCACCGGAGCGCTACATCAAAAAAGATGGTCGTCGTATTATCTCGCAACCAATAAAAGGAACATCACCTCGCGATAAAAATCCATTTATCGACAGTGCCAATAAGCGCTATCTGAATAACTCAGAAAAAGAGCAAGCCGAAAATATCATGATCACCGATCTCGTTCGTAATGATATGTCGCGTGTTGCACAGCGTGGTTCGGTGGCTGTGGACGAGTTGTGCGGCATCTATTCATTTAAGCAGGTACATCAGATGATATCTACCATTTCGGCTGAACTGGCAGATGATAAAAATTGGTTTGATGTGATTCAAGCGACGTTTCCGATGGGCTCAATGACCGGGGCACCAAAGATCAGTGCCATGGAGCTCATTGAAAAATACGAACAAACAAAGCGTGGCTTATATAGCGGAACAGTGGGCTACGTAACACCGGAAGGCGACTTTGATTTCAACGTGGTGATTCGAAGCATCATGTACAACCAAAAGAAGCAATTGGCGTCGTTTATGGTTGGTGGAGCCATTACCAATCAATCGGATCCGCAAAAGGAATACGACGAGTGCTTGCTAAAGGCATCGGCCATTATGAAAGTGTTTAATATCGAACAATAGTATGGAGCTTACTTCAGAATATATTCAGCAGGTTTTATCCGAAAAGTGCCAGGTGGAAATTGGTGCATTGATCATTGTGGCTGTGAGTGGAGGCGCCGACTCAATGGCAATTCTTCATTTGCTCAATATGAATTATGATGTAGTTGCCGCACATTGTAACTTTAAGCTGCGTGGTGATGATTCTGACAGGGATGAAGAGTTGGTCACTCGTTATTGTGAAGAGAATAATATAAAACTTTTAAAGACCAGATTTGAAACCCAAAAATATGCGCAGGAGCAAGGTATTTCTATTGAAATGGCTGCACGCGATTTAAGGTATAATTGGTTTAATGAACTGTTACAGTCTACCAGATACGATGTGATTGCAACCGGCCATCACGGCAATGATTCCATTGAAACATTTTTTCTGAACCTGGTGCGTGGTACCGGCTTAAAAGGTTTGAGTGGCATTAACTACCGAAATGGAAATGTTGTACGCCCATTGTTGGGACTAAAGCGCAAAGAGATTGAGTACTATTGTGAACAACATGGAATAGCCTATTGTCACGATGCCTCAAACGATGATACTAAGTTTACCAGAAATAAGATCAGGCATGAGATCATTCCTGTGTTGGAAGATATCAATCCGTCTTTCTTTGAAACCATGTTGAACAATATGACGCACCTGAAGGATGCCGAAACCATGCTTGAATATGAAGTGGCTCGATTTAAGGCAACCGATATGGTGGATGAAGATGATAAAGTGATTATTCCGATTTCCAAGTTGGAGAATTATCCTCATTTTCAAACCATTCTTTTTAATGTGCTGCATGCTTATGGCTTTGGTTCGGCACAAGTGGCTGAGCTTATTAAGCACCTTCATGGGACATCTGGTAAGCAGTTTTTTAGTGCCTCACATCGCTTAATTAAGGATCGGCATAATATACTGGTATTGCCTAAGACCATGCCCGGCGTTGATCATTTCTGGGTGGAAGAAGGTATGAATGATTCGGAGCTAAAGCTGGAATTAAGTACATATGCCAAGCCAAAGGATTTTAAATTCTCAAGAGATGCCAAACTGATTCATTTGGATGCTGATCAGATTGATTTACCACTATTGGTGCGTAAGTGGGAGCAGGGCGATGCTTTTATGCCGCTCGGTATGAATGGCTTTAAGAAAGTGAGCGATTTCTTCATCGATGAGAAGTATTCGCTGAAAGATAAGGAGGATGCCTGGCTGATGATTAGCGGAGAAGCCATTGTGTGGATCATAGGTAAGCGCATCGACGACCGTTTTAAGGTGACGACGCGCACCAAAAATATCCTTGAGATTAAACTGACTTAGTTGTCTTCCGGCCAGATTGGTTGTTCTTTATCATCATCCCAAAATGGACCCCATTGAATTTCCGTCAGTAAATCATGATCGAAAAACAGGTTGAGGCTGAAATCAGAATTGGCCGCTAGCATTTGATTTGGCAACACATCATTGGACAGGTCTTCCAAATCAAATTCACCAAGATTAAATACTTCCATCTGCTCCATGACTTCGCCCTGGCTTAAGCCAATCAAATCGATGCCTTCGAGCAATACTTCAGGTGATGCACTTGTGATAGATGTCAGGCGCCAATCGCAATCTTCTTCAAACGATAAAGAAAGATGCTTGTCGTCGTAATGCCAGGCTTCCATAGCACCCGAGTCCTGATCGCCGGCCATTGGTTCAATTTCACTTGGGTCACCCAGTAATTGCTCAATGTCTTTTCTGTTTAAGCCAAATTTTATCGCTCCAAGTCCCTGACCTAATGTAATATCATTCATTTTGTTGGTGTATTTTATAAACGGCAAAGGTAAGTAAAATGATGATTGTTAGTGCCACAATCATAACATTGTTTTTGAAGGGTCGATTAGTTATTCGGTCCTAAATCGCCGATCTGCTTTTTTAGCAGATACTTGTTTCTTTTTTAACAGGCGACGTTCAACGGATGCCTTGGTTCGTTTGGATGGAATGCGTTTCTTTCGGGGTTTGAGAGCGGCAGCTATTAGACTGTAAAAGCGCTCCGTGGCCAGCTGTTTATTATGAAGCTGAGAACGGCTATCCTGCACAGCTATGATCAACTCACCCTGTTGCGTAATTTTGTTGGCAAGAGCTGCCATAATTCTTGTCTTTTCGAGTTCCGAGAGCAGTATTGACTGTTCGACATTAAAATGCAATTCAACACGTGAATTAACCTTATTCACATTTTGCCCGCCAGGTCCGCTGCTACGTGATGTGGTATAGTAGGCTTCTGAATGAATATGCCGGTGTTTAAGCTGTTCAATAGTCATGTGGAAATATAGTTACATCGTGTTTTGGTAAGTAAAGTTAGTCAAATAACTGTCATTGTTATTTTCTTCATAGATTATAGTATATGACGATACTTATATAATTGAAGGTTGTTAATAATTACCGCTATTTATCTGGTCTATCAGAACTATGCTACTAATGTAGTAATGATCATTAAATACAATTGCCACCAAATATCTAGTCTATAAAGGTTATTTTCGTTTATTTTGTATGTAACATGAAGCGAGTAATCATTACCATATTAATAGCCGTTAGCCTGACAAATTTAAAGGCTCAGGAATTTACAGGTGTGCATACAAGTCCCTATCTGCCCTTTGTTGGTATGATTAATCAGCCTGCCGAATTAGTCAGGGATTCTGCTAAATGGAACATCCATCTTTTATCAGCGCAGGCAGGAATTTTGAGTGGACAAAGTTTTGCGGACAATGACTTTTGGGGAACATTGGAGAAATTCGGCTTTCATGATTTAAAGTATTTTCTTGGATCAGAAGAATCACTTTTATACCTGAAAGCCCGATTTATTCTGCCATCGATCACATACAAACTAAACGAACGACATTCCTTTGGATTAAGCACCAGTGTGCGGGCAGATGGTGTATATAATTCTTCAAACGATGATTTTATAAAACTCTTTAAAGGAATAAGTAACCCTGAAGGGCTGGAAGATATTAAAGATGAATATTTCAGGTCGCTTGTAAATGGATGGGTCGAATACAACGCAGCCTGGTCCACCGTTTTGTATAAGGATGACCATCATTTATTAACCGGTGGTATTGTATTGAAGTTTTTACATGGCTTAGGAGCTGGCTACCTGCAGCTGGAAGATGTTGATGTCATGTTCGATAAAGAACATATCGCTCATCTGGATATGAAGATGTCCTATGGCTTTAATGAGAGTTTAGGTAAAACCATTGATGGTGGTGATATTATTGAGCAGTCGGGTGATTTTGGTATAGGTACTGATATTGGCTTGAGCTATTCACACGTGACGGATGAACAAAAAATGCGTGGTATGCCATACAAGTATAAGGTTGGCGTGGTTTTAGCTGATTTTGGAAGTATTAAGCACAGCAAAACAAAAAGACAAGCCTCTTACTTTGTAAGTATGGACGATGTGCCATATAGTCGTTTTGAGGGCATACAAACACTGGAAGCTCTGAAGGATTCAATAGAAAAATCCATCGATATTGAAAAAAATACAGGCGGTAGTTTTAAAACAAGGTTGCCATTAACCCTGGCAGCAAATATCGACTATTGTATTAAACCCAATTGGTTTGTAAATGGTACGGTTGTGCATAGTCCTAACTATTATACGTCAACGGTTCGCTTGATAACCCGGAGTGTATGGCGAAGTAATGTGACCGTACGATATGAGACTAAGGATTGGGGCGCTTTTTTACCAATTACTCATTCAAATGTACTGGGATGGAGCATGGGCTTAGCAGGTCGATACCGAAATTTCTTCATTGGCTCATCCAGCCTTTTAAGTTCGTTGATGAAAACAGGATCAGGACAGGATATTGTTTATTTTGGTGTTCATATTCCGATTAAAGAATAGTGAGTAGTCATTAGTGAAAAGTGAAAAGTGAAAAGTGAAGAGTGAAGAGTGAAGAGTGAAGAGACCGAAGACTGATGACGGAAGACGGGTGACCGAAGACTGATGACGGAAGACGGAGGATTGATGACTATTACAATAGTTGCTTTACCTCTGTAAATAAATCCTTATTAGTTGTGTAGAAAATGCCTTCGTGATTCATAAAAGTGGAGTCATACCGGTTTAGATCTAAAGGCTGACCGTCAAAATCAGAGGCCAATGCGCCCAATTCATTATAGATACATGCCGATGCAGCAAAGTCCCAGAGGCTGCCACCACCATCTTCTTTCTTAGGAATTTTAAAGTAGCAGGCCGGATTTCTTTCGAGTACCCACATGGCATTCATTGCGGCACCTCCCTGGGAGATAATTGCTATATCACCAAAATTTGATTTTAACTGATCGGTGATGTGATCGTATCGTTTATGCTGTAAAAAGCTTCGATCGCACACCAGGGTAAAATCTGATGAAGGGTCATTAATGAGCCACGGTTGCTTGTTTTTGAAAACGCCACCGCCTTTTATGGCATGATAAAGTGTGTTTGTGCAAGGATCGAATATCACCCCAATTTGTGGAATGCCATTTTGTGCGACCAGTGCAATGGAGACTGAATATCCGATCTGCTGCTCAATAAACGGAAGTGTTCCGTCCAAGGGATCAATGCACCAGAAGTAATCTTTCTCAAAGCGGGAATTGTCATCTGTGCGTTCCTCGCTTAAGAGGCCTAAATCAAATTTTTCGAGGGTGGGCGAGAGGTGGTTGATAATAATTTGCTCACTTAGTAAGTCAACTTCGGTAAATACCTGTGATGCTTTACTAGAACCCGCTTCTTTATTGTAAATGTCGAAGGTTTCTTTGCATCTAGCCTGAATCATTTCACCGGCTTTGGTGGCGGCATCGATGGCCAGTTTTGCTAATGTTTGAAGTTGGTCTGTGGTTAATTTCATAATGATGGTTTATGTTTCCAGTATCAGTCTGTCTATATCTAATTCGTATCTGACTGCGTCCAGATCGATGCTGGCAGTGTCCAGGTCGATGCTGACTATCTCTAACTTGATGCTGTCGGTGTCTAGATAGATGCTATCAGTCACTAAATCATACCTATCTGTCCCCAAATCGTATCTATCTGTGCCTAG
>DIYS01000156.1 GCA_002429115.1 Saccharicrinis sp. UBA6048 | reverse complement strand
AACCAACTGAGCTAATCGCCCTAAATGCGTGCTATATCTCTTTCGAAAAGCGATGCAAATGTATAACACTTTTTTATCTCCTCCAAATTTAATTAATGATCTTCTAATATATCAGCTACAATAAATGTACTTCCGCCAATGAATATCAGATCATTGCGGGAGGCATTTTTTTGTGCGTTTTTTAAGGCCTCTCTCACATTAGGATAAGTCTGGCCGGTTAGTCCTGCTTTTTTTCCCATTTCACAAAGTTCTTTTTCATCAAGGCTTCGCGGAATAGAGGCTCTGGTGAAATAATAATTGGCACCCTGAGGCAAGAGCTCAAGCACGGCTGCATGGTTCTTATCATTGACCATGCCCAATACAAAATGAAGTTGATCGTGAGGCGTGTTTTTGATTTGCTCAACCAGCATGCTCATGCCATCAAGGTTGTGGCCAGTATCGCAAACAATTCTTGGATTGTGACCTAATTGCTGCCAGCGTCCAAGAAGAGACGTGTTTTTAACAACGTTGGCTAAACCATTGTAAATATTTTCCTGCGATATGGTATAGCCCTTTTCCTGTAGGACCTCGATAGCACCTAAAGCAGTCAGGATGTTTTTCTTCTGATAATTCCCTAGTAAGTCAAGTTTCAGATCTTTGTATTTCAATTGCTCATGTTGATAAACCTGAAAGATCTGACGATCATCCAGCGATAGCGTTGACGCTGGTATATTAAACTCTTGATCGGCAAAGGAGATCGATGTATTGATTTCACGCGCCAGTTGTTTGAATACTGGTTCTGTTGCTTCTTGAGTTTGACCGATGACAACCGGAATGTTCTCTTTTATAATTCCTCCTTTTTCTTTGGCGATAGTTTCGAGTGAATTGCCCAAAAACGCAGTATGGTCCAGACCAATATTAGTAATCACAGAAACTTCCGGAGATACGATGTTGGTTGAATCCAGGCGTCCGCCCATGCCAACTTCAACAATGGCAATATCCACCGATTCATTTCGAAAATAATCGAAAGCCATGGCTACCGACATCTCGAAAAATGAAGGCTGCAAAGATTTAATTATTGCCTGATGATCTTCTACAAATGAAACAACGGCTTCCTCAGAAATCATTTCACCGTTAATACGAATTCGCTCTCTGAAATCCTTCAGATGAGGAGAGGTATACAAACCAACTTTATATCCGGCTTCTTGTAATACGGATGCAAGGCAGTGTGATACAGAACCTTTGCCGTTGGTGCCGGCGATATGGATGGTTTTGTAACTTTTATGAGGATGATTAAAATACTTATCTAATTCGAGAGTTGTTTCTAAATCGGCTTTATATGCGGCCTTCCCGATTCGTTGATACATCGGTAACTGACCAAATAAAAAATCAAGTGTCTCTTTGTAATTCATTACACAAAATTATTGCTTGTTCGATATGTAATCGGCGTTTTTTCTCTATATTTAAAAGAAACAATACCACAACTTATGGCGAAAAAAATATTTATTCTTGACACCAATGTTCTTCTTCACGACCACAAATGTATATACAACTTCGAGGAAAACGATGTTATTTTACCAATTGTTGTTCTCGAGGAGCTGGATCGATTTAAAAAAGGGAATGATTTAATCAACTTTCAAGCGCGCGAATTTGCCAGAGAAATGGATAAAATGGCGGGCGAAAAAGTTTTTAAAGAAGGGATTCCTTTAGGTACAAAAAAAGGTAAACTATTTGTGGCCACCGGCAAACCAATACCCGAGGTGATGAAAGAGTCGTTTCACGAAAACACCTCCGATCACCGGATTTTGGCAATTGCCTTGCATGTAAAATCAGAGTTCGAGAAGCGTCAAACGATTCTGATCACCAAGGATATCAATCTGCGTTTAAAAGCCAAGTCCCTAGGGGTGACAGCCGAAGATTATGAAAATGATAAGGTGAAGGACATCGATATTCTTTACAAAGGCGTTGAAATTCATGAAGGGTTTGACAGAGCCTTAATTGAAGCCTTATATCAACATCAGGGAATTCCAATTGATGAATTTCCGATGAAAGATGATTTGCCTGCCAACCAGTATTTTGTTTTGCGTAATGGCAATCAATCGGTATTAGCACACAATGACGCTGTGTCGGGTTTGATCAGGCGAGTCGAAAAGCATGGGGCTTATGGCATAGAACCACGAAATGCAGAGCAAACCTTTTCATTAAATGCCTTGCTGAATCCTGACATCAAATTAGTGGCTTTAACCGGGAAGGCCGGAACCGGTAAAACACTATTGGCACTGGCTGCTGCATTGCAACAACACCGACAGTATCGGCAGATTTTATTAGCTCGTCCTATCGTACCATTGGCCAATCGTGATCTAGGTTTTCTTCCTGGTGATATCAATGAAAAAATAGGGCCTTATATGCAACCTTTGTTTGATAATCTGGGTGTTATTAAGAGTCGTTTTAAGGCAACAAGCAAGGAAGTTAATAATCTGGACGAAATGCTTAAAAATGAGCAGTTAATCATTACGCCATTGGCATATATCAGAGGACGAAGTTTATCGGATTCATTTTTTATTGTGGATGAAGCACAGAATCTGACGCCTCATGAGGTCAAAACAATTATTACCCGTGCAGGTGAAGGAACCAAGATGATTTTTACAGGGGATGTGCAACAGATTGACTCGCCATATCTGGACATGCAATCGAATGGTTTGGCCTATCTAACTGATAAGATGAAAGGACAAGAGTTATTTGCTCATGTTAACCTGGTAAAAGGTGAACGAAGTTATTTGGCCGAGTTGGCTTCAGATTTGTTATAATTTTAGAATTATAGAGAGCTTCAGTCGAGGCTCTCTTTTCTTTGAGTTTCACCTTAATTTCGCAATCGAAATATAAGAGCCCGCAGGTAACGCTGATTCTCGCTGAAAGTGTTGTTAGCTTTTTGAGAAAAAAATCTGCGATAATCAGAAGAATCAGCAGGAAATAGAAAATCCTCACTGAATTTAATTATAAACTCTGTGTCACAGTGACTCTGTATTGTATTTATCACACTTGAATCGAATTGTTAAGCCAGTGACATAAAAGCTATTCGACATCTATGTTGACTAATAGCTTTTTTCTACCTTTGCGAATTCCTATTTTAAAGTGCAAGATGATTGATCATTCGGTTTTTGAAAACAAAAAGGTAGCGTTTCATACATTTGGATGTAAGCTTAATTTTAGCGAAACGTCGACAGTAGCGCGCACCATGGTGGAGGCAGGATTTGCGAAGGTGGATATTTCAGAGCATGCTGATGTATATATATTTAATACATGCTCGGTAACTGAATTGGCAGATAAGAAGTGTAAACAGGTCATTCGAAAGGCGATTAAGCAAAACCCACAGGCATTTATTGTGGTAACAGGTTGTTTCGCACAACTCAAACCCGAAGATGTTTCAAATATTGAAGGTGTTGATTTGGTGCTGGGGTCGAATGAAAAGTTTGATATCCTGCAATACATGGATGACTTTAAAAAGACCGATTCAAAAGCAGAGATTCATGCCGGACAAATAGGAAAGAATAAGGAATTTAAACCGTCGTACTCGATTGGTGATCGAACCAGATGCTTTTTAAAAGTGCAGGATGGTTGTGATTACTTTTGTAGTTATTGTACTATTCCTTTTGCACGAGGCAGGAGCCGCAGCGATACCATTGTAAATACGGTTGATCAGGCTAAAAAAGCAGCTGATACAGGAGCGAAGGAGATAATATTGACTGGCGTTAATATTGGAGATTTTGGCAAAGCAAACGGTGAGAATTTCTTCCAATTGATACAAGAGCTGGAAAAGGTAGAAGGCATTGAGCGTTATCGAATTTCATCCATTGAGCCTAATCTTTTAACCGATGAGATTATTCAGTTTGTGGCTCAGTCAAAAAAGTTTATGCCGCACTTTCATATTCCTTTGCAGTCTGGCTCTGATAAAGTATTGAAATTAATGAAGCGTAAATACGGCACTGCTTTGTTTGCTTCAAAGATCATGCGAATCAAAGAATTAATTCCACATGCTTTTATAGGTGTCGACGTGATTGTTGGTGTCAGAGGAGAGACAGAAGAAGATTTTGAAACAACTCACAAATTGCTTGAAGGTCTGGATATTTCGCAATTGCATGTGTTTACCTATTCAGAACGACCAAATACGCAGGCGTTAAAAATAGAAGAGATAGTGCCTGTGCCTGTTCGTAAACAGCGTAGTAAGATTCTTCATCAACTTTCGGAGATGAAAACGCGTGCTTTCTACAAATCATTTGCAGGAACTGATGCAGAAGTGTTGTTTGAAGGATCGGAAAATGATGGAATGATTAATGGATTTACATCGAACTATATAAAAGTGGAAGTGCCATTTGATGCTCAATTGAGTAATCAGGTTGTAAAAGTAAAACTTAAACACCTGGCATTTGATACTTTAAATATGGTTGGAGAATTAAACAAATAAACATGGACTATAAAGATCTGTGCCACAAGGTTTGCATACTGGCTAAGGAAGTAGGTCAGTTTATAAAATCTGAACGACAAAATGCTCAAATTAATATAGAAGTTAAGGGAAGTAATGATTTTGTTACACAGGTTGATAAAGCTTCGGAGTCCCGCATTATCAATGACCTTAAAAGCATTTTGCCAGAGGCCGGCTTCATTGCTGAGGAGGGGACTGAAACACTGCAGGGAGAGCAATACAACTGGATAATTGACCCTATTGATGGGACGACTAATTTTATTCATGGTCTTTATCCTTACGCCATTAGCATTGCCTTAAAAGAAAATGATAAGCTTGTGGTGGGTGTTGTATATGAAGTTGGTTTTGATGAGTGTTTTTATGCCTGGAAAGATGGAGGGGCATTTTTGAATGGAGACAATATATCTGTTTCGAGAACGGCTACAGTCAAAGATAGTTTGATTGCGACTGGTTTTCCGTTTACTAACTTCCAGCGATTGGATGGATTTATGAATTCAATCCAATACTTTATGGAGAATTCAAGAGGTCTACGTCGTTTGGGCTCGGCCGCAACAGATTTGGCTTATGTGGCATGTGGTCGCTTCGATTCGTTTTACGAATATAATCTGAAACCTTGGGATGTGGCAGCGGGTGCTATCATTATTCAAGAGGCTGGTGGAAGTGTTTGTGACTTTGATGGAGGAGGTAATTATTTGTTTGGACAGGAAATTATTGCCACCAATAATAATACCTTTAATGAATTTAAGGCAGTTGTTAAGAAACTGATGAACTGATATGCAAAAAATAGGTAATTACTTAGCATTAAAATTTCTTTGGCTGTTTAGCTTGCAGCCACTTTCTGTATTGTATTTATATTCAGATTTCTTATATCATATTATTCGCTTGTTTGGCTATCGTCGTCATGTAATTAATGAAAACCTGGGTTATGCTTTCCCGGATAAGTCAAAAGATGAATTGCGTGATATTCGCCTGAAGTTTTACCGGAATTTCTGCGATATAATGATCGAGACGATCAAAGTGCAGTCAATGACAGAAAAGCAAATAAGAAAACGAGTTATATGGAAGAATACGGAATATGTTGACCAATTGCATGATCAGGGTAAAGATATAATTGCTGTAATGGGGCATTACTGTTGCTGGGAATGGATTCCATCCATTAACCTGCATGTAAAACCTTTGGGCTGTGCGACCTATCGTCCGCTTAAAAACAAGGAGTTTGATGAATACATGTTAAAGTTGAGGGGTAAATGGGGGACGCAAAATTATACAATGGATGATACTGTGCGTAAGATTGTTAAGTTGCGCAGGAGTAACACAAGGTTTATAATCGGACTTATAGCCGATCAGTCGCCAGCGAAGGTTCGAATTGATTACTGGACGAATTTCCTTAATCAGAATACGGCAGTTTTGCTTGGTCCGGAAAAGATAGCTAAGTCTACCAAGTCACCACTTGTCTATCTTGATATGCAGCGTGTCAAGCGTGGGTATTATGAGGTAAACATTGTACCGGTTGAGGAGAAGCCGGAAGAATTGCCTGACTATGAGCTCACAGAAAAGCATTTGCGCTTGTTGGAAAAAGCCATCATCAATACACCGGAGAACTGGCTTTGGTCGCATAGGCGTTGGAAATATTCTGATGTAAGAACTATTGACACTGCAAAAAAGAATTAAATGTCAAAAACAGCTGTTGTTATATTAAACTGGAATGGAGAGGCGCTGCTTCGCAAATTCTTACCATCAGTAATTGCCAATTCAAACCATGATGGCGTTGAGGTCATTGTAGCAGATAATGCATCCTCGGATGGGAGTATCGATCTGCTGAATGAGGAATTTCCTGAAACTCGTGTTATTCGATTAGATAAGAATTACGGATTTGCAGGAGGCTATAACAAAGCTCTAAGTTTGATTGATGCAGATTATTTTGTTCTGCTCAACAGTGATGTTTTGCCTTGTGAGGATTGGCTGAGTCCGTTGATAAAAGCAATGGATGAAGATTCTGCACTAGGCGCTTGCATGCCAAAGGTGCGGGCGTATAAAGAACCTGAAATGTTTGAATATGCCGGAGCATCTGGTGGCTACATTGATGTTTTTGGTTATCCGTTTTGCAGAGGGCGTATTCTGAATTCTATTGAGAAGGATGAGGGGCAATACGATCAACCATTGCCGGTATTTTGGGCAACAGGAGCTGCTTTAATGATTAGGGCCGATCTGTACAAGCGAGCAGGAGGGCTGGATGAGAAGTTCTTCGCACATATGGAAGAAATCGACCTTTGTTGGTGTATAAAGAATTTAGCCTATCAAATTAAGGTGTTTCCAGCTTCAGAAGTATTGCATGTTGGAGGTGCCACTTTAAGTCATTATAATGCCCATAAAACGTTTCTTAATTTCAGAAATAGCCTGCTGATGATGGTTAAGAACTTATCATCTGATCGTCTTTTACCAATCCTGTTTGTTAGGATGGTGCTTGATGGGGTGGCTGGCTTGCACTTTTTGGCAAAAGGAGAAGTTACTCACTTTTTTGCTGTAATTAAAGCGCATTTTGGCTTTTATAAGCTGTTACCATACGCCATTAAACAAAGGGAAAATAACAAAGCAAAAGTGACATCTTTGCACAAAGAAGTGTATCCTCAAAGTATTATTTGGGCCTTTTATTTTAAGAAGTTAAGAAAGTTCAGCCAGCTGAAACATTATAACCTCGACTAAAGTAATTCAAGCAATTTCTCAAGTTGATTACTGCGTGAGCCTTTAATCAGAATGTAAGCGTCTGTAATAGGGTTCGCTTTTAATTGCTCAGCGAGTTCATTGCTCGAATGGTATACCTCGTATTTGCTTGCCTCATCAAGTGTGTTAAATTCTTCACCGACAAGAATCGCACGATCCAGGCCTAGTGATTCTATTGCATTAATTAGCGCAGTATGTTCGCTTTCTGAATCTGCTCCCAACTCTTTCATACCACCAAGAATGACCATTTTATTAGGCTCGTCAACATCCTTGAAATTATTCAATGCCACCTGCATACTTGATGGATTCGCATTATAGGCATCCATTATAATCCGATTAGATTTAGTTTGGATAAATTGTGATCGATTGTTAGTCGGCATATAGTTAGAAATGGCCTTGTTAATTTGATCAGGGCTAAGGTCAAAGTAGAGGCCGATGGTAATGGCTGATAGTATATTTTCAAGGTTATAGCCACCTATTAAATGAGTCGATAATTGTTGTGGAGCTATTCCTTCACTTTGCCACTCTACTTCAATAAATGGGGTGTTTTGGATGATTTTACCTGTGACAGTTCCATTGTTAATACCGTATTCAGTTCTTATTTTATTTTGAGAAGCCATAGCACAAAGGTGCTCATTGTCTTTATTGATAAAGATGCGATCCCCTTTTTTCTGGATGTATTGGTACAGCTCGCCTTTTGCAGTTTTAACGCCTTCAAAAGAACCAAAACCTTCGAGGTGGGCCTTGCCAACATTTGTAATTAATCCAAAGTTTGGCTCAGCAATATTACAAAGGAAATCTATTTCACCAACATGATTGGCTCCCATTTCCACCACTCCAAACTCTAGATTTTTGTCCATTGATAGCAAGGTTAACGGAACGCCTATGTGGTTGTTAAAATTTCCTGCTGTAGCTTTGATGTGGTACTTCTCACTAAGCACGCTTGCAACTAATTCTTTGGTAGTGGTTTTACCATTGGTTCCGGTAATTGCTAAAATAGGAATATTTAAGTACCTGCGATGATATCTGGCAAGCTCCTGTAAGGTATTTAGTACATTATCTACCACAAATACATTAGCAACTCCTTTTAACGAGGAGTCATCGGCGATCGCATAGGAAGCACCTTGTTTTAATACGCTTTCTACGTACTTATTTCCATCAAAACGTTCTCCCTTAAGGGCAAAAAAGATTTCTCCATTATTGCAATTTCTGCTGTCTGTTGTAACGCCGTTGCTCTTTAGAAATGCCTGATGAATTTGCTCGATGCTTGCCATAATTGTGAAATATGTTTGAACACAAAAATAAAAAAAGAGGCTAACTTGAAAAGTTAGCCTCTTGAAAATATTCGCTATAAGAATTATTTTTTATTGCTTACCGGGCTTCCTACACGTGTCATTGCACAACGGAAACCTAAGTCGTCGCGACTTTCTCTTTCATCAAGGTAACGACGAGCACCTGGAGCTAACCAATAAGCTCTGTCTCTCCATCCACCACCTTTGTAAACGCGAGAGCGGTCAGTTACTAAGCTACCAAGACTACTGTTTGGAGAACCAGAGTACATATTGCCGGTATTTGCATCTGCATCGTTCCAGTCAGTTCCGGTAACAATGTTAGAAGTTGCATCACCATCGGCAAAGTTTCTGTTATCCGATGTACGGTAGTTTTTACGGTTCAGGATATCTTTATCTTCTTCAGTACGGTAACGAATACGTCCTAAACTATCTTTTTCAACGATGTATCCTTCTTCGTCAAGTACTTTTTGTTTAAATACGTTTCCACGGAAAGGACTGAATTCATCCATATCTTCGAAAGAAAGCGGACGATACACATCTTGTACCCATTCGTTAACATTACCGGCCATACAGTATAAACCGTAATCATTAGGGTAGTATGAACGAACATCAACAGTAATGTCACCACCGTCATTAAGATCACCGGCCATACCCATCATATCACCTGTTCCTCTTACGAAGTTAGCCATCATTTTGCCACGCTCTTTTTTATCTGCGTTACGTACAATGTGACCATCCCAAGGGTAGATACGACGGTTAGTCATGCGCTCATCATATGAGTTACCAACCAGACCAAGTGCAGCGTATTCCCACTCAGCTTCAGTTGGGAGGCGATATTTAGGTAGAAGTAAACCATCATCCCAGCGAACACGACGCGTGTCATTGTTAGGATTTAAGTCTTCTTTAGGGTTTTTCCCCTGAATACCTTCATATTGTCCGTATAAATAAGCTTCTGTGTTGAAGTTATTTTCACCAATCTGGTTAACGTCAAGTTCAAGGATGCCTTCATCAACCAATATCATTTCATTAACACGGTTAGTACGCCACTCACAGTAGTCCTGTGCTTGTACGTGACTTACACCTACTATTGGATATTCAGAATATGCCGGGTGACGTAAGTAGTTTTCAACCATAGGCTCGTTATAAGCCAATGGACGACGCCAAACCAATGTATCAGGTAAAGCTTTGCGATAAACCTCAGGATAATCAACGTAAACACGCTGAATCCAGAACAGGTACTCTAAATAATCAATGTTTCTAACTTCTGTTTCATCCATGTAAAATGAAGGAACAGTTACACGTCTTGGCGCATTGTTCCATTCGTACAGAACATCTTGTTCAACGCGTCCCATTATAAATGTACCGCCTTCTACAAAAACTAATCCGGGTCCGGTTTCTTGCTCAAAGCCATTTTTGTACTCAAAACCACCAAAGTCAGGGTTATTATATTCCCATCCTGTAGTAGAAGATACAGATTTGCTTCCACCACTTTTACTACATGACGATAAGCCAATTAAGCTAAAAGCCATAACAGCTATTACAACTGCATAATTTAATCTCATAGCACTTTGATATTATATTCTAATTATCAATTATTTACACGCTAATTTGTTGTGTTTGAATATTTCACAACTGATTTGTTTATACTGCAAAAATAAAAAAAGGTTATACCTATACTCTATTTTCACACTTTTTTTTACGTCGTGATTATAAATAAATGCACAATTTTTCAACTATGATAACGTTAAAAGAATTAAAATCTTATGCCGAAAGGTTTATTTTTGTGTTAAAATCCAAACAATAATTGTTGAGGTGTGTATAACTAAGGTAGTGTGCTTGATTACCTCGGTGGTAGATTGTAGGGTGAAGAAATAAGAATACATGAAGAATTTATATATACTTATTGTAGTAGCATTATTTGCTGCTCCATTCCATATTATTAGTCAAAAAAAGCTGATTAAGGAATTCAGTGTTAACTGGAGTTCCTTAAGCGATGACGCGGATTTACATCCGTTTACATTTGATGAGGCCATTGGTAAAGATGAAAAATCGGACTATCCAAAGACGTTCGTCCGTATCCCAATCACTCAGTTTATAGAGATAGATGATGTTGAGCTTACCTATCAATTGCAATGCTCTGAAATTACAAATAATGAACAACTGGAATTTATAGATGAGCAAGAACCAGGTCAATTCATCACTAAGCGAATTATAACAATTAGTCACCAAAACTATGTGCAGCTGGAAATAGTGCCTTTGTATTTTAATGAGAAAACGGAGAAGTACGAATTGGTAGATAAGGCCACATTTGAAGTTGTGATACCCGATCAAAAGTCAATGTCTGCTTTGAAAAGTTCTACAGAACAATTAAATGGTTCGGTTTTGCAAGATGGTAAATGGATTAAAATAAGTATAACCGAAACTGGAATTCACAAAATTACTTATTCACAACTCTCTTCCTGGGGCATCTCAAATCCACAAAATGTCAAGTTATTTGGTAACGGTGGAAATATGCTTCCCCGTGCTAACTCAGATTTTCGTCATTATGATCTGAAAGAGAATGCGATCTGGCATGAGAATAATGCCATTTATTTCTATGGTCAGGGGCCTGTTGCCTGGCATTACAATTCCAGTAGGCAGATGTTTGAGCATCAGATTCATGATTATACCGATCATGCGTTTTATTTTTTGACAGAGGATAAGGGTGATGGATTGCAAGTTCAAACCTATGAAAATAAAGATCTGACTGCTAATATAGAAACGGATGAGTTTGATAGCTACCAATATCATGAATGGGATAACCAGAATATAATGCATTCCGGCATTGAGTGGTATGGCGAACGCTTTGATGCCGGTCAGGAGCGATCATTCGCATTTAGTTTTGATCACCTTGTTCAAGAAAAAGATATTAAACTTCTGGTGAATGCAGCCGGACGATCAAATGTTACTTCATCTTTTGAAGTGATGTATAAAGGAGATGATATAAAGAGTATCTGGATACCGAGCATTGATTATGAAGAACACGTAGGTAGCTTTGCCAGAGAAGGGATTAGAAATACAACTTTTTCGGCATCTGATAATACAGTCGAAATTGACCTTTTGTATGATACATCGTCTTCCAGTGCAAGTGGCTGGCTCAACTTTTTATGTTTGAATGCAAAGGAGCAAATTGTGTACAATAATAAACAGTTAATGTTTAGAAATGCAGATGTTGTTGGTCCATCTAATATTACCAGGTTCACTATTGATCAGGCGAATGATAATGCGGTTCTTTGGAATGTTACGAATCACACTGAACCTATTGAGGTCAATTTGTCTGATGCGACAAGCGGAAAGAGCTTTGTTTATAAGACAGAAGCCATTGAAGAGTTTGTGATATTTAACCCTGATGCCGATCTGTTACAGGTAGAATTTGAAGAGACGGTTGAAAATCAAAACATAAAAGGGATCTCAGTGCCTGAAATGTTAATAGTGTCCCATCCCTTGTTTCTGGACGAAGCAAAAAGGCTTGCCGAAATTCACCAAAAACACTCTGGTCTGCATTCAGAAATTGTGATGCCTTATCAGATTTATAACGAATTTTCATCTGGTTCGCCGGATATATCTGCAATTCGCGACTATGCAAGGTTTTTGTATAACCAAAATAAAGGATTTAAATACCTGCTGCTGTTTGGCGATGGCTCCTACGACAATAAAAACTATAATGAAAAGAATTCCAATTTCATATTAACCTTCCAATCTGACCATTCACTGAGTACAACTGAGTCATACACCTCTGATGATTTTTATGGTTTTCTGGATAACAATGAGGGAGAGTCCATGTTAAGTGGTTATCTCGATATTGGAATTGGCAGGTTTCCGGTAAGTTCTATCCAACAGGCAACAGACGTGGTTAATAAGATCGATAAGTATTTAAACGAAGGGGATGTGGGTTCGTGGAAAACTAAAGTTACTTTTCTGGCCGATGATGGCGATGGTAACTTGCACATGCGTGATGCTGATGGATTATCGACGCAAGTATATAACGATTACCCGGCATTCAACCAGAATAAAATCTACTTCGATGCCTATCCTAAAGTGACCACTTCACTAGGAGATCGTTACCCGGAGGTGAATAGTAAAATCAAGGAAGTTATAGAGTCAGGAACCTTAATATTTAACTATACGGGGCATGGTAGCGAGCGGCAGTTAGGTCATGAAAATGTACTGGATGTTACAGCGATAAAACAACTCAATAATCTCAATCGATTGCCAGTTTTTGTTACGGCTACATGCGAGTTTAGTCGTTACGATAATTACAATGAAACATCAGCAGGAGAGTGGGTCATTCTATCGCCGAATGGTGGGGGTGTTGGCTTATTTACAACGACGCGCCTGGCGTGGTCGAGCCTCAACCTTCAAATCAATAAAAATTTCTATAAGCAAATTTTCAGAAAAGAAACCAATGGTAATAAATTGCGGCTGGGAGATGTTATAAAGGCAACTAAAAATAACTCGGATAATAGTGTTAATAAACTAAACTTTACACTGCTTGGCGATCCTGCTTTGGAACTATCGTATCCAACCAATAATATTGAAACATACAGTATCAATGGTAATGACGATTTATCGAAAAAAGATACGCTTAAGGCAATAACCAAAGCAGAAGTAGGAGGACAACTTGAAGTTAACGGGCAGGAAACTACAGTTGGTATTCAGGTGTTTGATAAGCCAGTTGTCGTGAGTACTTTAGGTAATAAAGGAGCAACGCCTTTCGAATATTCAGTTTATCAGAATCGCATCTTTAAGGGTGAAGTTGAAACAAATGATGAATTGTTTGAGGCATCGTTTGTCATTCCAAAAGATATCAGGTATAATATTGGCAAAGGCAGGATTAGCTATTATAGTTTTGATGAGAATGGTGTTGAATCATTTGGTGCTGATAATACGATACTAGTCGGTGGAGTAGGAGATAATCCTCCGGATGATGAAACAGGACCTTCAATCAACTTATGGCTCAACGATTCGACTTTTGTATCGGGAGGAATAACTGGCACTCAACCTATCCTGGTGGCTAATGTGGAAGATGAAAGTGGGATTAATACCAGCGGAGTTGGTATTGGTCATGATATTTCATTAATCATCGATGGTGACCGATCTAAATCAATTAATTTAAACGGCTACTATACTGCAGATAAAGGGACGTTTACCAAAGGGAAAATTACGTTTCAGCTTCCGGCACAGGCAATGGGTAAACATACGCTTGAGCTGAAAGTGTGGGATAATTTAAATAATTCATCTGTGGCGTCACTCGATTTTAATGTGGAATTGGATGGCGGCTTACTAATCACCGACACTAAGGTGTATCCAAATCCAATTTCGCCCGGAAATTCCATCTTTATTGATTTTACTCACGATGCGCCTAATCAATTTTTAGATTGTGTAAGCGAGATTTATAGTTTGGATGGACGATTGATTGAGCGACATGAGATTACCGTTCCGGCAAGTGGTACATCAATCGCACCTATTGAATGGGTGCCTTCTTCAATGCAACGAGGTGTATATATTTTAAGATGTGAAATTCGCTCAGCGGAAAATCAAGTTGGGAAATTCTCGAAAAAAATACTTGTAGTCAAATAATAAATAGTAATTTTTGCAGTTCTGTTATATACCTGATCCGTTAACGATAGAAGAAAGTAAGAAAATATGAATTATAATATGAAACAATTATTCATCAAAATTGGCCTTTTGTCAGTGGCCGTTATTTTGAGTTGTACGTCCATTGTGGCTCAATCGGAAAATAATGCGATTACTACAGCGGCACCATTCTTAAACATTAACCCTGACTCAAGGGCTGCAGGTATGGCCGATGCTGGTGTGGCAACATCGCCAGATATGAACTCACAGTTTCTAAACCCTGCAAAATATGCATTTATTGATGGGGAGATGGGTGTATCTATTTCGTTTACACCTTGGTTGCGTAAGTTAGTCGATGACATCAATATGTCAACAGCAACATTTTATTATCGATTGGATAAAATGCAAACCATAAGTGCATCTTTACGCTACTTCTCAATGGGAAGTATTGATTTCACCGATGGAAGTGGAAATGTTCAATACACTGGTAAACCTAATGAATTTGCTATTGATGGTGCTTATTCAAGAGTCCTTTCAGATAAATTCTCTGGTGCTGTGGCCTTTCGTTATATTCGTTCCGACTTAACCAATGGTTATTCTGAATCTGGAGATTTGAAGGCTGGTAATGCTTTTGCGGCCGATATCGCCTTTTATTTCCGTCAACCAATGCGTGTTAATCGTAATGATGCGGAGTTTACTGCCGGTATTAATATTTCAAATATCGGATCAAAGATCAGTTATGATGGGGTCAATAAAGAGTTTATCCCAACTAATCTGAAAATTGGTACTGGGTATAAAATGGAGCTGGATAAATACAATGATCTGGCGTTCACACTAGATATTAATAAGCTGTTAGTGCCTTCTAATCAACCCCTGGATGATAATGGGGATGATCCTAATAATGATAAGTCAGTACCTGCAGCCGTGTTTGGTTCATTTAGCGATGCACCGGGTGGATTTGAGCAAGAATTACAGGAGATTACTTTTTCGCTTGGTGCAGAGTATTGGTACAATAAGCAATTTGCTATTCGTGCCGGTTATTTTCATGAGCACGAAAACCAGGGAAACAGGAAGTTTGCTTCAGCAGGTTTCGGTTTGAAATTTAATATGTTTACGCTGGATGCATCTTATATTATTCCAATGGTTCAAAACAATCCACTGGCAAATACAATGCGTTTCTCATTGTCATTTGATCTAAGCGAATTCAGATAACATACAATATTGATTATATTTGATGAGACCTTAAGGAAATTCCTTAAGGTCTTTTTTTATTAATAAAAGGTAAACCATGAAGATACGAGTTGGATTTGGATACGATGTGCATAAGCTTGGCGAAGGCGAAGAGCTTTGGATTGGAGGCATAAAGATAGATCACCATAAAGGTAGTATAGGGCATTCAGATGGAGATGTTCTTATCCATGCTATTTGTGATGCGCTATTGGGTGCAGCCAATATGAGAGATATCGGGTTTCATTTTCCGGATACAGATGCTTCATTAAAGGGAATTGATAGTAAGATTATCTTAAAGAAAACGCTGGAGTTAATCAGAGAAAAAGGTTTTGAGCCTGGTAATATTGACAGTACTATTGCATTGGAGCGTCCTAAACTAAAAGATTTGATTCCTACCATGCAAAGTACATTAGCTTCGGTAATGGAAATTGACGAAAACGATATTGCCATAAAAGCGACTACAACCGAAAAACTTGGGTTTGTTGGAACACAGGATGGTATTGCGGCATACGCTACAGTATTAATCGAAAAGAATTCTTGACTAGATGGATAAGCTTAATGATTTGGCGCTGGTACGATATTTCTCACACGATAGATGCAATGTTTGTAAGGTGTTAATGCCTAAAATTCAGCAGATGTTACAGGAGAAATTTCCTCGAATGCAATTTGAGCACATCGATATGGAGAAGTATCCTGATATGGCTGCAGAATACCAGGTGTTTACAGCACCCACAATTCTTGTGTTCTTCGAAGGGAAAGAGTATTTCCGCTTTGCAAGGAATGTGGGGTTAAGCCAGTTGGAAGAAGCTATTAGCAGACCGTATAACTTGATGTTTAGATGAAAAAGATTCTTTTAGTCGAGATTATTGAAAAATATCAGCAGTGAATTCAAACAAAGTAATATTTGAGTATCAAATTATTGAGAAAACTATATTAGCTTTATACGACCGGAATTATTATACGCGAAATGTAACTTGACTCGTTGAAAGCACATCTGATCCTAATATTACTGATATTTGGAAGTATTCTTGTTAAAGGGCAGGAACTTAAAAAGGTTAGGAAGGTATCTTTTAAAGGAAATCTGTCAATAAGTTCTTCTAAATTAAAGCAGGAAATAAGCTTGAAGGCAGCTACAAGCTTTGGTGAGCGTTTCTTAAAAAAAGAAGCAGATGTGTTTACTATGTCCTTATATAAAAGTGAACTGGACAAAATCAGGTACGCCTATCAAAAGGAAGGATTCATCAATATCAAATTTTCAGAGCCGGTTATAAAAGAGAATTATAAGGGCAAAATAAAATTAATTTTCAGGATAGAAGAAGGGGAGCCGGTAAAGATCTCAGAGATCAAATACACGGTGGACTCAGTATTACTCTACAAAGATTTTTTATCAAAAAAGCAACGACGTCGTATTCGCTTGCAATCTGAACTTAAAGTTAACCGACGATTTAGAGATGAATGGTTTTACAATGATCAGTCATTTATAAACGAAGAGATGAATAATATGGGCTATGCCTATGCCCAGGTTCGTCATGAGTTGGAAGTGGATACTCTAAACAATACAGCCGAACTAAACTGGATAATTAACAAAGGCAAACTGTGCTATTTCGGAACAGTGGTTGTAGAAGGAAACGAACGTGTACCTGCTAAAAAGGTGGAGAAGCAATTGCGATTTAAAACGGGTGATGTTTGGTCAAAGTATGAAATAGACGAATCGCAAAAACAGATTTATAGTCTGGGAATGTTTCGGGTAGCATCCATCAAAACATTATTGAGCGAAGAAAAGCCAGATACCTTGCCAACGGTAGTCTCGGTTAAAGAAGCCCCGCGATGGGTCAGCCGCTTTGGTATTGGTTACGGACATGAAGATAAGTTTAGGTTTTTTGGCGATGTTCAGCGCCTTGGGTTTATAACCCGGACAGGCAGGCTAAGGTTATATGCCAAACATTCAAGGTTAGAACCCTACAATTTTCAGTTTAACTTTATACAGCCAGCGGTTGTTTTCCCATTTAACTCGGCCATCGTTAATCCGTTTTGGATAAAACAGGATGAACCTGCATATAACATTGTACGGCACGGGATTAACCTGACTTTTTTACAACATTTCTCCGAACAGTTTAATACATCGGTAAATTTCTACCTTGAAACTGTTGATTCAGATACTACCGTGGTGTACGACCATAGTTATATTGAACGAGAGAGTGAACAGACATCCAATTACAGCAAATCAGGTGTTACCTTAGGTTTTATCTTCTTTAACGGAAAGCCAAGGCTTGATCCTGTTACAGGATTCTCACTAGCGCTTAATTTAAAGCGAAATGGAACATTTGTAGATGAATCAATACCGTTTTATAGAAGCCTTGTTGAATACAAGAAATATACCGGATTAAAACCAGGTGTAACCTTGGCAGTGAAAGGAAAGATTGGTTTTGCAAAAATGCAGGATGATGACGAACTGATACCGGTTGAAGAGCGTTTTTATTCGGGTGGTAGCTATTCGGTGCGTGGTTGGGGGCGTTCGCAGCTGGGCCCTAAAGATGAATCCGGACAACCAATTGGCGGTAACAGCTTGCTTGAAGGTAGCATCGAAGGTCGCTTTCAGATAGCGCCAAAATGGCTGTTTGCCACATTTATTGATGCAGGTAATGTGTGGCAGCCATCCTTTACTTATAAGCTTAACGAACTAAGATATGCAGCTGGTGTAAGTATGCGATTCAAAACCGCCATTGGGCCTGTTGGTATCGATGTGGCACGTCCTGTATTTGAGGCTGAAAAAACATGGCAATTACATTTTAACATAGGTCATCCATTCTAATATGAAGCGGGTAAGTAAATATATTGGTATTTCATTCAGCATAGTTCTAATCATGCTGATTGGGTTGCTTATGTATACACAAACGGCTTCTTTCAGAGAATTGGTAAGGGTTCAATCATTAAAACTTGTAAATCCGTATTTTAATGGAGAATTAAACGTAGGACGCATCGATGGCAACTTGTACAATCAAATTCACTTGGGCGAAGTTACCTTAATTGAACAGGACTCCACAGTAGCTTCTATAGATTCCTTATCTATACATTACAATTTAGAAGGTGTATTTAAAAAGCACGTGGTAGTTGACAGCCTGCTTATTCACGCACTTGAATTTAATTTATGGTACACCGATAGTACAACACTACACCTCTTATATGTGCTTGATAAGTTGACCTCCAGATCAAGGGAAGACTCTAGGTCAAGCTTCCCATTGACGCTGGAAGTAAATAACATTTTAATTGAAGGTAATGGTAAATATCAATTTGGTTTTGGCAATATTACCACACAATTCACCGGGTTATCTATTGAAGCAGATGGGCTTTTTAAAAATGAACATGTGGAAGTGGATCTTAAAAAATTAAGATTTAAATCAGAAGAGCCTGACCTTGAAGTGGAAAATGCGAATGTTTATTTTCTGAAACAAAAGAATGACGTTCTAATTGACAGTTTATATTTGAAAACTAATAACTCTCTATTGTATGGTCATGCAAAAGCAGAATCAAAACAGAAGTTTGAGATCGACTTGCAAGCACATCCATTAAATAGTTCAGAGCTTCGAGAGCTGCTTCCGGAATTATCTTTATTGATCGACCCTATGCTTGATATAAGTGTTCAATCTGAAAATAATCGCCTGTCTTGTAATATTCTCGCCAGCCACTCGGGTAAACAGATAAGAATGAATGGTTCTTTTAATGACTTGCTAAAGGCAGCTCGGGATAGCATGCAAAAAAGTGCATTCGATATCGATCTGAATTTTATCAATTTTGTGCCCGAACAGTGGTTGGATATCAAACAAACCGATGCGAATATTAACGGATTTGTTTCAATTGAAGGGGCAGATTTGTTCAATTATGAAGAGGATATGGATGTCATTGCCCGCCTGAATAAGTCATACTATCGAGGCGTCATTGCTGATACGATTAGTTTAGAAGGTAATCAGACGGAGAATACTATTACAGCTGATGTTCTGATCGTTTATAATAATAGTCATAGCGAAGGCCATTTCGCCATTGCAGATTTATATCACAAGCCTGTTTATTCGGCCAACTTCATGACCCGCAACCTTGACTTGGAGGCTATTGAACCAGGGCTAAAAAATTCAGTGGTCAATGGGCAAATTTTTGTGTCAGGCACACATATTTTGTCAGGAGAGCGACACTTTACTACAAAAGCTAAATTGTTCGATAGTAAGGTATTTGATAGGAGCGTCGATTCGGTTGTGTTGAAGTCGGACGTAAAAGGGACGCTATTAAAGGTAGATACATTAATTGTGGAAGCCTTGGGCGCACGTGTTCAAAGTACCGGAATATATGATTTTGTGAGTTCTGAATTTGAAACGCAGCTAACTGCAGAAAGTGATCAGTCAGCCATATTGAATAATTTAGGATATCATCAATTTAGTTTTGACAGCACACGTTTGAAAATGAACCTTTCAGGTAAGCCTAAAGCATTTAATTATAATGGAGGCGTTGATGTGTACAAGGCAGGTTACCAAAGCAACATTGTCGATTCGGTGAGTCTTGTTATGGAAGGATGGTTTCAGCCTGATTCATTAACCTCAAAAGGCAATCTGTTGCTTCGTAGCCTCAATACTAAGTATCAGGCGATGGACAGCATCAGCATCGATTACTCATATGCGAAGAATAAATTACAAACAGAATTGTATATAGATCATCATGATTCAATCAATGGTTATTTGTCATCGCAGGTGCATGTTGCTGATACCATCAATATCATGATTAATGATGCCTTTCTGAAATATCAATATGCCTCTTACTTTTTAACTGAAACCAATCCTGAGATTAATATTGCTGATCATGCAATTAGCATCTCAGGCCTGACTATAATGGATCATTATAATGAGAATTTTCTACTAAAATTAAGTGGAGGTTTAAGCTCCGATTCAATTCAGGATTTGGAGCTGGATGTGAAAGATCTTCCTCTGGTACGCGCCAATCGATTTATGGACTTGCCGGATTCTATTAATGGCTATTTCTCTACAACAATTGATGTATCAGGAGCGCACGATTCGATTTGGGTAAAAGGAAATTATGCCGTTCGTCAACCAGCCTATGGGGCACTAGCTTTTCCGGATATTGATGGTAATATTGAATTGCAGAACGATACACTTAAGGTAGATATGTTACTGCCGCAACTGGACAGTAGTGTTTACGCAAATGCATCGATTGATTTTAGCATTGAAATTGATACGATTAAAGGGTTTCAGTATGCTTTCACTGATTCAATAAATGCAAAGGTTGTTTTTGATTCACTACTAATAAGTACACCAGAAATTGAAGGCTATATTGGAGCTAAGCAAGGCGCAGAACTTAATGGGCAGATTGAAATAAGTGGCTTAATTAGTCAGCCACAATTTGATGGTAATGTCAATATTTCAGATGGTTATGCAAATAACCTGAAGAGAGGAGTGTATTATAGTAACATATTGAGCCATATTACACTTGATGGATCAAAAGTAATGATTGATACACTTTATATCGAAGCTGATAATGGGTATTTCGCGGCAGAGGGAACTGTGGAGTTTGATTCCTCACTTGTTTCAGGTAAGATAGTGTCTTCGGATGTTACAACGAATATTAATCGTTTTCGAGTGCTTCAACATAAAGATCTGGATGTTGTAATAAGTGGAAACCCTTATTATAAAGCCCATGAGGATGGAGAACCATTATTTGGTGGAGAGATCAGAATTAACCGATCAACAATAAATTTACCCGAAGTTATTGAGGCAACCGATAAGGAGGATCATAGTGCCAATACACCTCTGTTAATAGCTGCAATTAATAAAAATGATACGCTTCTAAAAGTTAAAGAGGATAAGGGGCCGAAGAGCACATCACTGATGATGGATCAGCTGAAAGGGCGATTGCGTGTCGATATTCAGCGAAATACCTGGTTGAAAAGTGACGATATGAATATTGAGATCGGAGGGGATTTTGATATAGCAAAAACCGGTGAATATTTTGAGTTGTTTGGTGATGTTGAAATCTTACGTGGCTATTATATTCTTTATGGGCGAAAATTTACCGTGCAAGAAGGATTGATAAACTTTGTAGGAGGCGAGGAACCTGATCCGCGATTGGATATAAAAGCAGAATATATTTTTAGAGGCAGTGATAAAGAAAAGCGCACGCTGCAATTATCAGTCTCAGAGTTTTTATCAGAGCCTACCATTGGTTTTACACTCGATGGAGAAACCATACCTGAATCAGATGCTGTGTCGATCATGGTATTTGGCAGAACTATGGATGAGTTGAGTTACGACGGACAAAATGGTATTGTTGGAGCTGTGGGTTCAAATATGCTTGCCAATATGGTATCATCATCGTTAAATTCGACAATAGGTAAGCGCTTTAAGCTAGACATGATTGAAGTTAATTCAACCGAGAACTGGCAGAGTGCCGCCTTTGTTGTAGGAAAATATATAACCAATGATTTGTTTGTTATATACCAGCGCGGTTTTGGAGAAACGGAAGATGATGAGATTACACCCGAAACCATTACCCTGGAATATGAATTGAATAAAATTATTTTCTTCCGATTGCAGGGAGGTAGTTCCAAAACTTCAGGTTTTGATGTAATTTTGAAGTTCGAATCATCAAAATAGTCTTGGCTTATGATTACTATAAAGGAGATTAAAAAAACGCATAACGATATTTGCCAGCTGCTGGCTAAGAAAAACATTAAAGATAGCCTTGATAAGATTCAGCACTTAGTTAAGGAGTCGCAGAATGGTGATTTGATCGATAATCATTATAACATCGAATTTACCTATAAAAATATACTAAAATATACCGTTGAAGGCATCTCTGATCCAGAGCGCCAAAAGATATATAATCATCTGATTCGAGATGTCTATCAATTGGCTGACGATGTAAGTGAGCTGCTGAAAGAGAAGTATTCAACCGAATTATTGTATGAGTTGCGAAAGCAGCTAAGTAACGAAGATTTGTCAGATATAATAGCTGATTTAAATGCCCTTTGGAGCGCGATAGAGTTAGAAAAAGTAGTGGATGCTAGTGCCGAAGATAAACCAGAGTTTATTGCAGGTCAGCAGAAACTATTTAATCTTCTTTGGAGTCGTGCCTCAATTAACAGAAATGAAAAAGATGAGTTAAAACAGTGGTTCATTCATTCGGCCATTCCTGTGCATTACAAGGCTATGTTGATTGGAGGTATCTGTTTGTCCTTATTAAATGGTTTTTCGGCCAATTATATTCAATTGTTGATCGATTTGAGCCAGCATAAAGATGATGTCATCAGTGGGCGTGCCTTAATTGCTCTGCTTTTGGCGATGGATAAATACGATCATCGTTTACCATTGTACCCTGAGTTGTACACACAGTTCTTTATGATGGTAGAAGAGAAAAATATGCAGTCGTTGTTGCAGAGCATCACCATTCAGCTTATCAGAACCAAAGAGACAGAGCGTATTTCTCAGAAATTAAATGATGAGATATTGCCTGAGGTGGTTAAAATGCACCCTAAATTAAAGGATAAGCTCGACCTGGATAATCTTGTAGGCGATAGCATGGGCGAAGGTAAAAATCCGGATTGGGAAGATTTCTTTAAGGATTCGCCGGGCTTGGTCAATAAAATGGAGGAATTAACGCAGTGGCAAATGGAAGGAGCTGATGTGTTCTTGTCCACATTCAAGCATTTAAAGCATTTTGGATTTTTCAATGAGCTATCTAACTGGGTGATGCCGTTTTATGCGACACATCCTGAAGTGAAGAAAGCACTTGGCGATGAAGATGAGGTTTTTAACAGTGCATCGTTGCTGGAAAAACTGGCAGGCTCACGATTCTTGTGTAACTCTGATAAATATTCCTTAATACTCAGTATTCCGCACATGCCAGGCATGCAAAAGGAAATGATGGGACAGATGTTTTCTGCAGAAATAGAGCAGATGGCCGAGATGGAGAAAGATGATAAGATGCTGCAGGGTAATCATAGCAAATTGGTAGCAACCAATCAGTTTATACAGGACTTGTACCGATTGATGAAAGTACATCCGCAGCGCTACCAGTTTGAGGATGTATTTGCCCGTAAAATGGATTTTCACAACCGTTGGTTTTTCTCTCAGCTCCTTGATGATGATTCGGCACTGCGTGAAATGGGAGAATATTACTTTAAGAAAGACTATTTTAATGAGGCCTATGAAATTTTTGAGATCGTTTGCAAAAAGCAAAATGAAACAAAAGAAGTGCTTCAAAAGATGGCCTATTGCCAGCAGCAGTTAAAAGAATATCAGCTCGCGCTCAATCATTACCTTAAGGCGGAGTTAGCCGGGGCAGATAATGTATGGAATAAGAAGAAAATTGCACTTTGTTACCGACAGCTTAAAAAGCCACAAAAAGCATTAAACTATTACCTGGAGGCCGAACGAATGGATGCTGAAAATCTGCACACGCAAGCAATGATTGGACATTGTTTGCTTGAACTGGAAGATTATGACACAGCACTTAAGCACTACTTTAAAGTTGAATATCTTGATCTGGGAAATAATAAAGTGGGGCGCCCGATTGCTTGGTGCTCGTTTGTATTAGGTAAATTTGAGCAAGCTGAGAAGTACTATCACAAGCTTATTGTATCAGAAAAAAACAAGCACGACCTGATAAACTTAGGGCATACATTGTGGTGCAAAGGTATGCGAAAGGAGGCACTATCTAACTATATGACCAGTATTCAATTGTCAGGGCATTCATTCGAGGAGTTTTTGGAGACCTTCAATAACGATATTCAACATCTTAAAAAGCATGGTATTGATGCGGGTGATATACCGCTTATGCTAGATCAGATTCGTTATTTGTTAGAATCATAGTTTATGACAAAGAGAAAGGTAACGTGGGAACTGTATAGCTATGGTGAATATAGTAGCTGGGAACGCAGTTCTAAAAGACTTCCTAAATTGCTCAAAATAACCGATAAGGTTAAGATTCAACCTGGTATTGAGTTTGGTTACGTCATTAAAATAAAAGGTGCTAAAGGGAAAAAGATTGAATATTGTATTGATCATCCGCCTTTTAAAAATGATAAAGGACTGATTGAGCCTTCATTTAAAGGCGAATACTTTATTAATTCAAATGATTACGATTTCTTTTTGGGTGATACAGTATGGGAACCTTATGATGATAAGCAAGGTAAATGGACGCTGACAGCGAAACTAGAAGGGAAGGTACTGGCTGAGAAAATAATTACATTATTTCTTTAGCTCATCAATATCATTATTAGGAACATGATAAAGCTTAATAACGCAATAATCAGTACTACTTCGATGACTGAGTAGATAAAGATCTTTCGTTTAAGTTTTAAAGTTATATCTGTTTCTTTCTTCATTTTTACTTTGTTTGCTCAGGTTGTCTATAATCGTAACGGCAAACATACAAGCATAAAGTAAAATTCCAACAGCTCTTAACAGTAATTAACAGGTCATTTAAAATTTTTAACCACTGGCCGATGAGTGTTTTCAGCGTGGATTGACAATAAGTATCCTGGCTGTTAACCTGAGCAAATAAATGCCGATATAACAAAGCATTTAGCTCAGCTGCTTTTTAATTTTACGAATCAGATCTTCAGGTTGGAAAGGCTTACTTATATAATCATCCATACCTGATGCCAGGCATTTTTCTTTGTCTTCAGGAAATGCATTTGCTGTAACTGCAATAATTGGGGTATGCGTACCGGTACTCTTTTCTATTTGTCGTATTTTCTCAGTAGCCTTAAAACCATCCATAATTGGCATTTGTACATCCATTAAAATTAAATCGTACTTCACCTTGCCAAATTTATCAAGTGCCTCTTTCCCATTAAAAGCAACTTCAATTTTCTTCACTTCATCTTTAATGTATAAAATGATAATTTGCTGATTACTAAAGTTGTCCTCAACAAGAAGTATATTGGCATCAGCAATGTCAATGGACGGTTTAAAAAAGCTTTCCGATTGTTTCGTTGGTGTTTTAATGCTTTCTATCGATTGGCTCTTGATACTTTCTTTAAAAGAGGCCGTAAACTCAATGGTTGTATTTGATGAGTCGGTAGCAATATCAATATTGTTGCCATCCATCTCAATGATTTTTCTGGTAATATTTAAATCAAGAAGGTTGATGTATCTCGAACGGTTCAAATGAATAACATCAGACGACTGGGGAAGATCACCATCCAATGGGCCTTTAGGCAATGGAACAACTGTATTACTAACAATCCGGAAGGTGAGTGTCAGTTTGCCAGGAAGTGTTTCCTTGCGCAATACTTCGATTGCAATGGTTTTTAACTCAGATTTATTGTGTTTTAATAAGCTGTTAAGAAGATTTAGAAAAATCTGTTTGATCTTTACACTGTTTCCAATCAGTGTATTAGGTATGTCAGCTGATAACGACAGGCTGAACTTTTTCTTTTCCTGATCATCCTGAAATAACTTAATCGTATTGTTGATGGTTGAATACAGGTTGAAGCTAATTTCTTCGGTTGGTATTTGGTTAAAATTGGTTTTTGAGGCAGCCACCATGTTGTTAACCACATTCACCAAATTGTTAGAAGATGCATGAATTGTGTTAATATAATCGCGCTGATCGTCGTTAAGGTTCGTTTTTTCAAGTATATCAATGATCCCTGTAATGTTGCTTAAGGGCGTTCTGATTTGGTGCGATAGTTTAGAAATTAATTCTTCCTGCGTTTTGGTAAAATTTTGAGAATCAAGTACACGTTTTTCTTTTCGAAGGATAATTTCAGTATAGCTATAGTAAATGGCATAGGATGTTATGAAGAATGCTAGGTAAAATCCAGGGAATAGTAGTTTTTCAGTGGTTGAATATTGTCTTGTAATGGCAAAAGCTTCTTGATCATTAATGACAAAAATGCATAGCACAATGACTGCTAAAAATGACAAAGAGAAAATTGTTCCGCGTCGAAGCCCCATTAATGAATAAATAAATGGAGGAAATAGAGCAGTCCAGATAATATTTAGACCTGTACTACTGCCAAATACCACAAAATAGATGAACGTTATACTGGAGAAGAAAAATAGTGACTTTTGAAGACTAACAGAAATAGGTTTACGACTGATTAGCACAAAATGAAGGGCAAAAATAAGGCTGAGTGTCAATAATGGAACAGCGAAAAAAATATCTTCCGTGCTTAAACAGATAATTCCTTCAATAAAAACGATGCAAAATAAAACGAAGTTTATAAGATTATTAATTAGTAAAGGAGTTCGTTCTTCCTCATTGATATTATTTTTACTTTCGGTTTTAAATACCTGGAGGAATCTATTTAGTAGCTTCATGAGTAATAATTCTTCGTTTCAACGTTATAGTAATAGCTATGTTGGCATGGGTTAAATACGGCTACAAATATATTTAATATCTGAATAGTATTTAGGTGATTTCGCAAAGCAAAATAACAAGATTAAGATACTAAAAAAATATTAACCCGGGTTCGCCCTTTAATTTCGACCTCAGTCCATTAATAAATAGTGATTTATGAATGTAAAGATTGAGGTGATAGAGGACTAATTTAAATCGAATTGCGCTTTAAGCTTAATATTTATTTGAAAAATTGTTTGCTCATTGTGTAACCGAAAGTCAATGGTCAAGCGTAGAAAGACAAAAATTATTGAATAATGAGAAAAATAAACCTATTAATCACATTGGCTTTTTGTGTAACAAGCCTATTTGCAAAAGAACATATGCCAACTGCCGACGAGTATAAGGCATTTATGAATACTAAAACACTTGTTGTGATGGATGTGAATCCAATGAGTGATTTCAATTTTAAGATTAAGGATGTGATGGAGTCTGTTTGGACGCTGACTGATTTCGAATTTATTTCAAATGAAGAGTTTGAAGATAAACGCAACGATCCGTCGTATTCATTTCTTTTGATGACAGTGGCAACTTTCGACGCAGATAAAACCAAAGCGCGTTACAATTTTTTGAGTTTGCTCCTTGGTGAGACTGATACTCAGGTTAGAAACTTGCCGGATTTATGTTCTTTGCCATTATCGTATGTGCGCGTTGAGGATACAAGCTACGCCTATAAATTAGAGGCATTTATCCGTTTTATTCAAGATCATGTTAAGCTGATGACTGAACGACCAGAATTGATAAAAGCCAATGCCTTTAAATATTACAATAACAACATTAAAAGTTTAAATGGTAAAACATTGTATCTCGTTAAAGAAGATTTAACGGCTGATGTAAATACTGCGTCAAAGATTAAATCTATATATCCTCATAATGTAAAGATTGTATCGCAGGATGAGGTTGAGGAAGCGATCAAAAGAAAAGATGAAAATGTTGTATTTCTTCACAAGGTTGGTCCTGAGGGAACTAAATATAAAGCAAGGTGTTATAAGATATTGATTGGGGCTGATAGTTCGCAGTTTTACTATTTTGACTACCACATGATCAATACTAAAAATCGGGATGGGTTATTGGCGAAAGATTTCAAGAAATTATCGTCGTAACCGTAGGCTGTTTTCATAACTTACTGGAACAAGTTGATATAAATCTTGTCATTTTTACTAGTTGTTTTAGATTCGAATTAAAAAACTTATTTAATTTTGTATGAATGTTAAATGATTAAAAATCATTATGCCGCTTACAAATCGTAAAAAAAATAATCTAGTACCGGAGCCAGCTCTTAGACGTATGCCTTGTTATTTGGCGTATTTAAAATTGGCTCAAAAAGAAGGACTAAAACACATTTCGTCAACTTTGATTGCCCGTGATATGGGCGTTGACCCAACCCAGGTAACCAAAGATTTATCCTATACAAGTATTGTTGGAAAAACAAGAGTTGGTTATGAAGTAGAACCATTAATCAATGTTCTGGAAGATTTTCTTGGCTTTACAGTTGTGGATGAAGCCTATCTGTTTGGTGTAGGTAGTTTGGGTAAAGCATTGCTGCACGATCATGGTCTTAAGCAGTTTGGTTTAAAGGTTGTTGCGGCATTTGATGTAGATCCTGAGGTGGTTGGAAAAACGATTGAAGGGGTGCCTATTTATCATTTTGAGGAGCTGCCAAAGATGTATGATGAAGCTACTAAAATTGGTATTTTGACAGTACCTGTAGATAAAGCACAAGAAGTTGCAAATAAACTGGTAGATACTGGTATAAAAGCGATATGGAACTTTACTCCTGTAAGTATTAAGGTTGATGAACGAGTGGTTGTTCAAAACACATCACTTTATGCGCATTTAGCTGTGATGTTTAACCGGATGAAAACAGTATAAGTTTTAAAAATATTGAATAAAAAACGCGGATGGCTTGAGAGTTATCCGCGTTTTGTATTTTAGAAGGTTAATGTAAATTTTGTTTCTTTCTCTGGTTCGGAATAGGCAGAGATGGTACCACCATGTAATCTTAATATTTGTTTCGAGAGGCTGAGTCCAATTCCTGATCCTTGCGGTTTTGTGGTGAAGAATGGAATAAAAATTTTATCCAGTACATTTGGTAGAATTCCTTGTCCATTGTCAGTTACCTGAATCGTAATTCGCCCACGTTTGTTAAGAAATGCGCTTAGGTTGATTTCAGGGTTTTCTCTCGAGTCTAAAGCCTGAATAGCATTTTTAACCAGGTTAATAATCACTTGTTCAATTAACTTCTCATCAGCAGATAGTTCCAGAGAAATTGGCTCTATTTGAATATTGCACTTTACACCTTTGCTTTTTAACTCCTCATTAAGCAATCCTTTGATGTTGTTTAAAAGCTTGCTGACAGTAAATATTGTAAAGGTAGGTGTTGGAATTCGTGTCAGGTCGCGATAAGTGTTTACAAAGTGCATAAGACCATCCGTACGTTTATGTATGGTTTGAAGCGCTCCTTTCACTTCATCGATGGTCTCTATCGTTTCTTCATCCATATTTTTATCTGACAGGCTTTGCGACATGTCATTTAAAATCATTGTAATGGTCGAAGATAATGAGGATATCGGCGTAATCGAATTCATGATCTCATGCGTTAGAACACGGATTAGCTTTTGCCACGATTCCATTTCTTTTTCTTCAAGCTCATCCTGAATGTTCTTAATCGAAGTCAGAAGAATCGTTCTGTTGTGAATTTTGAACTCGGTAGCATAAATTGCCAATTGAAGCAATTCATCTTTTTCCTGTACCCTGATCAGGGTATTTTCTCCGTGTTTTATACTGATTAGCTTCTGAACTAATTCAGGACTAAAGTCTTTTAGCGCCTGAATGTTGTTCAAAGATCGAACCTGAAATAGCTTCTTGGTGGCATTGTTTATCAGTTCAACTTTGCCGTCTTTACCGTAGGCGATCAGTGCAATTCCAATATGCTGGATAACGGTTTGTAAATAGTAATAATTCTCTTCTTTCTCTGCTCTAACCTCCTGGAAGTCTTTTATAACCTCGTTAAACGATTTTTTTAGTTTATCAAATGAAGAATCAAGGCTTTCAACCTGAAATGTTCTTGTAAAGTCAGAATAACGAATGGATTCTAAGAAATTATTTAACACACGATTGGTTCGGTCAACGTAATGGATCATTGCAAATATCTGGAATGCAATTAAAAGACCCACCAGTACCAGTGTCATTGCTAGCTCGGTGTTAAAATAAAGATAAAAGAACGCAAAAATAGACCCTGCTAATAGCAAGGTCCTTATGATGAAGTTTATTCTAAAGTTATTATAAACCATGCTTTTCAAGTCTTCGGTATAGCGATGTGCGTGTCAATCCCAGATCGGCAGCAGCTTTCGAAACGTTGCCCCTGTTCATTCGCAGAACTTTCTCGATGATTTGCTTTTCAATCTCTTCCAGGTTGTATGAGTCAAACTCGAAACCCTCCGATGTTGTTGGAATGGAAGATAATTGGAAATCTGATTCGTCAAGATTAGGCGAATCACTCATTATAACCGTCCTCTCAAGGATATGCTGAAACTCTCTGACATTACCCGGCCAAGGGTAATTAGTGAGCTTCTTGATAACTTTTGATGAAAGTTTATTTACCTTTTTCTTATACTTTTTTGAGAAAATATTTAGGAAATGATCAGCCAGTACAGGGATGTCTTCAGGACGCTCTCGTAACGGTGGAAGCTCAATCTCAACCGTATTGATACGGTAGATTAAATCCTGACGATAGCTATCTTCCATCGCCATCTGTTTCAGATTCATATTTGTTGCACAAATAAGCCGGATGTCAATTGGCTTTGGCTTATTGGCACCCACGCGGGTAACTTCCCTGCGCTCAAGCACTGTTAGTAACTTTGCCTGTAGCGGAAGCGATAAGTTGCCAATTTCATCTAAGAAAATGGTGCCTCCCGACGCAAGTTCAAATCGACCTGGACGATCAGCTTTGGCATCGGTAAAAGCTCCTTTGACATGACCAAATAACTCACTTTCGAATAATGACTCACTTAAAGCTCCCAAGTCAACACTGATAAAACTTTCGTTATTTCGTAAGGAATTTCTGTGTAAAGCTCGTGCTACAAGTTCTTTGCCTGTTCCGTTTTCACCAAGAATCAGGACGTTGGCATCGGTTGCAGCAACTTTCTTTATGGTGTTAAAAACGTTTTGCATACCTGGCGAAATGCCAATAAAATCTGCAAACGGCTGATCTAATATTGTATTTATTTCTTTTTGTTTACTCTTAAGGGCATTAACCTCGTTGCGCGATTGGCGTAGCTGAATGGCTGAGTTAACCGTTGCCAGTAACTTCTCGTTTTGCCAGGGTTTGAGAATGAAATCTGTTGCTCCGGCCCTGATGGCTTTTACTGATTTCTCAACATCTCCATAGGCTGTGATAAAAAGTACGACAGCTGCCGGATCAATCTCCAGAATTTTTTCAAGCCATTGAAATCCTTCTTGTCCGCTTATCGCATCTTTGGTGAAATTCATATCCAGCAAAATAACATCGAAGCTATCTTCTGCCATCAGTGTAGGTATTTTGTTTGGATCTGTAGATGTTACAACATGTTCAACATGAGGTTTTAACAATAGCTTAAGGGCAAAAAGAATATCTGCATTGTCATCAATTGCAAGAATTCGGCCTGACTTTTTATTCATAGTTCATGTGTTTTTCGAACTTAAATATACCACATTATTGATTTTAATGCGACATCTATTGTTCGAATTCGTACGCTTAAATAATTGTTTCTGTCAACCAAAAAAAGTGCCGTTTTTGTAATTGTCTTGATTATAAGTGATTAATGCTTGTGGCATAGAAAGTGATGTTTAGTTGCTGTGGTTGAACATGTAACAATCAATTATTATTGATGTCAATAAGTTGTATGTTGCATATCTGTAGGGGGATAGAAGAATTATCTAGTAAGATGAGCTTTAATTAAGTAAGTGAAATTTGACAAATAGTCCAGTAAGAAACCAAATAGTAAGTGTACGAATTCGTACATCGGTGTTTCATTATCGGACAAAGTGTAATTGAATTATGATTCATACCAGAGATCTAAGTAAAATATTACGCATTGGCAGTATTGAAACGACTGTTCTGCAAAATGTCAATATCGACATTGAGCAAGGCGAGTTTGTCGTTATTCTTGGGCCATCGGGTAGTGGTAAGTCGTCATTGTTAAATATGATTGGCTTAATTGACACACCTAGTTCTGGAGAGTTATTTTTCATGGGGCATGATGTTAGTCGCTTAAAAGAACGACAGCGAAGTAATTTAAGAAGAGGGGGAATTGGCTATGTTTTTCAGAATTTTGGCTTAATTGATGAATTAAATGTGTATGAAAATATAGAATTACCTCTTCAGTATCTTAAGTTCTCTAAAAGTGAACGACAAAAAAGAGTAACAGAGGTTTTATCTAAATTACAGATTACTCATATAAAACACTACTTCCCTAAGCAAATACCGTCACTGCAAAAGCAGCTTGTCGGCATTGCACGGGCAATTGTTTCGAAACCCGATATTTTGTTGGCAGATGAACCAACAGGAAACTTGTCTTCAGCATGTGGGAATAAAGTTATGGATGTTCTTACTTCGCTAAATGAAGATGGTCTGACGACAGTAATGGCAACACACTCAGCAAATGAGGCCGATCGGGGACAGCGTGTGATACAGCTATACGATGGCCATATTATTACGGAAAACATTAAGAACCGATTATAATCATGATGCTAAGTCATCACATAAAAGTAGCTGTTCGAAGCATCCGCAATCAAGGCTTTTTTGCTTTATTAAATGTCATTGGGCTGGCGGTTGGACTTGTGCTGGGACTATTTGTTTTGCTCTTAGTGAAAAATGAGTTGAGTTATGATACTTCATTTTCCAATAGTAACCGAATACATCGTGTTGCAACAAAGGGCATAGTAGGCTCGAACATTATTAATAGTGCAACTACTCCAATGCCACTTCACGATATATTGAGTGAAGTGGAAGAAGTGGAAGAGGCAGTGAGGTTTATAACGGGAGCCAATAATGTTGTTTCAAATGAAGGTGTTCAATTTAATGAAGACGGTTTTTTATTTGGTCAAAGTAATTTCTTTAATGTATTTGATGTTAAGATTATCGAATCACAAAGAGAGACTTTGCTAAACGATCCCAGAAGTGTTGTGATTACACAATCAACTGCCAGAAAGTATTTTGCTGGTGAAGATGCTCTTGGGCAAACACTGGCGCGTGATGGTATTGATTATCTAATTACTGGAGTATGTGAGGATGTACCGGCTACCACTCATTTCAATTTCGATTTTGTCGCTTCATTAAGCACAATAGATGAAATAATTCTACAGAAAGGGGATACGGCTTATTTGCAAAACTGGAAGTCGGATTGGCTGTATTTGAATTGCTATACGTATTTGAAGCTAAAGCCTGATGTCAATGTTAATGCATTTGAAACAAAGCTTAATGATCTTAAGGATAAAGCAATTCAACCGATCGTTGAAGCCGTAATGACAAGTGAGTTTGCTGATGACAGTATTAGTTTAGATTTTTTTGCTCAAAATATAGAAGGAATACATTTTAATTCTCATCTGGATGGTGAATTAGATGCCAACTCGAACCCAATTTATATAAAGCTATTTGTCTTTGTTGCCGTATTTATATTGCTTATTTCCTGCATTAATTTTATTAATCTCACCACTGCTAAGCTTAGAAATAAATATAAGGAAGTAGGGTACAGGCAAATGGTTGGAGCTTCAAGAGGGCAGTTGATTGCTCAGTTTTTGGTAGAAGCTATTATTTATTGTTTGGGAGCCATGTTTATTGGCATGGTGTTGTTAGAATTACTGCTTCCAATATTGAATAGCTTTTTTGATCTGGATCTTCAATTTAATTTCTTTCAGGGCTGGGTTGACTTCTTTGGTATTTTGTTGCTTGTATTAGTAGTTGGTTTTTTTAGTGGTAGTTTTCCTGCATTCTTTTTTTCAAGTAAGAAGCCAGAGCGTTTAATTGCCGGCGAATACAAAATTAGTAAAGCTGGTTTTATAATACGTGGCGTATTGGTTGCCAGTCAGTTTGGTGTGGTAATGTTTTTGTTCCTGATAGGTTCGTCTATGTGGGTACAAATGTCATTTATTGAGAAAAACAACCCTGGGTTTGATGCTGATAATATAATCGTGGTTGATAGAGGTTCTGCTGTTAATGAAAACTTCGATCAATTTAAGTCCGATTTATTAAAAGTAAAAGGTGTTGAATTGGTAAGTGCCTGTAGCAACCTGCCAGGTGATGATTATTACCATGGAACTTTCAGGGTTAATTCAAACGGCTCAGATCATGTTGTAATGTTGCCAATGAATTATGTCGAAGGTGATTTTTTTGAACTACTGGGATTAAAACTTAAACAAGGCCGCTTTTTAGATCTATCGCTGGGTGATACCTTAAGCATGAACATGAATAATGAGGCTGTTAAACGACTTCATATTTCAAAACCTTTAGATTCAAATATTGAGATAGTAGGAAAAAAAGGATGGGAGTTAAGCACAGTCGGTGTGTTAAAAGATTTTCATTTCGAACCCTATTATGAAGAAATTAAACCCTTGGTATTAGTTCTTTTATCAGGTAATATGAGGTTTGAATATGTGCTGATTAAAGCTGATAATGGAGCTACACTGGATATGAATCGTATCAGTCAGATTTGGAGTAAATATTCAAATGGGGCTCCGTTTGTTTATCAAGGTCTGGATGCTCGGATTGATCGGCTATATGAGCAGGATATCAGAATTATGAAGATAATGATGGTATTTGCATTTCTGTCATTGTTTATTGCGATTCTTGGGGTTGTGGCATTAGTCGCATTTATTATTGAGTACAAGTCTGAATCAATAGCCGTTAAAAAAATTATAGGTGCACCACGACAATTAATTATGAGAAAGGTATTCTCAATGTTTGGGGTTTATGTTGTAATTGGTGTTGTTGCTGCTATATTACCCGCATATGCTGCGATAAAAGCATGGGGCGAAACATATGCGTATTTTAAAGAATTACCTATAGGGGTATATTTCCTCGGTGCTATTGTTTTAACAGCATTGTCATTCTTTGTGGCATTTTTACAAACTTTTCGTGGTGCCTCCAATAGTCCTGTCAGAAACACTTAAGAGATTTTTATAATTCAAAATTGTGTGATTGATAAAAAGTGATTGTAATCTACTTGAATATCAATTTAACACTTCTTTTTACGCCTTCTATATTAAAAATTTCGATATATTTGCGCGACTAAGACGTGAAGTTTGTCAAAACGAATTATAAAAATTATTAACAAATGCAGAACAAAGGAGCTATAAGACTATTTGCCATATTACTGGTGCTAGTCAGCTTATATCAATTAATGTTTACATTCGTTACTCGTGGTGTAGAGAGTGATGCGAAAGAAATATCAGGTGGTGATCCTAACAAAGAGTTCGCTTATCTTGACTCAATCAAAAACGAAACTGTTTATAACTTCTTATTAGGAGCTCGTAAATATACCTATCAAGAATGTAAAGAGCGCGAAATCAATTTCGGTCTTGACTTGAAAGGTGGTATGAACCTGATTCTTGAGGTTAAAGTGGCTGATGTAATCAAGGCACTTTCAAACTACAACACTGACGAAACTTTTCTAAAAGCATTGAAAGCTGCTGAAGAGGCAGAAAAGAGTTCATCGGAAGATTTTATAAATCTGTTTGTAAAGGCATTCGAAGAAATCGATCCTAATGCACAGTTAGCAACCATCTTTAATACGGTTGAGTTAAAAGAGCGTGTAAGCTATAACTCAACAAACGAGGAAGTTAAAAAAGTAATTAAAGAAGAGTCGCAAAGTGCAATCGATAATGCATTTAATATTCTTCGTTCACGTATTGACCGCTTTGGAGTTACACAACCAAACATTCAGCGTTTGGAGAAAGCAGGACGTGTTCTTGTTGAACTACCTGGTGTTACTGATCCACAGCGTGTACGTAAACTGTTGCAGGGTACTGCAAGTCTTGAATTCTGGGAAACTTATGAGAATAACGAGTTGTTCCAGTATTTTATGCAAGCCGATGCTAAAGTTCGTGAAATAGAATTGGCAAAGACTTCTACAAAAGAAACAGATGTAACAGAAGAAGCTGCAGAAGAAACAGATTCAGAAGAGGCTTCATTGGTTGATCAATTAGCTGAAGAAACTTCAGCAGCCGATTCAATTGAAGCTGCAAATGTTAATTCATTATTTACATACCTGATGCCACTTCCTCAGCAAAGAGGACCTGTTGTTGGTATCGCTCTGTCAAGAGATACATCTGAAGTAAATTCTTACATGGCTAATCCGGCTATTAAGAGTTTATTCCCTAAAGATGCTAAGTTCTTATGGACGGTTAAGCCTATTGATCAGGAGTACATGATGAATGTTGCTCAAGGGTATGGTAAAGTTGTAAACGAAAAGGAAACAGCTTTCCAGTTGGTGGCTATTAAAGTAAGTACTCATGATGGACGTGCACCACTAGAAGGAGATGTAATTACAGGTGCTCGCAGTCAGACAAACCAAAGAGGTCAGTTTGAGGTGAGCATGAGCATGAATGCTGAAGGTTCAAAAACCTGGGCGCGTTTAACAGGAGCTAATATTGACAGAAGTATTGCTGTTGTGTTGGATGGATTTGTATACAGTTATCCAACTGTAAACCAAAAAATCGATGGTGGTCAGAGCCAGATTACAGGTGATTTCACACCGGAAGAATCTCAGGATTTAGCTAACATCCTTAAGTCGGGTAAATTACCGGCACCAGCTCGTATTGTTGAAGATACAGTTGTTGGTCCTTCACTAGGTCAGGAAGCTGTTAATAGCGGATTATCGTCATTTATCTGGGCATTTATTGTAGTGCTTATTTATATGTTGCTTTACTATGGTGTTCGTGCAGGTTGGGTAGCCGATTTTGCTTTGGTTGCTAATATGTTCTTCATCATGGGTGTATTAGCATCGTTTGGTGCTGTGTTAACCTTACCTGGTATCGCCGGTATTGTACTTACAATCGGTATGTCGGTGGATGCCAACGTACTTATCTACGAACGTATCAAAGAAGAGCTACGTGCAGGTAAAGGTGTTCAACTGGCCGTTAAAGATGGTTACAGAAACGCATTCTCAGCCATTATCGATGCCAACGTTACTACATTCTTAACTGGTCTGATTTTATTCTTGTTTGGTACTGGTCCTATTAAAGGTTTTGCGACTACGTTAATGATTGGTATCGCTACTTCATTCTTCTCAGCAATCTTTATTACACGTTTGATTTTCGAACAAATGTTGAGCAAGAACAGAACATTGGTGTTTGATACTAAAGTGACTCGTGGCTTGTACAAAAATCTACATGTTAAATTCTTAGAGAAAAAGAACTTATTCTTTGTAGTTTCAGCGGTATTTATTGTTTTATCAATCGGTTCGCTTGGAGTACGCGGTTTGAAACAAGGTATTGATTTCACTGGTGGACGTACCTTCGTTGTTCGTTTTGATGAAAAAGTTTCTTCAGTAGATGTGAACTCTGCATTAACAGAAGAGTTTGAAGGCGCACATGTTGAAACTAAGCAGTTTGGTAATGAAGGAAATCAGGTTCGAATTGCGACTAACTTCATGATCGAAGAGAGCTCTGAAGAAGTTGATAACCAGGTTGAGCAGAAACTATATAATGGATTGAAGCCATTTATTAAGGCTGATGTATCAGAAGACGAATTCCTTTCTGATTATCGTATGAGTTCACAGAAGGTTGGACCAACCATTGCAAGTGATATCAAGAAAAATGCAGGATTGGCAATTGGCTTTAGTTTAATTGTAATCTTCTTATATATCTTGCTTCGTTTCCGTAACAAAGAATTTGGTTATGGTGCCTTAGCTGCATTGGTTCACGATGTTCTTATAGTATTAGGAGTATTCTCATTGACGTATTCAATCATGCCATTCTCAATGGAAATTGATCAGTCATTTATCGCCGCTATTTTGACCGTAATTGGTTATTCAATTAACGATACCGTGGTTGTATTTGACCGTATCCGTGAGTACTTTAAATTACATCCAAAGCGCGATAAAGCAGAAGTTGTTGATGCAGCATTGAACTCTACTGTGAGCCGTACGGTTAATACATCATTAACTACATTTGTAGTGTTATTGGTGATCTTTATCTTCGGTGGAGAAGTGATTCGAGGATTTGTATTTGCATTGATGGTAGGTGTACTTGTTGGTACATACTCTTCATTGTTCATTGCAACACCTGTAGCTTTCAACTTTCTTAATAAGAAGAAACAGAAAAAATAAAAAGCGTTAAAAACGTTTTGCAAGCCTCGTGGATTTCCGCGAGGCTTTTTCTATTATAACCTGCATGTATTTTCTTATCTTTGAGCCTGAAAATTGAAGGTTTATGAATACTATTCTTTTTATTTCAGGAGGCGAGATTATAATTGTGGTGCTGGTTGTTCTAATATTATTTGGAGCAAAAAGCATTCCTGATGTGGCTCGAATGCTCGGTAAAGGAATGAATGAGTTTCGTCGTGCTTCCGATGAAATTAAAAGAGAATTTCGTGAAAATACCCAGGATATTACCGATGTTGTAGAAGATACAAAGAAGGAGCTGAGACAGGAGGCTAGGGAGATTACCACTGCCGTGGAAGAAGATGTTTCAGATAAAGATCCTTATAACTTAAATGAATCAGTGGAGGAAGAGCCGAATGATGATCAGGAGAACAAAAAAGATCAGGTAGATGGCCCTATTTCACGTGAAGATTCAATAGATGCTTAAATCTTAATTATATGCCCCCCATTATATATTTAATTGCCGGATTTGTATTGTTGTTTTTTAGTGGTGATTGGTTGGTGAAATCCAGCGTTCAAATGGCTCGACACTTCAAAGTGTCAACCTTAGTTATTGGTATCACCGTTGTAGCCTTTGGAACATCAGCGCCAGAATTATTGGTGAGTTTAAATGCAGTATTTGAAGGATCAGCAGATATCTCCATTGGTAACGTTGTTGGTTCAAACATAGCTAACATTGCACTTGTACTTGGTATGGTTTCAATCGTCTATCCGGTGGCTGTTCGCAAAAGCAATATCTGGTTCGATTGGTTGGTGATGTTTGTAGCTACCTTAGGCCTTATTGTCGCCAGTTTAAACTACAAGCTTCAAACACTGGAAGGAATCGTATTTATTGTATTCCTGATTTTGTATGTGACGTGGGCGATTTATGCCAGCCGAAAGAAAAAGCAGGTTAAAGAAGAGATAGCAAAGCCGACTTTAAGTTTAACCAAGGCTCTTTTATTATTTGTTCTGGCCGCATTGGGCTTGTACTTTGGTGCTGATTGGTTGGTGGTTGGAGCAAAAGATATTGCCCAAAAACTTGGCGTTAGTGAACGAGTGATTGGTATATCAGTTGTAGCCATCGGAACTAGTGTGCCTGAACTGGCGACCTCATTAATGGCAGCGATCAAGAAGGAGTCGGATATTTCAATAGGTAATATAATTGGTTCTAACATATTTAATATATGGGCGGTGCTTGGCGTAACAGCAACTATCAAGCCTATAAATGTTAATCCATCAATGTTGTCGAGCGACTATATCTGGATGCTGGGAGCTGCTCTGTTGTTATTAGCTTCGATTATTCCCTTATCCAAGGGTGTTGTAACCCGTTGGAAAGGTAGTATCTTGCTTGCATTATATATTTTATATATTTACCTGTTATTTGTATAGATCATGATTAGGTGTCAGCAATTAAGAAAAAGTTATGGAAATCTTGAGGTTCTAAAAGGGATTGATTTGCATATTAAAGCCGGGGAGGTAGTTTCAGTTGTTGGTGCAAGTGGGGCAGGAAAAACAACTTTATTGCAGATATTAGGTACACTTGATAAACCTACGCAGGGAGAAGTATTCATCGATGAAACGAACCTAAACCATCTCAAAGGTAAAGATCTGTCGAAGTTTAGAAATGAGAAGATTGGATTTGTGTTTCAGTTTCATCAGCTATTGCCTGAGTTTACAGCTCTCGAAAATGCGATGCTACCAGCTTTAATCGGAGGTGTCAGTAAATCAGAAGCGGAGTCTAAAGCAATAGAATTACTTAAATTTCTAAGCTTAGAAAATCGATTAGAACACAAACCATCGCAACTGAGTGGTGGTGAAAAGCAAAGAGTGGCAATTGCCCGTGCTTTAATAAATAAACCTGCTGTTGTATTTGCAGATGAACCTTCCGGAAATCTGGATTCACATAGTCAGGAAGAATTGCAAAAATTATTCTTCGATTTGCGCGAAGCTTATAATCAGACCTTCGTCATTGTAACGCATGACTATCATTTGGCTAGGATGTGTGACCGAATGATAGAGATTAAAGATGGGCAGATCAACTGCAATTAAGGATGAATTTAAGTGAAATAAAATCTTTTCTTGATGAGAAGGTGATTAAGTATAATCAACCTGATTTTATTGAAAATGATCCCATAAGTATTCCCCATCAGTTTGAGAAAAAAGAAGATATTGAGATTGCCGGATTTCTGGCGGCAACCATTGCCTGGGGGAAAAGAGAACAGATACTTAAAAGTGCCAATTGGCTGATGAAGTTGTTGGAATATTCTCCCGCTGATTTTATTTTAAATGCATCCCATCATGAATGGAGTCAAATGGAAACCTTTTATTACCGTACGTTCACATCGGTTGACTGTTTGTACTTTATGCAGACTCTCAAAAAGATATATGAAGAAAAAGGCGGATTAGAGACTCTTTTTCTGAGCGAATATCAACATGGTGACATCAAAAAAGCACTTATTCATTTTCGCAATTGTTTTTTAAGCTTTGGTGCACCACAGCGTACCGGAAAGCATGTGGCAAATATACTTAAAGGAGCCTCAGCAAAACGCCTGAATATGTACCTGCGTTGGATGGTTCGAAAAGACAATAATGGCGTTGATTTTGGAATCTGGGAAGGAATAGATTCGGCAGATTTATTGCTCCCTTTAGATGTTCATACAGGTAATGTTTCGCGTAAATTAGGGATTCTTAAACGTAAGCAAAACGATATTAAAGCAGTTGATGAAGTTATGCAGGTATTAAGATCGTTTGATAAGGCTGATCCGGTCAAATACGACTTTGCGTTATTTGGTCTTGGCATCGATGAAAAATTTTAGAACATGGCAAATTCCTATTTTAAATTTAAGCAGTTTGTTGTTAATCAGGATTTAGCTGCCATGAAAGTTGGTACGGATGGTGTCATCCTCGGAGCTTGGGCCAGAGTTGAAAATGATCAAACAATACTTGATGCAGGTACCGGAACAGGGCTATTGGCATTGATGAGTGCCCAGCGAAATGAGCGCGTAGATGTTCTGGCCATTGACATTGATGCTAATGCAATCAAACAAGCGAACGGCAACTTTAGTCAATCAATATGGTATGATCGTTTAAATTCGAAGTTAATATCACTGCAGAACCTGGCTGAGGTTAATAAGGAAAAATTCGATCATGTAATTTGTAATCCTCCGTATTTTATCAATTCATATAAGAGTAATGATATTGCGCGAAATAAGGCAAGACATACTGACTCGCTTAGTTTTGAAGAGTTAATCAAAGCCTCCCACGCCTTGACTAATAAAAATGGCAGGCTCACGGTGGTTATACCCTATCAATTAGAAGATGATTTTCTTAAAATAGCAGAAATAGAAGAGTTTTATAATACAAGACTTATGCGTCTTCAGCCAACACCGGATAAAACGTATGTGCGATCCTTTATTGAATTATCTAAAGCTAATAAAGGCCAAACGGAGGTTAATACAATGATTCTCGAAGATAAAGGCAGGCATGGTTATTCCGACGATTACATTGAATTAACCAAGTCATTTTATTTAGCTTTTTAAGGTATTTCCTTATAAAGAATTATTTGGGCGCACAAAAGTTAATGGTATAGGGAACTTCCATATTGTAAATGATATTTCAACCTTTTGTCTTTACTATTGAAAAATAATGTATCTGTCAAATAATGAATGTTTTTTGTAACAAAAGTACTTAATCATTTGTATATATATTATTGATGCATTGCCTGTATATCAAGGTGTTTGGATTGGTAGAGTAACATTATGGTAATAATAGGATTTAGTTTTAGAATAAAAATCACTATTTTTATTGTTGGAAAACAACGGAGATGTTTAGAAAAAAATATACAGATAGTGAGCTTTTAGAAGCGGTGTACTCTAGGAATAGTAAGCTTATAAAGTACATCATGGAGATGGTCTGGAATCAGGTGAAGAGCCTTGTTGTTGAGAATAGTGGTACAAAAGAAGATGCGATGCAAGTTATGCAGGATGCATTTATTTCAATTTACTCTAAAAAAGAAAAACCAATATTAATCAGCACATTTAGTACATATTTCGTTTCAATATGTAAGAATATGTGGTTAAATGAGCTGAGAAAACGACAGGTGGCTCCTGCTTATCAGATTTTGAGCGATGAAATTCCAGAGCTTGAAAGCGAAATACAAGAAAAGGAACTTTTTGAAAAACGCAGACTTTTGTACTTGAAGTACTATCATAAAATTCAAAAAGTTTGTCAGGACGTACTTAAATTGGTAGCAATGGGCTTTACAAATGAACACATTACGACCGAATTGGCGTTTAGTTCTGTGTCCTATACCAAGAACAGGAAATCGATGTGTAACAAGAAGTTACTGGAGATGATTAAAGAAGATCCAGAATATCAAGAATTGAAGTATGGATTATAATAAGAAAATATTAGAGTTCTTTACCAACGAATTAAGTCAGGACGAACGAGCTGCACTTAAAGGTGAGATGGTAGTTAATTCAGAGCTTAAGGAAGACATGAAACTTCAGCAAGAAGTACTTTTTTCGATAGCTAATGAGCAGGATGATTTCTCAGATTTCAGAAAGCAGTTGGAAGGTATCGGAAACGAGTTGCTTAATGAAGATAAGAATGACCGAAGATCCTTTCCGCAGATTAATTACTGGTTGGCTGCAGCATCGGTGGTCATTGTTGTTGGACTGGCCAGTTACCTTGGGCTTTTACAAGATTCGACCTACAATAATGATCAGGCTTTTGCAGACTACTATGTTGCTTATGGTTCTGATTTGACAATACGAGGAGCAGAGTCATCAAATGACTTTACGAAAGCTGTTGAAATGTATCAGGCCGGAGATATGGAGCAAGCCATTGAAGCTTTTGCTGAAATTGAGGATGAAAATGTTGAGTTAGCAGGATTCTTTATTGCTCTATGTAATATGGAGATGGGGAATATCGAAAATGCTAAAATCAAGTTATACGAAACAAAGGAAAATTCTATTTTCTACGAAGAGCAGATTAAATGGTACCTGGCACTTTGTCATATCAAATTGGATGAATACAAAGAAGCCGAACTATTGCTAACACAATTAATGACAGCTAATGGGGCATATTCACAGCAGTCAGGAGCATTATTAAAGAAGTTAGATTTCTAATTGGCTTTTCTTTTATCGTAGATATATAAAATAATTACAGATATCACAGCAAGCGCCATTAAGGTAATAAATAGACCTGATGGCGTTTTTTGTTTTATAGGACTAGTACTTCCTGACAGTACATAATTGGCCCAATAATAAGGATGTGAACGCACGCCATCAGAACTTGCCAGATACTCCAGTTTACTTGCTCGCAGGGCAGCATCCTTTCGCATGCCAGCTTCCAGATTTGAATAGAAATGATCTATTAACTCGGCGCCACTTTGATCATTTACTGGCCATAGAGTCATAACTTGTGCTTCAACACCAGCAAAGGTAAATGCCCTGGCGATACTGAGTAAGCCTTCGCCCTTCATTCGAATTCCACTTCCGGTACTGCATGAACTCAGGACTGTCAAAGGCGATTTAATGGCATAATTATATACTTCTCTTGCCGTAAAACTGCCTGAAATGCTATCATCAGAGGCAAATACCAGTTGAGAGTTAAACGGACGGTTTTCATCATTTAATGCATGCATTGCCAGATGAAGAACATCATTGTTTTGCATGGCAGAAATAAATTGAGCTTTTGTCGCACTAGAATCTTTATGAACCTCCGTATTGAAATACTTTCCAATTTTATTAATCTCCTGATTTGCGCCAATAAGTGGTACTAATATTGAATCAAGGGATTGATCTTTATTTAATTCTGTTAAGTCTGCTTTGGCCTGACCATAATAAGCAGGAGCAAAAGCCAGAACTTTGTTGAACTTTGATGCAGAAGTTTTATAAGCCGGCAATAATGCAGCATTGTATGAATAAGTGATACCTTGCCTTTTTATGAGCCATGAAAAATCTTTAAATCGTGGTTGACTATTCGAATGGTTCTTGGTTAGTAAAGTTTCAAAAGAAAGGTACGATAATTCATCATGTGGGACTATTATCAGCTCTTTATCTGCAATTTTGTCTTCAATATCTTCCAATAGTACTTTGTATAATTGATGTGCCGATCTTGCAAAATTTTGAATCTCTTCAACGGATTTTTGACCAATAAAAGGAGTTGAGACTTCGTTTATAACATTTGTGAGGTGTTGACTAAATGATTTATCAATAGGTAGTATATCACATTGGAAGGTATTTTTATCAATCGTAAAACGAAACAGCTCCTCTTCAGTTTGATAATAATCTATAACCACCTGGTTCTTCGCTAATTTATTTTGAACCTCATTAATGTTAATGAATTGCTTGCTGTTTTTTTGTCTTTGATACGATGGGTATTTTTTATTTATAAATGTGTTAATACTATCAATTTTATTCATACAGGTAGCCATACTTTCGTTTAGGTAATTCAATAGACTACTATCTCTTACTTGGGAAAACATGATTTCATTGTATCGAAGTTCGTATCGATCGTAATGATCTTTGTTCGTATTGAGTTGCTGAATTATTTCAATAGGTACACCTGAGTTTAGCTTGTATTTGTTGTCATTCACACCTTGTAGAAGTGCGTATGATTTACCTTTTTGAATAAACTCATACGCTTTGTGCAACTCTTTATCATCACCTGTCGCTTTATATAAAGCAATTGCAACATTGGTACTTAGTTGGGTGAAATCAAAAAAGGCCTCACCGGTATAAAGTCGATCACTATCGTACCTTTGTCTCTGTCTTAAGTAGTCAAGGGCTTCATCAGCTCGATCAATATAAACAGATGCTTTTTTCAACGCATCAATGTTGTCGGTTTCAATATATTGGCCGTACAGACATTGCGCCATATTGATATTGATCTTTCTAAATAAGATGCTAAAACGACTGGACTGAATACTTGAATGCATATCCAATAAGTGGGGATAAACCCGAAGCATGTCAGTACTGGCTTTTTGTAATATATTTAAGGCAGTAGAATATTCATTCAGCTTTATGTGACAAATGGCTTTCTCATACATGTTATCCCAATATAGATAGTGGGTGTAATTTCCATTTTCTTCCATAATACTGGCTACCTTATTTAAATGATAAAGGCTTTGTGTGTATTGGCCTAACCAAAGGTAACTAAGGGCAATCCAGTTCTCAAACTGACGATTTGGTGGTAATTTTAACTCATTATAATAAAGGTGTTTTGCCGAATCAATATATGCATAGGCTTCATCATCGTCGTACATCATTGCCAAATATCGACTGGTACTTGCATAATTTTTTGCCAGTAATTTAGGGTCAACTTGTTTACTATCTTCAATGTTTTTATGCAGGTAAACTTTGGCTTTGTCTTTATGGCCAATTTCAAAATATATCTGAGCTAGTGTTAAAATGGCATTATTTCTTATGGAATAAGACTGAGGCGTTAACTTAGAGAATGAAATTGCTTTATTAGCAAAATGTATGGCTTTTGTATATTTATGTCTTTCACCATAATAAGAACTTAAATCTAAGTACATATTTGATCTGGCGCTGTGAAAATAGGGGTCTCTTTCCGTATAAAACGCTTCAAGTTTCATTAGTGGTACGGCAGCTTTATTTTCTAATCCCATTCGCATTAACAGGTCAATATACATTACATAAAGGGAATGGTTTATCTCAGATATATCACTGTTAAATGATTTTGATAATACTTCTTGAAATATCTTAAAAGCTTTCTCATATTGTCTGTACCGATTAAGAATTATACCTATATATGTTTCAGCAGATAAATTAAAATTTTCAAAATTTGAATGCTGTTCTAATAATTTCTCTTCCAGATCAAAAGATTTTTTAACATACTCAAAACGCTTTGTTAGGTTTTCTTTCTTAGAGTATATTACAGATAGGTTATGGTAGATTTTTGCTTTAATAGAATCGTGTAAGAATGTTTTATTATTTTCTTCCAGCAAATTAAGAAATACTTGTTCTGCATTTGTGTACTCACCCATTGCAGTTTCAATAGTCGCCTTGTACAGTACCAAATATTTTTCCATTAATTGGGCATGCACTCTATTTTCAATTTGCCTATTGATAAAATTGTATGCTTTCGGATAACCTTCAGCAATGATACTTGATCTTAAAGTGAGATATAAAATTCGATACTTTTCATTATTCGTGTTGAGTGAGTCAAAGGAAATTAGAATTTGTTCTCCTAAAAAAGCAGCATCATCGTAATTTCCCTCGGAATAAAGATTCATAAAATATATTATACTGTCTTTTATTTCAAAAGAATAACTTTTTTTCGATACCCCTAATATGCACATTATCAGTATTGTAAAAATGTATTTGCGCATTTTCTTGAAAAAAGTTTAAAAAAAGTTCTAAAAAAGGTGTTACGATTCCCGATTTCTGCAATTAACCTATAGAAACCATTAATACGAAATAAAATGAAGACTTTAGGTAATACAAAAAAACAGCAGCAATTTAAAAAGTTTATTGGAAAAGACGCAGCCTTTTTAAAAAAGATAGTTGGTGGTGAAGAACAAGAAAAACTTGTACCCGAAAAAGTGAAGATATAATATCACAATATCATCAGAAAAAGATTTTGGGCGGATCAGAATGATGAAGAATAAGATTTAAAAATATAAATGACTATCCCGATTAGTAGAAGTCTGAACGCAGACTGTTTGTAGGACAGAAGAAGGTGGGGCGGTTTCCCTTATAGATTCCCGATTCCCACATTATCTCACCTAGTACCCCTCACCTTCTTTATCCTCAAATTATTCATTTTATAGGAGAGCAAGAATTTGGCGCAGTATGAAGTACATAGAACAATTGCTAGAATTGATGAAGAAATTCGTAGCAACAGAACCGGGTCACCAATAGAGTTGGCCGGGCGTCTTTGTATGTCTGTGCGCATGCTTTACTTCTACCTCGACATGATGACATCACTAGGTGCTAATATCCAATTTTCTAATGAATCAGGTAGTTTTATTTACCAGGAAAGTGGGTATTTTAAAGATGGTATCCGCTGGACAACACATAGTCAGCAAAAGGCTGTTTAGATGAAAAGCATACCTTATGGTTTATGCACTATGTTTAAAAAAAGTGTTATTTTCGGGTTGACCAAATTAATACTATGCCTCGCAAACCATCCAAAAAGAATCAAGTTCATAAGTTTGTACATTTCTCTTCCATGAATAGCAGAGGCTACCAACTATATTGGGTTATTTTGCTATTTTTTTTCACTGCAATCATTTCAATGCCTTTCGTAAAAGTTGATGTGACCGTTCAGAGTCGCGGTGTCATTACTTCAGCCAACAAAGCGAGCGTCATCACTTCACCACTAACAGCAAAGGTGGAAAAGATTACCATTAAAGAAAACCAGAAAGTTCGTCAGGGCGATACTCTTATAATTCTTCATCAGGAAGGTATACAGCAGGAGTTAATAAATTTACAACAGCAAATTGAGTTGCATGATTTATATCTGTCAGATTTAAATACATTGACGGAATCGAGTCCTGATAATGATTTAGGTTCGGCTTTGTATTTGAAAGAGAAAGAAGATTTTACCAAGCAGATAGCTCAAAGAAATAATGAAATCAGGAAATTATCCATTGATTATTCAAGAACCTCCAAGCTTTATATTGATGGGGTGGTTTCATTAAGTGCTTTTCAAAAAGACTCATTTGCGCTTAAAAATGCCGAAAGTGAATTGCTGACCTATAAAGCTGGAGTAAGTGCTAAGTGGGAGATGGATAAGAAAAATTTTCAGCAGGCGGCAACAGAAATGCAAAGCAGGCTTGAGAACCTTAAACAAAGCCTCAGTCAGTATATGATTCTTGCTCCTTTCGATGGTTATATAATTAACTTTAATGGTATAGCTCAAGGCGGTTTTGTAAATGAAAATGACAAGATTGCGATTTTATCTCCTTCAGATGAGTTAATTGCTGAGTGTTATATATCTCCCAAAGATATTGGTTTAATTGGCGTGCAAATGCCTGTAAGGATTCAGGTTGATACCTACGATTATAATCAATGGGGCTTATTGGAAGGTCATATATTTGAAGTGGCTGAAGATGTTATAAATATGGAAGGTGAATTTAAATACCTTGTTAGGTGTGAGCTTGATAAGGAATACCTTGTGTTGAGTAATGGAGTGAAAGGGAAGCTGAAGAAAGGAATGTCGCTAACTGGTCGTTTTGTGGTGACTCAAAGGACACTCTTTCAGTTAGTTTTTGACAATATTGACGATTGGTTAAATCCTAAGATTATTGAATAATGAAGCTTAATGTACAGCAATATGACCGAACAGATTGTGGAGCTGCCTGCTTAGCTTCAATCGCACGATATTATAAACTTAAATTACCGATTTGGGAAATACGCTTACATGCCGGAACAAATCGAATTGGAACGAGTGCCTTCGGATTAGTTCAGGCGGCTGAAAAATTAGGATTTGAAGCGAAAGGTGTAGAAATAGAAAAAGAACATCTGGCTGAAATACCATTACCCGCTATTGTCCATATCCGATTGTCAAACGGAGGTCACCACTTTGTTGTAGTTTATCGGGTTAATAAGCACAAAATAAGATTCATGGACCCTGGTGAGGGCAAGATGAAGACTTTAACCATAGAAGAGTTCGTAAAAGACTGGACCGGAATAGCCATCTTACTCATTCCGTCTACTACTTTTCAAAGTGGCAACAGAAAAGTATCTTATATAAAGCGATTGTGGAGCGTTGTTAGTCCTTATAAATCAATTTTTATTCAGTCTGGTTTTGGTGCATTGGCATTCTCAATATTGGGATTGTCAACAGCTTTTTATATTCAAAAGTTAACCGATTTTGTATTGGTGGGCCACAATCTTAACCTTCTGAACTTGTTTGGAGTTATCATGGTGGCCATACTACTAATGCAAGTGGCATTGGGAAGCATGCAATCCTGGTTTGTTCTTCGTGTTAGTCAAAATATTGATCTGGGACTTATTTCAGGCTATTATAAACACTTACTGCGCTTGCCTCAGCGTTTTTTTGATAGCATACGTGTGGGTGAACTGATATCACGTGTCAACGATGCTGTTAAAATACGGACATTTATAAACCAGGTTGCGGTTGAGTCTGTAGTTGATATATTAATAGTCCTCATTGCCTTTATGGTGATGTTTGTTTTTAACTGGAAACTGGCGCTTTTTGCATATAGTATATTGCCCATCTATATACTTGTATTCTGGCTCTCAAATGCTTTTAACCGAAGGGTAGAACGCTTGAAAATGGAATGTACAGCAGATCTGGAAATTCAATTGGTTGAATCGCTTAAGGCTGTCAAAACAATCAAGCAAATGGGTGCTGAAGAGCATTTTGAAAATCAGGTTGATAGTAAGTTAGTTAATGTGTTGAAGCAAGTGTATCGATCAGGTAAGATGGATATTGTATTTAATTCGAGTACTCACTTTATCAATCGATCATTGACACTTGGAATTTTATGGGTCGGATCACTTTTTGTAATTGGGAAAGAACTAACTCCAGGTGAACTAATGTCATTTTTTGCCATCACCGCCTATTTTACTGGGCCTATTGGTAGACTTGTTGCAGTTAATAAAAATATTCATGGCGCACTCATTGCTTTAGATCGTTTATTTGAACTTCTTGAATTAGATAATGAGAAGAAGACAGATCAAGCAGTTGATATAAAACACGATGATGTTGGTGATATTATTTTTACCAATGTAAATTTCTCTTACACAATAGAACAGGAATTATTCAAAGATTTAAACCTGCAGGTAAAGAATAATTCTATCACAGTTCTTTTGGGTGATAGCGGATCAGGAAAATCAACCATTTCAGCACTTATTCAAGGATTGTATTCGATATCTGGCGGACAATTGAAGATTGGCTCCTTAGATGTTTCACATATCAACCTTTCATCATTGAGAAGAGTGGTTGGTATTGTGCCACAGGATATTGAATTATTTGCAGGTAATGTTATTGAAAACATTGCACTTGGTGATCCACAACCGGATATCAGGCGAATTAATGAAATTATTGAGCAACTAAAACTTGAAGAAACAATTAATCAGCTACCTGAAGGATTGTATACCTGGTTAGGTGAAAATGCAACTCAATTATCAGGAGGACAAAGACAACGCCTGGCCATTGCGCGGATGCTTTATCTGAGTCCTCAAATATACATCTTCGATGAAGCAACATCGTTTCTGGATGACCGCTCAGAGGCCGTTGTGAAAGATATAATATTACAACTTAAAAAGGAGGGCAAAACAATCTTGATGGTTGCGCACCGGATGAGTGTCATTAATATTGCTGACCAGGTAATGGTTTTTAGCAAAGGTAAGCTTATTCAAAATGGATCTGTTGCTGAACTTCAGGCTGATAAAAACGGTCGTTTTTATGAAATGCTTTTACATCACAAAAACTAGACGTTAACAACAATTATTCGAAATAAAGTTACTGATTTCATTACTTTTGTGCCGCAATAATTATCCAATGAAAAATCGTTATTCGGCACATTACTGGCCAAATATAAAGTTGGCAACCCCTGTTGTACTGGCTCAGGCTGGGCAAATGCTTGTTAACCTGGCAGACACCGTTATGGTGGGGCAGGTTGGTACTTTACCATTGGCGGCCGCCTCTTTTGCTAATAGTATTTTTATTAATGTACATGTGTTCGGGATTGGTATTTCCTACGCTATTACCCCTTTGGTTGGAAAAGCGTTTGGAGCAAAAGATAAGGACACTTGCTCATATTGGTTTAAGCAAGGTATATATGCCAATATAATCATTGGTATTGGATTGTCATTATTAGCCGGTTTGATCGTGTTTATAATGCCTTTTATGGGACAGGAAGACGGTGTGGTTGAGGAAGCAATTCCATATTTTATATTGTTGGTGCTATCTATTATTCCGTTACAAATATTCAATAGTTACAAGCAATTTGCCGAAGGTTTAAGCAACACCAAAATAGCGATGTTAATCACTATTGGAGGTAATGTGTTAAATGTGTTGCTCAATTTTGTATTTATATACGGCCATTTTGGAGCGCCAGCATTGGGCTTGGTTGGTGCAGGTATCGGCACATTGGTATCCCGAATTTTAATGGCAATCGCTTTCGTTTGGTTGTCTTATTACATTGAACTTTTTAAAAGGTACCGATCGTCTGAAAATTCTGCTTTTTCGCGACAGGCTTTTGCCCGATTATGGAAGTTAGGACTACCTATTGGTCTGCAATTTATCATTGAAGTATTTGCTTTCAGCTTGGGAAGTATCATGATGGGGTGGATCAGTGCTACCAGTCTGGCGGCTCATCAGATTGTATTGAGCATGGCAAGCCTGACGTATATGATGTCTTCAGGATTGGCTTCTGCAACTACAATTAAAGTCAGTATTTTCAGAGGACAAAAACGTTATTCATCAATGAAAAACAGTGCTTTTGCATCCATTCATCTGGTACTATTGTTTATGACAATAATGGGCATCTTGTTTTTGTCGATGAGATATTTTCTACCATCATTATTTGTTGATGACACAGAGGTAATCGCATTGGCTGCTGGATTGATGCTTGTAGCCGGTCTGTTCCAGATATTTGATGGTTTACAAGTTGTTGCATTAGGCATTTTACGAGGACTTGAGGATGTTGTGATGCCAGTAGTGGGCGCAGGTATCGCCTATTGGTTAATTTCATTGCCAGTTGGTTATTTAAGTGCTTTCATTTTTGATATCGGGCCGGTTGGCATCTGGATCGGTTACCTTACAGGTTTGGCTTCGGCTGGCGTTTTTCTATTATTACGATTTAGGTATTTGTACATGAAAAAGTATAAACATGGCTAATGAATTACGCATTGATGTTATAGCAACTGCACAGCAGGTAACCGATGAATTAGTTCTGGGGAAAATTGTCGTAGTTATCGATGTACTGAGAGCTACTTCAGTTATTGTAACAGCTTTGAACAATGGTGCTGACGCTGTGATTCCTATTTTAAAACCAGATGATGCATTTGAACTAAAGGACTCTCTAAAAACCGAAGTCATATTAGGTGGCGAGCGTCATGCTGAGCCAATCAAGGGTTTTGATTATGGCAATTCTCCATTGAGTTATTCAACTGATGTAATATCTGGCAAAACCTTGGTATTGACTACAACGAATGGAACTCTCGCTATACGAAATGCTGAGAAAGCAAATCAAGTTGCAATCGGCTCATTCCTTAATGGAAAAGCCATTGCCGATTATTTATCTGATAAGAAAGATGTTGTGTTGATATGTTCTGGTAATAATGGCATATATACGCTGGAAGATGCCTTATGTGCAGGTCGAATTATTAGTTTGCTAAAGCAGAAGAAAAAGGAAGTAATCCTTAGTGATTTGGCTTTGTCGGTTGAGCAGTTGTATGAACAGACACAACCATCAGTGCAAAGACTCGCATCAAAAGGATATCATTACAAAGTTCTGAAGCAGAAAGGTTATGAAAAAGATCTGGAATATTGTTTTACGACTGACTGTATAAACTTGGTTCCCAGAATGAATGATAATCGGATAACTATCCTGTAAAAATGTATTTGCCAGGCCAATAAGTCTGATACAATCAAATTGACCTGGCAATAGTAAGTTTAAATTCCTAATCAATAATCCTGTTCAGAATAACATGAACAGCAGTACCACCAATTAGTAAAAGACCAGCGAATGCCAGTGGTGCATTACTTGTTGGTGTATTCATCGAATAAAAAGCGAGTACTACAACACCTAAGATGATAAGGATAATTCCGAAATTTTTTAAAAATGTATTCATGGTGATTCGTTTTTAGGTATTTCGAAAGATACGAACAATTCAGTATACAGCAAAGGTATTATTGGCCTTAAATCTAAGACATTCGCCAATGTTAAATTAGATTTGACCATCTCCCGTTTT
>DIYS01000122.1 GCA_002429115.1 Saccharicrinis sp. UBA6048 | reverse complement strand
CATGGTCACTCCGAAATAGCCACATTACCAGAGGATTGTTGAATTTGCTCAAAAAGCAGCTTGAGGAACTGGCAATCCTGATCAATCTGTTGGATATTGAGATGCCAGAAAAGTATTACAGGCAATATGCTCTCATTGATAAAATACGGGAGCAGCAAAACTATAAGTTTACTACAGGAAAATCTCCGGAAGACAGAATTGTCAGCCTTTCAAAAAGCTATATCCGCCCTATTGTCAGGGGTAAAGAAACGAAAGCAGTAGAGTTCGGGGCCAAGGTCAATAAGATACAAATTAATGGCATCAGCTTTATTGAGCACCTTAGCTTTGACGCCTTTAATGAAGGTACTCATTTTAAGTCATCGGTTTATCTGGCTCAGGAATTGACGCATACAAAACTAAAGATCGCCGGTGCTGATGCTATCTACGCCACCAATGCCAACCGAAGGTTTGCCTCCTCTAATAATATCGGTACTGATTTTGTTAGAAAAGGCAGGGTTGGCAAACACGAACACCATCGCAAACTGTTGGTCTCACAAATAAAGAAAGAGCGGGCAACCAGGCTCGAAGGTAGTTTTGGAAAGGACAAACAACATTATTACCTGAATCGAATTAAAGCCCGAACCAAAGACACAGAAATACTTTGGATATTTATGGGAATCCATGTTGGCAATGCCCTTGAAATAGGCCGACGAATGCAGTGTCAGGCATCTCAGGCAGCCTAAACCATTTACAGAAAATAGCTTCAATTAATGGGATTGCTATGTCCAATTGTTACAAGAATCTTTTAATTTATGAATCAATATTTTGTTATGAAAAACAACGAGGCCAACCTGTAAAGATTAACCTCATATATTGGTATTTTTTAGCATTACTTCTGAAATTGCCTATATAGAGGCCAGTAGGTTTGCATATTCAAATTGAGTTTTGAATACACAAGTTATCACAGAATTGTATCTATAATCCAGTGAATTTTGATGAATGGAGCTAATTTGATTACGAATAAAAGCGAATGGAATCAATTAAAAATATCAGAGAGTAAAAGAGCTATGCACTAAGCCTGGATAATTCTTCTTTTACTTTTTTGATTTCATCTTTAATATGTTTAATTTCTTTTAAAACAAAAGAAATCTCATAACCATCTCTTATTGCTTCCTTATCAAACTTTTCCATGACAATATAGAAGTACTTTTTTCCTCTGAATTGAATTTTTAGAGATTGATTCCAATTGCTGGCAATGAAATCCACGACACCATTGTCTTTACCCTCTTTAAAAAGAACAATTTCCCATTGGTTTTCTCCATCTTCAAAGTGTCTGTTGTTAAATCCATCCTCGGCAACTTCCTCACTTGTTACACTATTGCCACTGAAATATACTTTGATCTGATCGTGATAGATTCGATCGGTACCATTATAACGACTTGAAATATAGAAATCACCATCTAAATTTAAATGCGCCCGAAGGTAGGTTCTGGCATATGAATTTTCTGGTTTCTGACGCTTATGAATGAGTACTTTCTTTCCCCCATATTCATCAGAAATAATAAAATTCTTCATCAGTGGTTTAAGTTCAGCTTCTTTAGCAAGTAAAAGACTATCCAAAAAGACCATGTTCTGCCTTTGCTCTTCGATCGTGATGGTGCGAAGCAAATCTTTACCACGTGTAATAAATTCTATTTGATCAGGATAAAGAAATTCGATGGAGTCAATCTCGAGTTTAGCCTCATTAAACTCTTTATTAGTATATAACTGTTCGGCTTTTTCAAATTTTGCTTTAGCCAGTTCAGCCGGTTTTGGGCCACATGAAACTAATAATACACACAAGATACTAATCTGGAATACTGCTTTCATTACCTCTAAGTTTGTATGCAAATATAGCGAAATCGTGTGGGTTATATTGTACTACTTAAAATCGATGAAGTAAAAATTGTGGATGTAGTAAAACTAATTACAATAATCAGCTTTAATAATAGATTGACGATTTTTGTAGGTGTTGTTTCTCACATTAATCCATCTATAGAAATATACTAATAGACTGCCCGCAAAAAATATGGACAGTCTATTGTAAAATTAATTCTCAATTAAAAGTCTTCTTCTTTTACTGTGTAAATGTATTTGTAGTGTGATTTAGATCTTTTTTGAGAAATGGTTTTGCTATCCCAATTGTTAATAATGTCATAAATACTCTTCTCTTTGTTATATTCACTTTCGTAGAAGACTAACTTCGAGTATTTGCTTGTAATCCAAACACTATCCGTTAAAAAAGGGTGTCCCCCATCATTCGCACCGGTCCCAATGTATACTGTTTTCTCTTTTTTACTGTCAATAGAATGAAAAGTGTTAATATCAAAATAAACCGTTATTTCTGAATTAGATTGGTTGTTGATTGCGTACTCTTCCGTTACACTTGGAGAACAACTCGATAAGTATAGAAGACTAATTCCAGTAATAAGCTTTAAATAATTCATCTACTTGTGTTTTTTGTCGGTTGTTAGTTTCTCACATTAATCCATTTATAGAATTACACTAATAGACTGCCCGCAAAAAAATATGGACAGTCTATTGTAAAATTAATTCTCAATTAAAAGTCTTCTTCTTTTACTTTATAAGTGTATTTGTAGTGCGAACTATTCTTTTTATTTGATATGATCTCTTTGTTCCAATTTTCTTGAATATTAAAGATATTTCGATTTTCCGTATTTTTATTTTCCAATAAATATGTAATCAGCAAATCATTTTTAACTATTCTTATCCTTTCCCTTGTGAAAGGATCACCAATAAACTTATTTAATACTTCTTTATGTATGAGTTTGGTGTCATTGCTTGATATTGTATAACTTGTTTCAGGTGAAAGCTCAACGATAATAGTTGAATTAGTTGAATTTTCAATGAAAAATTCGGAAACGACAGTATCATCTTTACACGATGTAAAATACGTAATAAAACTAATTCCAATAATAAGCTTTAAATAATTCATCTACTTGTGTTTTTTGTCGGTTATTGGTTTCTTTTAGCAATCTATTGCGAAAGGCTTGAGGACTTCTTACATCAGAGTCAAGCGCATTATAAAATTGCTTATTGGTAAAGCCTGAGGCTTGATCTGTAATAGAATTGATAATATCTTTACTGCTATCATTTAGATCCCATAGTATACCTTTAGGTAACCAGTCTCTAAATCTATCATATTTGCCTGGTGTAAATGGTTTTTTCATTGGAGTAAACCTCTCAACATCGTAAATGTCAACATTAGTATTAAATTTGCCATATTTATCAATTACAGCTTGATATCCCATATGATATCCCCACATTTCACCCAATGCACAAAGCGAGGCATTATTACCTTTACCATTACCGTATGCGCCATAGGTAAGAATATAGCTAATATATTTTGCCCAAAAAGCACTACACACTTTTCTAAAGTGACTGGCATGTGCTAGTTCATGACATGTTTGTGAGTATATTTTTGCCGAGCTTCCGCTTCCCCCACCTATCATTATATCTGGCTGCATGTATTTAGAAACATAGCTAAGAATATTACCTGGTACCCCAATACCTAAATTTATCATGAAGTTTGAGTATGCTGAATTAGAGTTGGTTCCAATTGGATGATAGACTCTTCTTAGCATTGGAGCGCCACCAACAGTTCCTTTGGTAACACATATTCGTAGGTTCGAATATGGTTTTGTAATACCATATTTAGGGCAAACTACATTATAATAGTCATATATGCCATTCATTACAGTTGCTAGTCGCCAGGCTATCGAATTGGTACCGATGTTTCTGCTGTATCCACTTTCATCGTGTACCCCCATTGAATAGCGCGCATAGGTTAGTGTAGTATACCATTTCCACAGTTTAACACCTGTGGAACTTTCAAACCTTAAACCGTAAAAACAGTTGCGTCTGAATCCTTTGCGCACTTTATAGAAGCCATTTTTATCTGTTACACCGTATGAGATTTTGACCAATCTATGAACTCTGACAGTTAGCCCTTTAACACCAACATATTTTTTTAACTCAGTATCATATACTTTAATGTACCCTTGTGGTATTTTTGATTTTGGAAACCATCCGCTAAACCACCCTTTGAGTTGTAATTCTTGTTCCTCTTTTGTCAGGTTATCAGTCATTTGTAATGCTTTAGTTTCAAGTAATGCCCATGTGTTGGTTGGTGAACCTTTAAGCTGACTTTCTTCCTCCTCCATTTCGTCCAATATAAAGCACTCTTCGATAATCTCATGCTTGATGTTAGCTGGAAATTGGTAATCAGCTTTGACAGTTGTATATTGCCATGTTATTTGTCCTTCTGGTATAGTCGGGTCGTGATAATATTCGCCTCCTTTTTCTATTTCATAGTCCAGAGGGTAATCAAAAAGAATCAATGAATCTTTTTCAAGTTGTTGTAACTCTAGAGTGTCCTTTGGCAGAAAGCGAACGTAAAGATGGGTTGTTTTTACTTCAAACTCTATAAATTCTAATGAATTATCTCCTGACTTTAGTTGAGGTTCCTTTTTTAACTCTTCTAAAGCTAATTTCATATTCTCAACTGAATATGGATTTTCTAATTGCTTACCAAGAACTGTCATGCCCAATGACTCTTGTTCGGTATCAAATGTGTTGGATTGTTGAATATCAGTTTCAACTTCTGATATAGAGTCTTTACAGCCAGTAATCAGCATTCCAATAGAAAATAAGGTTAGTAATGTCTTTTTAAATATTTTCATGTTAATTTTGTGTTATGGACTAATTAGTTGCAGCTATTAGTCCTGGTTATAAAAAGAGGTGGGGCTTCGATAGCATTATAATTGAAGCCCCTTTTTTATTGTAACTATTCAGGTTCTAT
>DIYS01000189.1 GCA_002429115.1 Saccharicrinis sp. UBA6048 | reverse complement strand
TGACAACCTGAGGTGTTACAAAACAAAATACTTCATACACCTTTGTGTATAGCGAAGCGCATATTGCCAATCTTGAAGTAGATGGATTTGCTGTAGACGATGCAAGTATAGAAGAGATATTGGATACCTGTCTGGAGGATACGGGTTTGACATTTTTTTTGGATGATAATATTGTGGTGATTCGAAAGAAGCCAACGTCAACAGCACTTATAGAAGGTGACCAGCAGGAAGAACAAAAAATTACCATCACCGGAACCGTAAAAGATGACAAAGGTGAGCCACTACCCTTTGTTGCCATTGTTATTAAAGGCACTACTACTGGTTGCATGTCTGCAGTTGATGGCACCTATTCTATGGAGGTTACTCATGAAGAAAGTATAGTACTGGAGATATCAAGCTTGGGGTATATGAGCCAGGAAATTCCTGTTGATGGGCGTACGGCTATTGACATTGTGCTGGTTGAAGATAATATGGGTTTGGAAGAGGTAGTGGTAGTAGGCTATGGTGGTGCTAAGCGTGAACGCATTGGGTCGGCTATTTCTGAGATCAAATCAGAGGCCATTGAAGAGCAGGCCATGGGTGTCACTAGTTTTGAGAATGTATTGGGTGGTAATATTAAAGGACTTCAGGTATCGCAGGGGTCAGGTGCACCGGGCTCGGCGGCCTCAATACGTATTCGTGGTATTACCTCACCATTCTCTGGTGGTAATAACCAGCCCTTATATGTAGTTGATGGTGTAGAGTTTAATACGGATCCCCAGGGAGAGGGAGCTACTAATTTCTCTTTAAATCCTTTAGAGTCTATCAATCCGAATGATATTAAAAGATGCCGGAGCTACTGCTATCTATGGCTCGCGTGGAGCGAACGGGGTTATTATTATAACTACCAAAAGAGGTAGTCGCGATAGTAAGGTGTCTGTTATGTTTGATGCATCACTGTCATTTTCAAACCCGATTGAAACATTCGACTTGTTGAATGCCAGCGAATATAAGCAGTTGCATCAGATGATTGCTAAAAACACCTACGACAAAACCGGTGTGCCAAACTTGATATACAATGGTACAGCTTATAATGATACCTATACGGATGCAGTAACCGGAGAAACACGTCCAATGTGGGGCACCACAAATACGGATTGGCAGGAGCAGGTTTATAAAAAGAATGCGCCGATACAAAAGTACAACCTAAGTATGACCGGTGGTAATCAAAAAACTAACTATTCCTTATCAATGAATTATAGCGATGTGGATGGGTTAATTGCCAATGATAATCAGCGCCGGTATGGCTCACGACTAACATTAGATTCAGATATTAACGAATGGATGAAAATTGGCTCATCGCTAAGTGTTAATGCAACGAATAACAGAAGGGGGGCATCAAGTCCTAATAGAATGTTGGGCGCACGACCGGATTATCCTGTTTATGATGAGGAAGGCATACACCTTAAGCAACCGGCACCTGGTTTTATGTCTGAAAATCAAAACGGGCACCTTGACTATACGAAATTAGCAGCAAACCCGGTGGCTGCCACCTTAGACGAGAATATTACTAAAACGACCGCTATTTTCGGAAATGGTTACTTAGAGATTAAACCATTTAAAGATTTTAAGTTAAGGTCAGAACTGAATTTGTCGAACTTTATTTCAGATAATAACCATTTTACACCTTACGTTCATCAAGCTCAAACGGAACGGGATATCCTAAAAAAGGCAGTGAGCATATTCTCCAAGAGCGACAGCAAAAATTTCAATTTGTAGATTCATTTAAAACAAAGTTTACTGTTGAGGATATGTGTAAGTGTTTATCAATTAGCCGTAGCGGATACTATGAATGGTCCTCAAGGAAGGTATCTCCCAGGTCAATAGCTTATGCAAAAGACACTAAGGAAATTATATCAATTTATGAAACTTCCCAAAAGCGTTATGGAAGTTATAAAATACATGCTGAATTGAGTTGCAGAGGAATTAAAACTTCCAGAAACAGAGTCGCCAGGATAATGAAAAGCCAGGGCATAAAAAGCATAGTTAACAAGAAGTATAGAGTACAAACAACAGATTCAAATCATAGCAATAGAATTGCTGAGAATCTTTTAAATAGAAACTTTTATCCTCAAACACCATCTCATGCCTGGGTGTCTGACATTACATATGTGCATACGGAACAAGGATGGCTATATCTTACAACAATTATTGATCTATTTGATCGCATGGTAATTGGTTGGTCGCTATCTGATAATATGACGGCTGAGCAGACTATTATTAAAGCCTGGAATATGGCAATTATAAATAGGGAGCCTAAACCAGGTATGATATTTCATTCTGATCAGGGCGTTCAGTATACAGCCAATAGCTTCAGATGCTTGCTTAAAAAGAAATCGATTAAACAAAGCATGAGTCGAAAAGGTAATTGCTGGGATAATGCGGTGGCTGAATGTTTCTTTAAAATTATTAAATCAGAAATGATCGATCATAGATATTATTACTCACATTTACAGGCTAAAGTGGACATCGTTTACTTTATCGAAGTATGGTATAATAAGAAACGAAGACATTCTGCGTTACAATACCTAACTCCTGATGAATATGCAAAATCTAAATATTTAATCGCGGCTTAATATTTTGTCCAGTTTTTTGTTGCATATCCAGATAGTAGCTTAATAGCCAAACTGTCAGGGGCTGGTGCTAGACTAAAGCAAGAATTTAAAAGTGTCTCACAGGTTAAAATACAACTTACTATCTGAGCCCGGTTAAAGCCGATGCAAAACTTCAAATTTTCACTCGGTAATTATTGATCGAATTTTAAATCAAATTCCTCATAGGTGCTTCGCCCTCACTGTGGCAAAAAGAGCGGCTAAAATCGCCTTAAATGACTTTGGTAAGTTTTACTTTTTTCAGGTGGTGATGAGTTACAAGTTTATATAATCGATGCAGGTACGAACCAGCATCGAAGTAAGGTCGAATACCATTTTGGTTTAAGCTCCTGCTAAGTCGAACAATTGTAGTTATTTAAAACTGCATTTGAGGTAGCAATAAGCTATATTCAAGTGATATGCAACACTAATCTAACCCGTATTATTCATCTCGTG
>DIYS01000272.1 GCA_002429115.1 Saccharicrinis sp. UBA6048 | reverse complement strand
GCAGTGAATTTTTCGGGTTAAAACGAAAAAGGAAGCCTTTAACAGAGAGAAAGAAGTTAAGAATTGGAAAAGTAGAAATAGAACTATCAAACTTATTAATGGCGATTAGCTCTTTGGCTTGAGCATCCCGTAGCTTTGCACGGGAGGGTCGGGGGTTTGACTCCCTCATCGCCCACAGCAAAGGAGAAGCAGTTTTTGCCTCTCCTTTTTTTATGTCTTCAATTTCAATCTCCTCTACATTTCCAGACCCAATTGGCCATACGCATCCTTAAATTGTTGAGTCAGATTATCGTTTCCAATTGTATCCAAAACCATTCTGAAAAGCTCACTTTTTTCTATTTCCTGCTGAAAAGTAACTGCCGCTGCCTGTTGATTTCTTCGTGATAGTGAAGCGTACCAGGCCAGGTTATTTAAATGTCGGTAGAGCAAATAACCCACGCCCTCTTCTGCCTCATCTTTCAAGCCAGCCTCAAAAGCCAGATGTAACATGGCAAGATTACCATTGGCTTCCGGAGCCACCTGAACCGGTAATTCATACAAACTTTTCTCCAGCACTTTCTTTGCATCTTCCAGTCGATCTTTCTCAATCAGATCTGAGGCCAGAACATTACCCATTTGACGGTACTTGATGACGTCAAAGTTCCGTCTGCAATAATGGTCGTAGTAGGCCGAACGTCCATCACCTAAATCAACCTTCTTCAAATAATATTTTAATAATGTTTCTGTATCAAATAGTATTGGCTGATCTACCGACTGGGTATTCGCAACCAACTTATAAACCAGGCCCTGATATTCAAGATTCTTTTTAAGCCCCAGAAAGATTTCAGGATCAGCTCCAATTGTGAAATAAACCGGTCGCTTCCAATTGTTAGTTGCCAATATATCCAACAAGGCAATATCGTTCTTGTAAAGTACCCGTTTGGGACATTGCCATTTGAGTGTATCGCTACTATTATATGCTAATGAGAATCGATTTACGGGTGAATAATCCACCGTTGTTCCATTCTGCAAAGGAAGCTTAGAATTTTCCTTAGTACTTCCTATAAACTGCACAACAGATTCCAGAGGAGCAAACTCTTTACTCTGATCCATCAGCAAAGCATAATCCAAATCCCCAGTTTTATACCTTTTCTGAGGAATGCTCAGGTCAATCGAAGCCGCTCCGTTAACAGCATTTTTAAGTTGCCTTATACACCAATCAGCACCCATCAAGCCATAATTGATAACGCGTACATCCGTTCTGTACCCTTCCACTTCCTGCACGTACCAAAGTGGATAGGTATCATTATCGCCATAAGTAAAAAGGATAGCGTTTGGCTCACATGAATTCAGGTAACTTTTTGCCATTTTCAAGGCAAATTCCCGATTCGATCGATCATGGTCGTCATAATTCTGAATCAACATCCAGAATGGCACTATTAAAAAGAGTAAGACAAATGACAATACGGTAGTTAGCTTACTTTGCGATTTATCGTACACATATTGACCGACTGCAAAGACTCCGTAAGCAATAAACAAGGCAAAAGCATAAAAAGAACCAACAAATGCATAGTCACGTTCACGCGGTTCAAAAGGCGTCTGATTCAGATACAGAATAATAACAGGCCCTGTCATCAGAAATAGCAAAGCAGTAACCGCCAGGTATTTTTTACTTGCTTTTTCCCTGTTGATTAAAAAGAATAGCCCAATAAGTCCCAGGATGAGTGGTAACATAAAGTACACATTGCGCGCCTTACTCTCTGTTGAAAAGCTATGCAACATGTCTCCTTCAATGGAGCGATCGAGCAAAGGAATTCCACTGATCCAGTTACCTTTATTCATCTCCCCATGTCCTTGCTCATCATTTTGCCGACCAGAGAAATTCCACATAAAATACCGGACATACATATGGTTAATCTGGTAATTGAAAAAGAACCTTAGGTTGGTTATAAACGATGGCTTCTCCTTACTATCTGGGTTAGCACCCGCCCATTGTCTGTACCCATAAATATGTGTTGGATTGTTGCTATGCATCCGGGGGAAAATCCCGGAACCTTTTGCATCGTATTCGTACTGATCGGCTTTCTTAAACGTTTCATAAGCGCCGTTACTCTTTCTGTACCAATCTTTATATTTTAACTCTCCTGTTTGGGTATTATAATAATGGCCATAAACCAATGGATTCTGTGCATATTGCTCTCTGTTCAGAAAACCATCCAATGCAAATACATCAGACGGGTCGTTCAGGTTAATTGGCGTATCTGCTCCGGCCCTGATGATAATCATCGTATACGATGAATAGCCAATCATAAAAACCAAACTCATAACGGCCAGAAGGTGCTTCCAGTTATTGCTTTTTCTGGTTCTGAAAGCAACATAAAACAACAAACCAAACAGAAGACATGCAAATAACAACAAACCGGAATTAAATGGCAATCCAAAGCGATTCACTAAAAGCAGCTCAAACTTACCAGCCAGCCAAAGTCCGTTTTGTATAATTCCGAAAAGAAGAAACGCCAGAATTCCTCCTCCAATCAGCATAGCCTTTACCAAAATTTTCCAGCTAAAATCTTCTGTTCTTAGTAAGATAATTAGCACTAACACAGGAATAATGAGCAGATTCAAAAGATGAACACCAACCGATAAACCCATCAGGTAGGCGATCAGGATGATCCATTTAACGGATGAATGTTTTTGCTGATAGGCTTCTTCCCATTTAAGAAACAACCAAAAACACAATGCTGTAAAAAATACCGATAAGGCATATACCTCAGCCTCTACAGCCGAAAACCAGAATGTATCGGTAACGGCAAAAGTCATCGCTCCAATTCCTGAAGCCACCATTATTATCCACGACAGTGGTTTATCATCGGACACATGCCCTGACACACGTTTTAAAATAATGACTGCAGAAAAATACAATAGCATTACAGTAGCAGCCGATGCGAACACAGAAAGCAGATTAGCAGTGTAGGCTATTTGTGAAGCGTCCAATGCAAAGATATTTAGTAAGCGCCCAAGCAAGAGGTATACAGGTGCCCCAGGAGGGTGTCCCACCTCCATTTTTGCCATGCAGGCAATAAACTCCCCACAATCCCACAAACTAACTGTAGGCACCATGGTACTCCAATAAATAAATGCTGATATTAAAAATATGCCCCAACCTGCTATTTGGTTTATTGTCTTCTGTGACTTCATAAAAATGTCTTATTTCGCCTTTAAAGATAGAATTTAAACTCAATATTTATTTCAGTTTATTCAATACCTGCATTAACCCCAATGAAAGCCAGGCAGTCACATATCAAGCCCAAGATTTTTTAATTATTTTTCTTGGATTGAAAGAAAAACTACCTATCTTTGCATCGCTTTAAAAACAAAGCACCGGAATTGTCTCATGGTGTAATGGTAGCACAACTGGTTTTGGTCCAGTTAGTCAGGGTTCGAATCCTTGTGAGACAACGAATTAGCCTCCTGAAGAGGGAGGTTTATTTTTTACAGTTTGTCTCATGGTGTAATGGTAGCACAACTGGTTTTGGTCCAGTTAGTCAGGGTTCGAATCCTTGTGAGACAACAGAAGCGATCAGTATTTGATCGCTTTTTTTATGTCATCTCGCGTCATATACACTATTTCCTGAAATCCTTACTCACATCTTTAAATGCAAATCCAGAATCCATTGATATGCGACGAACATTACCCTTTGCAGCTTTAAGCGTTTTCTGAATATCAATCTGACACACTTGTTGCCCTTGGTAGGTTTTGAAAGAATAGGTTCGGTTTTTCAGATCTGCTACCGAAGTCCATGATGTTATTTCATTAAATACTTTTGTGCCGTCTTCTGATTTAACAACATCGCGCACCGAACCAACAGGGATATCAAAATTATTCATTAGATGAAAGACCTGTGGTACTGCCAATGAAGCTGTTGTTTGCTTTACAGCCGACTGTGAATAAATAGCTGCGCGAACAAAGCGCGATGGAGGTGTGCCGTCGCCAGGTAAGCCACGTAAACCACTGCCCTCGCCCGGTGCTCTTAATTTCTGACCTGCAAAGTCAAATGGCTCAACATTTATAACCGACAAGTTCATGTAATTATTCAGGTTGGTGACATGCCAGTCAAACGTTGGTGAGTTGGTAAATACACCAACAGGATTATCATAAATAACCAGCTTCTTATTTAATGGCTCAATGACCACGCAAGCCCCTGTCTTATCATGAATAACAAAGTGGGCCGGTATGCTAATATTGCCTAACACTTCCAATGGATTTTCAACCAGAAACACCTTATCGTAGTTGGCTTTCACCTCTTCAACCGATGCAAAATTAGCCAACAACCAGGTTCCATAATCCTCGGCAGCCATTGACACATCGTATTTAGAAGGATCGGGCTGATTATAGCTGGCATAGCCCGGAAAATAATGCAAGCCAACATATAAGCCAGCTTCATTTATTCCATCGCAGTGTATATCAAAACCAAAGCCATTGGCTCCTACAATTCCATACTTTGATGTATACGTAATGCCCTTTGATTTGTCCGCAAGGGAACTCGTTATCTCTTTACCAGCCGGAAATACTAAAATTTCAGAATGTGGATCCAAGCCGAACTCCAGGGTTCTGCCGACTACCACTCCGCCATCCTCAGTAATTAATCGTAAACCTGTGCATGCGTCGGTATTTAATACACTGGTTGCACTCATTACAAAAATCAGAATCAAAATACTTACTCTTGTTCTCATAATAATCAGAATTTTAGGTTATAAATAATATAGTACTACAGTTCAAACTCAAGAAGAAGCCTTATCAGAACACCTCATTTAAGCCCAGATAAAAGCCATGCTGTCCATATTGACCAATGGCATAATCAAGATTAATGTTGGTGCGCGATTTCTTATTAATCATTATCCTAAGGCCCACGCCACCAGCATAATTTAAATAATCAAACAGCTTAATATCATTATAGCGGCTACTGGCTGTTGTCAGGTTAAAAAAGGCAACACCGCCTATAGTTTCCTTTCCTTTTTGCAAAGGGAAACGATATTCTGTTTCACCATACCACAGATCTTCACCCCTAAAGCGGCCTTGTGTATAGGCGCGCCCTGACCTGCCAAACTGATCCCATCCTAAGGCCGGTAAATCGAGATAGGGTACATCACCTGATGTAACAAACCATGCATAGGTCCAGAATCCCAATAAGTGACTTGGTCGTTTTTTGTCAAAATGAACATAGTCGCGATATTCCAACCACAACATGCTGGATGACTTATCACTTCCTAAAAATTCCGGGTTGAGCCTCAAATTAGCAAACGCATACCTGCCAGAGTATGGATTGATGGAATTATCCCGACTATCATATAATAGGTTAACGGACACCCCGGAAGTTGTATAGTTTGTATGTGACATACCTATCGCCTCCTGATATAGATAATGACTGGTATAAACAGGTGGATCAGCGGTTTCATCCAGAAGATTATCAGTTATTTTAGAGTGAATATCCAGATGATAACCCAGTCCATAAAAGAAGCGCGTTGATTGATGCCTTCGTAAAACCGTTTCATGAAAGCGAAAAAGATTAAACTCCATCATCTGACTGGTATCTATGGGTTTACTAAAGGTTCCATCATCAAGCTCGTAACCTGAAGCGGTCACTTTGTTTGAGTTTGGTCCTGTGCCTAATCCATAGGTTGGCTGCGACGTTATAAAATAACGAATGTCACCTAACAGATTCCATCGATCACCACTTAAAAACACATTGGTTTTAGCGGTTAAAATAAGTTGCTTATTGGTTGTATATATAACGGTACCTAACCCTGAAGAAATACTAGTAGTAGCAGCATCTCCCATAAACCAGTTAGCACCCGGTGCGAGCCCTAGCATTAATCCGTTTGATGGATTATACGCTACTACGGGCAATGGAACAATTGATAAGTTTTTTTGTCTGGCTTCAACCTTACTCGTATCTGCCTCTGAAGCAAAAGAATAGACACTTGCCATTAACAGCAATAGAAGAATTTTGATTTGTTGTTTCAACATTAGCTAGAGTTTAAGTTAATTATACATTGACATCAAAACCACCAACCTGACCTACCTAAATAGTTCCTTTACTACTCAATAAGAACAGGCAAATAATGATGATGCCACATTTTCAACCACAACTCTTTCCTTTAGTGTCTTCCTATGAAAAAATGCCAGACAGTTTAAATGATTCCAAATTAACCAACAGTATCATTTTAAATATCTGACCAACAACATTGCTGAATATTCGAATTTAAATGTATGGTATTCTAAAACTAAAGTCAACAAACATCTTAGATTAAAAGATGATATCCGAAATAAATATTGTTCACAATTAAACTACTTATAGTTTTGCTTCCATTAGTTAGAGTTTGAATTCGCATGTGACATACGAATACACTCCACACAAATCAATTGAAATAGTTTTGAATTACGAAGGATTTTAGGATTCTCAAATAGTAAGAAATGGAGAAACACTCAGGTTGGGTTATCCTATTTGAACGCTGAATCACTGAATGGATTTTCTTCAAAAGAGTGCCCCCTACTTTGTTGTATAGCAGGTGGCTCTGGCGGATCTCCAAAAGGATCTGAAGATAGCAACAGACAAATTTCCTTATCCAGATCGTAAGACTGAATAACAGGCTTTGAATACTCTTTTTTCCCCAATTTATTATATTGTTTCCCTTACGCTATAACGATTCCCCAATGTTATAACGAGCAGCAAAGAAATATAAAATATCACAGATATACAATAACTTAAAGCATCCTGAGAAGTCACATTCAATTTCAATAACCTTTGAGTATTGTAATTCCAGATAATCGTAATTCCCACTATTATTCTTTTAAGAATCTAATCACTATTTTTGCAGAAAATAAAACAAGGAGTTATGTCTGACGATAAAAAAATCATATTTAGTATGGTAGGGGTGAGCAAAACCTTTCCCCCTCAAAAAAAAGTACTGAATAATATCTACCTGTCCTTTTTCTATGGTGCCAAGATTGGTATCATTGGTTTAAACGGATCGGGTAAATCAACCCTTCTGAAAATAATTGCGGGAGTTGAGAAAAACTACCAGGGTGATGTTGTGTTCTCACCGGGTTACTCAGTGGGTTACCTGGAGCAGGAACCTCAGCTGGACGAAAATAAAACTGTACGTGAAGTTGTGGAAGAGGGTGTACAAGAGGTTGTTGATACACTTAAGGCTTACGAAGCATGTAACGAGAAATTTGCCGATCCTGAAGTATTGGAAGATCCGGATAAGATGCAGGCAGTGATGGACGAGCAGGCTAAGTTGCAAGAGCTTATTGATCAACATGACGCCTGGAACCTGGATACTAAACTAAACCGTGCAATGGATGCCCTTCGTTGTCCACCGGAAGATCAAAAGATTGGTGTTTTATCGGGTGGTGAGCGTCGTCGTGTAGCATTGTGTCGCTTATTACTTCAGGAGCCGGACATCTTATTGCTTGATGAGCCTACCAACCACCTGGATGCCGAATCGGTACAATGGTTGGAGCAACACCTCCAGCAATATAAGGGAACAGTGATTGGTATTACGCACGACCGCTATTTCCTTGATAATGTAGCAGG
>DIYS01000026.1 GCA_002429115.1 Saccharicrinis sp. UBA6048 | reverse complement strand
CTTTTAGTAAAAGCAGGACTCCGCTGAACAACGGTCAGCTGATTTGGATCAGAAATGCACCCCGTTGGCGAACGAATCGGAAAACTCAAGTCGGTTTGCTTATCCAATGATTCTGATTGTGCTGATTTTGGTAAAAACAGGGCATCATTGACCAACGAACAACCATTTTTGGTAAAAACAGGCCTTCGCTGAACAACGGACAGCTTATTAGGGTCAGAATTGCACCCCGTTGGCGAATTTACCCCAAAACACACCCGATTAAGCTATCTGTTGGCGAACAGGGCAGGTAAATGAGTCGGATTGCCTATCCGCTGAATGTGGCACTACTAAATTGAGTAAAAACAGCTCTCCGTTGGTGAGCAGACTGCGGAAGCTGATCAGTTGGTCCCTATGCTGACGAACTTTTTGCCCTTAAAGCTCTGGCCACCGGCGAACGCAATGAAGTACACCCGGCACTCGAAATTCGCAATAAGATATATACTTTATTGGATACAGCTGTTAAGGAAGTAAAAGCTGCTGTTCGTTATATCTATTGGCGCGATACGGATAATTTGAACCGTTACCTTATCGAAAGATAATTCGTTCATTTTGTTATATTTGAAGTTAACTCAGGGTATTCTCTATTTGTGATATCCTGAGTTTTTTATTGTTAATCATATCCACGCCAAGTGTACGCGGCCGAACTATTTTCTACTGGGCCGACTCATTAGCGTACGCTGCCGGACACTTTCTTATCAGGCTGGCATTATGCTGTACGTGGCTGAACACTTCTCTTAAGGGCTGGCTAACATGTGTCTGAGGCCGGACACTTTTTTCTTAGGCTGGCAATAGAGCTTACGGGGACGCTGTACTTTTCGCTTTAAACTATTAACTTTTAACTCTTCGCTCTTCACTTAATAAGAAAGGCCCCACTCCGAAGAATGAGACCCATTGAACCTAATAGTCAACCGAATAAAAAAATGATATATAAACTAAAAAAGCATTAATCGCTGTTTAGATTATTATTTGATATTTTACTAATTAGCTTCCGGCTATTAATTAGCAACAATACATCTGACCAATCCTTTCTCGGGTGAAGCCAGGTAGATATTCTCGTTGCGGTCAACGGTCATAGGGATATAGGTACAACCTTTAACCAATTCGTCAATACCTTCAATTTTTTTAGCTCCCTCTTTACTGAATATTTTTATCCTGGTAGGATCTTTCTCTACTGTAACCAAAGCACCACTTTTCAGCGATGCCACACTCACCGGGTTGCAACAGCCGTGGAAATCATTCAATGTTTTACCACGTTTACCGAAAGTAGCCTGAAGGTTTCCTTTAAAGTCATAAATTTGAGTTCTGAAAGCTGCCAGATTGGCAACTACAACCTGATTTTTGTGGTTCAGATCAAAATCAAGCATCATACAACATGGACGTAAGTTCTTAATGGTACACACTTCTTGTTTTGTATTTAAGTCATACAGCTTAATTAAACGCTGAGCAATATCTGAAGCTGCAATGTAACCGTCATGCACTTTTAAGCCAAAAACATACTTCATCCCTGCAAGTTCAAATTTATCCAATTGCTTGCCCATATAATCATAAACATAGCATTCTACTTTTTTTATAAATGTATTTTCTACCATTCTACCTCTAATCCTGGTTCTTTGCTTTCCACTTACCTGGGTTGGAATGTAAATCTTATCATCTGGTCCTACAGCCACAGACGTTTCAATTTCCTCTGCCTCAATTTCAATTTTTCTGATTAATTTCCCTTGAGGTGATATAATGCTAACAGTTCCATTTGCATTTATAGCGCACAAATTACCATTAGAAAATGAAGCCAGGTATTTAATACCTTTAAACTGACTTGCCTTAAAGCTCTTATCGCATTTGTAAGTCACATTACTGGCATCTTTCATTATCTCATCAAAGCCTTTGTCTGTTTTAGCAACAGTAGTACTCTTTGCTACCAATTCCTTTATAACAGGAGTAGCTTGCATTTTCTGTGATAATCTTGCGACCTCAGCTTTTACTTGTTTTAATGTTTTTCCGCCTCGCTTACCACTATTTCTTTTTACAACTAATACAACCGAATAGTAATCATCAGGATAGGTATCTATATACCAATTCTCAACTTCCTTCTCTACCTCATACTTTTGGGCATTCCACTCTCTTTGCTCTGCATAAATCTCAGCTTTTCTTTTCTCCGATTCTGCATCTGTTTTACTATAAATGGCTGTCAATTCTTTAGTATAGTCAGGGGCTTCTGTAGGAAACCTTCTTTTCACTTCAGCCGCAAATTTTTCAGACTGCAAATAAATGGGACTACCCTCTATAACAGGACTTTTACTAAAATCATCTCCATTTAATTTAACCTTCACGTCACCAGCTGAAACATAGAAATTAATACAGTTCCTTTTGTCATATCTACTTTTACCCGGATTTTTTACCATAAGCACTGTAGGTTCCTTTAAGACCATTTTATAGGTAAACTTTCCACCTTTTAATTCCACTTTGTTAAGTACTGATCCCCTAGAAGCAGATCCTATCTCAATAACCGTACTCTCTATATTTGAAATCTCTCCTTTTATTATAAGTTCATTCCCAACTTTTTGTCCGCAGGCTGAGAATATTAGCATGATAGTCAATAATTTCATGCTAAGTTTTAATTGTTTGTTCATTTTAATGTCCTAATAAAAATAACTATTTCGTATTCCAAACAGCAGGGCTATCAGTATAATATAACACTTCATAATCTGGTGTTTAAAATATTCTATTTTCTGAGACTAAGCCAAATCTTCCTTTTGTTTTTTCCGGCCTAGATTACAAATATGTAAAGGCTGCAATAATAAATTGCAGCCTTTACTTATTTCAGTTTTTATTCTTTTGTTCCTGCATATCCAGGGTTTTGCTCCAATTTATTATTACTTGCCAAAGCTGTTTTGGGTATAGGTAAGATAAATTGATTTCTAGAAGTAATCGTAGCCTTTATATCGCCAATCTTAATATCTTCCAGAACATGATAACGAATCATATCAAACCAGGGTTGCGCCATCTCATTGTGCAACTCCATATTTTTTTCAATACGAATAGCTTCCAGTAATTCTGCTTTAGTTGCAGGGTCTTTAGCTGGCATACCGGAACGACTCCTGATTTCGTTTAATCTGGTTTTAGCCTCTGCATTAACAGTTGTACCAGTTTCTGTCCTAGCCATTGCCTCAGCATATATCAAATAAACTTCTGCCATTCTCATGTTAATGATTGAATTAGACTGATCACCGGCGGAACTCGGGTAAAAAGGATATTTTGCACTATAACTTCCTTTATGTGTAAACTCATAACGCAGATCGTATCGCTTTACCACATTACCTCCACCGTCAACTTCATCTGCTTTTTCATTATCTGCCATTGTTTCTATTTGAGCAACAGGGCAGTAAAACCCTGCATAAGTCCAGGTATTGCTCTTCTCTTCATATACCATGTATGGAGAAAAAAGCACTTCCCTTGCCTTATATCCTTTTGCAAAGATCTCCTGATAAGTATCTTCTAGCTTGTAATTAGCATCTCCCATGGCATCTAATGCTACCGAAGCAGCATCGGCATACTCTCCCATATATAATAATACCTTAGCTTTATGGGCTTTAGCCAGTGTCTGTGAAAATTTATCATGTGGGCTTACAACTGGTGCATTAGCGATGCCAAAATTCAAATCGACCAATATAGAATCATAGGTTTGCTTCACGGTGCTTCTTTTTATAGCTTCAATTTCCCTTGAAGCACTCATTTTTATCACAACCCCATATTCAGAATTCAGATCAAAAAATTGCCCGTAACACTCCAGTAATCTGAAGTGGCACATGGCTCTGCTTATTCTGGCTTCACCTTCAATCTCTAATCTACGCTTACCTGACAATTCCGAAATCTTTTTATCAGACTTTAAGTAACCATATGATTGATTCAGAAATTCTTTTTCCAGTCGAGGTTCCAAATAGTCTTTTACAACCATCTGCGCCACTCGGTCTCCTACTGTTGGAATACCAAGCAACCGTTTACCTCCATCTTTCTTTGGAATTTCTACTTCTTTGACCGCTGGCGGAAAATAACTTCCCGATGACAGGCGGTTCCAAACTTTGTACAGATTGTCCGATAGCTTTTCTTCAAACTGTTGTAAAGAAACACCATCTACTCCTGAACTGCCTTTATTGGCTCGTACTTTCTTGTATGACTCCCAAACCATTTGTTTGGTTATCGGAATTGATTTTGCCATGTTTTACTTAATCCTCCCATAGTGACCTATGGTTGTTAAACAAATCATTAACTGAATAACCTGTCCCCTTTGCTCCATTGCCATTACAGCAACTTCAATGCTACTACAGAACAGTCCGCCACTGAACAATACATCGGTAATATAAGCCTTACAGGTTCTCTGCTTGCGCCGTTCCCTTCGCATCATTGTTCAGCTTCCCACGTTCCATATACAAGCCCGGATAAAGTTCATGCCACCTTAATATCGCTTGCCACATAACCAGTAATCAGGTAGCCGTTATGCTTATCACAGTACCGCGAAGAAGACTGCTTTTGGCAAGATGTTTCGCTGTCACGACACTTCAGCGGTGGTTCACTTGCGTTCATCTCCTTTATCCATACATGAATCCTCGAGGAATCCTTTTCCTTATCGCTCAATACCATAGCTTTTAACCACAGCACCATAAGGTAGTTTGAAGCCTGTTCCTGAAAACCGACTCCGAAAGGCCACCTGTCCGTTGACAGGCTCTTTCATCTTGTATATAGTTGCGCCAATGTTAATTTTATGTGCTCATTGGCTCGTGGCACACCTTCGCCGAGCGCACATATTCAGCCGAGTGAGGGTTTGCCATTGATTCGATAATTAAGGCTACTAAATTGGAAAGATTATGAAAAATGTATTGTCATGGAAGCAGGCTTTAGAGGCTGACCATACCCCTAACGAATATTCTTTTCGTGCTACAGATATCCCTGAAGGCTCTTACCTGGCAACTCTTGACTTTAAAATATGGGCGAAAAAAGCCAATGCAGTTAGTTGTTACTTTACTAAAGCCAACTCTGGTGAGAAAATGCTGTTGACTGTGTATCGTGACTTTAAAAACGAAGAATACTTTTTGGGCAATACCGATTTCCGAATATGCCCTACCGGAACAGTTTATAATATTGAAGTAACACACAACTCCAAAGGCAACCCAAATCTTATAAGTGCCGTGACTAATAAATAATAGTAATGTCCATAGCCAAAGATACTACGGCCAACGGGAGCTTTGTTTTCTTTGCTACGCAATATTAGTTGAAAACTAACTTATTAAAACGACGAAGTTGAAAACATCGCCGTGCCCACATAGTCAGCCGAGCGAGAGTTGGTGTATTTTATTCTAAAGATTATTAAAGCTAATCTTTCTTCAATTCTTCGCTAAATCTTTCTATCCAACCTCCTTCAGATAAATGTTCTGATTTAAGATCTTCACTAATCTCAAGCAAGTTTATATGCGAACCAGATTCTGTTTCGAAAATCAACTTGAAGCGCTGATCTTCTTCTAAAAACTTAAAAAATTCAAACATAATAAGCTCAAAATTTGCTTTGAGCAATTCTCTAAACATATGATAATTTGTACTATCTAGTTTTTTTAAGAAATCAACTTTCTCCTTAAAAATAGGCTACTCTTTACCGTTATTATTG
>DIYS01000042.1 GCA_002429115.1 Saccharicrinis sp. UBA6048 | reverse complement strand
TGACAACCTGAGGTGTTACAAAAGAACATTTTAATTATTTTAGCCATTGTGCTATCGGCAAATGTATTTGCCCAGGAATTTGATTTAACCAAGTTGCGTGCAGGCGCAGGTTTGGTGTATGCCACCGAGATTGACAATATTGGTATTAACCTGAACGGAGCATACTCCATTACCGAAGAATGGGAAGCCTCATTGGGCTTTAGCCATATTTTTGAGAAAGACTATGTACGCTACAATGTGTTGGATTTAGATGCGCATTATGTGTTTTACCAACACGATGAGAAACTAAATGTATATGGTTTGGCAGGTTTAGGTTTCACCTTTTGGAAAGCTACCATCCCAGCTATGGAGTAAGGTTTTGGTATGTCAACGCCTGAAGTATCAGAGAGTGGTACCGAAACAGGTTTAAACCTGGGCGTTGGTGCAAATTATAAATTATCAGACAAATTAAACCTTGCACCGGAAATTCGCTACACCATTATGAATGGCTCATACTTGCGAATTGGAGCAAGTGTGCAGTATTTTTTTAAAAAGAAATAAATAATTGATAATAGCCCCTACATTGATTTGTGGTGGCTATTGTTTAAAACTTCACACACAATGAATAAACTAATTTTAGTGGCAATAGCATTGCTCACCTTTGGTATCCACTTACATGCCCAAGATGATGTATCAAAATACTTTGATGATGGTGGAATATCTGAAAACAAACGACTCATAAAAGCGGGTATTGACCTTTTCAATGGGGAATATTCAGTATTATATGAACAGGAGTTATTCCGAAACATGTCTATTGAAGCAGCCATGGGCTTGAGTTCTATAAGCCGACAAAGAAGTCTTTACAATTGGGATCCAAATTATGATTTACCGGAATCAGGTATGGGAGTATTTTTTGCAGCCAACATTCGCTTATACTTAAGAGAGTATTACGAACAATGGTACATCGGATTTCAACCTAAATTCAATATCATGGGCGGAAAACTCATGACAGATATTGTATTTTTTAATGGAGGTTATCAGCTACCTATTCAAAAAAACTTAACCCTGGATTTCAATATTGGTATGGGTGTTCGCACATACAAGTACACAAACGAAATTACCAGTGTCATCACCTACGAAGATCGTGATTCGCACTTTTATATCCCTGCAACTATAAAACTAGGTTATACATTCTAAACACACTTTAAAAAGAAGATTATGAAAACTATACTAACTATTCTATTGGTTTTATCAGCAGCCCTAAACCTAAGGGCAGAAGAAATAAATTACAATGTAAAATCCACCGATGTATTGCGTGATAAAATTACAGTACGCAGTGCTGGTTTAAAAGCAATTGGTTCTATTAACGACCATGCATATATGCTTTATCAGCCGTTTACAGCCATTTATGATGGGGCTACCATTGGTGGAGGGAAAATGAGACATTACATAGGTAAGTTTGATAAAGATGTAAAACTGGTTAAAAAAACAAAGCTTGATCTTGACCAGAATGGAAAGCCTGTAGCTTTTGAAGGTGTGCAGATTATCAAAAACAAAATACAGGTATTCTTCTCTTTTCAGAATGAAGCAAGCGAGAAGCACTACCTATTTTCTCGTTCGGTTGATGCGGAATCGCTTGAACTCAACGATGATACTAAGATGATTGCAGAGTTAGATTATTCTGGTATTAGCAAATACAAAAGAACCTCTGTGCAATACGAAGTATCAGAGGATGAAACTAAAATCATGTTCTTCTATACCGTTTTAAATAAGAAGAATGAACCTTTGCGTTTTGCAGTTCATGTATATGATAATGAACTTAATTCGATATGGAAAACCAACGTTTCACCAAAATTTCAGGAGGGCGTTTTTAGTTACAAACAGTTTAGACTAGATAATAATGGAGATGTTTATTTACTAGGTGCTCATTATTCCGACAAAAAGAATTATTACGATTCAGCTGATTTTAAGGACAAGGGGTTCTTTTCAAAGGACACCTATTTTACAGATATGCCGAACTTTACTTATCAACTATACCGATATTATAACAATGGTAAAGAAGAAGCTTACAAGAATATCTCTTTGGAGGATAAGTTTATCAGGAGTATGAGTTTTACCGTATTAGATGGTATACTATCCGTTAACGGTATTTTTTCTAATCCGGAAACCATAAGTGCCCGAGGCGCATTTACCTTTAAACTAGATGCTGCAAATGGAAAAAAAACAGATTTAAGTACCGAAGTTTTCTCAACTGAAATAATAGAAAAAGGTTTTAGTGAAAATGAGTTGAAACGTTTTCAGCGAAGCATAAAAGACAAATCGGAATATGATCCGTTTGATTATATTATCAGCGATGTTAAAACACTAAGCGATGGTACAAAATATTATACCGCTGAGCAATTTATTACAGGTACAAAAAAAGAACGAGCTGGTAACCAAGTTGTCTACACTCCTATTTATTTGTATAACGATATTTTCATTATCCGATTAAATGCCGATAATACAATTGAAAACATTGAAAAAATCAGTAAGCGTCAGTATGCTTTAACAACTTCGAGATACAACTCTTTTATTGATTTTGAAAAAGATGGAAACCTGTACTTTATCTATAACACAATAAAAAGGAAAGATTCGATGTTTAAAAATGCTGAAATTGGTGATACATACATTAGTAAAATGGGTAAAGATGGTTGTGTTGAAAAGGTATATTCTACACCAGAATCTAAAAAAGTTCCTTTAATGATGCCAAAAACTATGGTTGAACTACCAAATCACTCTGTATTGTATGGAATGATGTCTCCAAGCTATAAAGATTACAAATTTGAGTTAATTGAAGTTGAGTAAAACTCTTGTTCAATATGTAAAACAAAAACAGCCGGAGCATTGATGTTCCGGCTGTTTTGTTTTTATCAAATTTCTTGTGGGCACTTTACTAATTTTTCTTGCCCCCCCCTGATCACCGTAGTCACATAAAATGACAAATGAGCTCGGCGAAGTTTGTATCATCGTCGACAGTAGCAGTTAGTTTGTAACTAACATTGCGGAGCAAAAGCATTTAAATGAGAATAGAAAAAAACAGATGGGCGTAGCGATTAAAACTGTAAGTTATTCGGCGTAATTGTCACGCTAAGTCGTAATAAATAAGGCCTCTGGCCAGCAACAACAACAACAACAACAACAACAACAACCATTAGCACGTTCTTTGATATATATTTTGGCCAATGGTTACAAAGGATTAAAAGTTGCCGGAGGCGGAACAATAGACTTTGACTTAAAAGGCAACGAACTAAAAGAAGCTATCTACGTCAATTCAGTGATGACTAAGACTTGTAAGTATAACAAATCCAAGGCGAAATGAAAAGCAATCGCAAAAAACATAAAAATCAAACCACACTACATCCAATCGGAATTTATTTTTTGGTAGAATTCCTCCAAACAAACCACATTTCCTACTATTACTCACGCCACCCCTATGATTTCTATTTTTTTCTCTGAATTTTCATTTTTTGAACCTACCTACCCCTAGTATATGCTTAAAAACATACCCTATTTTTATCAAGTATGACATCCATCATCCAAACAACCAAATACAATTTTAATCTTGCAGCTGTCAAACAGTAAAAGAATAATTACATGAGTTTATCAGTAACATTGAATCCCAATCCTCTTGTTAGGTTTTTAGAAAAGCCTGCTGTAGAATTTACAAAAGAGGATATCATCAAATATATGGAGGCCAACGAAATTCGAATGATCAACTTCAGATATGTAGCAGAAGATGGTCGTTTAAAAAGCTTGAATTTCGTAGCATCAAGTCGCGAACACCTGGATGCCATTTTATCTGCAGGTGAACGAGTTGACGGATCAAGTCTTTTCTCATTTATGGAAGCCGGAAGTAGCGATTTATATGTAGTACCACGTTATAAAACTGCTTTTCTAAATCCATTCTCAGAAATTCCATCACTTGAAATTCTTTGCGCTTTCTATGATCATAAAGGTCAGCCATTGCAATCAGGCCCTGAAAATATTCTTAAAAAAGCGCACCAGCACTTTAAGTCTGCAACAGGCATGGAAATGAAGTTTCTGGGCGAATTAGAATACTACGTTAACAGTGAGCGCCAGAGCAATTTCCCGGCATCCGATCAGAAGGGTTATCACGAATCTGAGCCTTTCGCTAAGTTCGAAAGAATGCGTAAGGAAGCTCTTAAACTAATTGCTCAATGTGGTGGCCAGATTAAGTATGGTCATGCAGAGGTTGGTACGTTTACAGCGGGTAATGAAGCATACGAGCAGCATGAAATCGAGTTTTTGCCAACAGATCCTGAATTTGCAGCAGATCAAATGCTGATTGCCAAATGGGTGTTGCGCATGCTTGCCGAAAAGTTAAATGTAGAAATCAGCTTTGCACCTAAAATTACCGTTGGGAAAGCCGGTAGCGGATTACATTTCCACATGTTGGTTGAAAAAGATGGTAAAAATATAATGCTTGATAACGATGGGCTTAGTGATGTTGCTAAAAGAGTGATTGCCGGTATACTGGATATGGCCGATGCACTGACTGCCTTTGGTAATACCATCCCTACATCGTACCTGCGTTTAGTGCCTCATCAGGAAGCACCAACGAATATTTGCTGGGGCGATCGCAACAGATCGGCATTAGTTCGTGTGCCTCTTGGCTGGACAGGTGGTGTTGAACGCATGATTTTTGATGCCAACCCTGGTATTGAAATCAAACCAGCTGATACTGGCAGCAAACAAACTGTAGAATTCAGAGCCCCGGATGGATCGGCCAATATACATTTAACCATTGCCGGTTTAATAACTGCTGCGGCGCATGGTCTTGAGTTAGAAGATGGTCTGAAAAGAGCAGCTAAACTATATGTAAACGGTAATATCTTCCATAAAATGCCAGAAGGTGGATTGGAGCAATTACCAACTTCATGTTATGAGTCAGCCGAAAGACTTGAAAGCAAACGTACGTTGTTTGAAGATCATGGCATATTCCCAGAGCGCGTTATCAACCACACTATAGAAAAACTTAAAGGTTTCGAAGACAAAGACCTGAGTGAACGATTGTATGGTAAAGATGATGAAATACGGGATTTAGTAATGAAGTATATTCACTGTCAGTAACAAACCAAAAATCAATATATACTTCTAATTATTTTTTAGAATTTGTTTTTTTTAGTATTTGCACTAAACCTTAAGAGGCCGGGATATAATTGTCCGGCCTTTTGTGTTATTAACTATCCTCATTATTTTTGCGACAAATTTAAAAATACCACTCATGGCAATTGTAGGGACATTAGCTACACTCAAACAGCAAACCAATAATGATTTAATTAAGAAGTGTATTCAATACATTGAAAACACTGATATCGACAGCATATTCAGTCAATTAACGGATGATCCTATTGAAATAGAAATTGACGGACGTAATGCATTTGCAATATTCCAGTCTTATAACACTAAACCACTGGCAGAGGCAAAAATGGAAGGTCATCGTCGTTATATTGATATCCAATACATACATAGTGGTGAAGAGCAAATATTAGTTGCACCAGTGGAGCACATTATCGAGGAAATCAACTACGATAAGGATCGCGACCTTCATTTCACAAAAGTATCTGCTCACTCTAATTTCAGATTAAGCTCTCAAATGGGCTGTATTTTATATCCTGAGGATTTGCATGCCCCTTGTATCATGGTAAATAATTCAACGAAAGTTGAGAAAATAGTAATAAAAGTTATTTGTGAATAAAAGATCAGAATTCAATTATTTGGAACTATTCTGACCAACCTCCACCAAGCACTTTATACAAATGAACCATGGATAGTAATTCGTCACGCTTCGAATTATTCAATTGAATTTCGGCATCCAGTAAACTGCGCTGTGCATCCAATAAATCAAGATAACTAATCACGCCATTCAGATACTGAAGCTCTGCCAGTTTTTGATATTTACGCGATGCCGCTTCCAGGTTCTTCTGAGCTTCGTAGACCTCTTTGGCCTTACGAAAGGTCATAATCGCCGTATTGGTTTCCTGGAAAGCTTTGAGCACTGATCGCTGATAGGCATATATTTCCTGCTCATACACTGCCTCTGCAGATTTTTGACGAGCCTTTAACTTCCCTCCCTGAAAAATAGGTCCCAGCACATCACCGGCAACAAACCAGTAAGGCGATTTAAGCAACTCTCCTAAGTCATCATTTTCGCGCCCAAATTTACCTGTTAAAGATATAGTTGGAAAACGATCTGTTACAGCCACACCAACCATTGCATTGGCTGCAATCAGCTTTTGCTCCGCTTCTCTTAAATCCGGTCGTCTAGACAATAGCTGTGAAGGTAAGCCTGATGGAAGCTGATCCGGCATACTTTGGTCGCTGAGTTTAAAACCACGCACAATTTTACTTTCGTAAGTCCCCAGTAGTAAGGCCATCTTATTTTGTTCAACGCGTATTTTCCGCTCCAATACAGGCACCAGCGTCCTGGTTTTTGCCAATTCTACTTCGGCCTGCTGGACTGAAGTTTCAGACGTCAACCCGCCATTAAAACGGAGACCGGCTATTCGGGCTCCTTCCTCCCTGGCTACCAGCGTTTGTTGTACAATCTCCAGTTCATCATCCAAAGCAATCAGTGTAAAATATGAATTGGCCACTTCTGCAACAATACTTAACTGCAAAGCCCGTTGCGCTTCCTTGGTGGCCAGGTAATCAGCGATAGCTGCTTCACGTCCCCATCTGATATTACCCCATAAATCCAACTCCCAGGTTAATGCAGCCTCTAAACTCATTTCATCTGCTACATCTTCGTTGTCACCACCATAGTTTTCAACTTCTCGCTCTGCATGAAATGTAGCACCTAAGTGGGGCATCAAATCTGCCTGTGCTATCCGCTTTGCAGCCATATACTGCTTGAGTCTCGCACTGGCAATCAATACATCCTTATTATTTTCCAGGGCGTTATTGATCAGACCTTGTAATACTGTATCCGTATAAAGTTCCCACCAATCCAAATCATCAATTGTGAGCGAATCAATACTCATAACCTCCAGTTTGTCAGGCATTCCTAGTTCAGGACGTTGGTACTTTTTACCAACCTTACATGAGTATCCAAGAACCACCAAAACAATTACTATCAATATTCTAAGCTGCTTCATTAGTGGGCGATTATTTAGTTTCTGATTTAGGAAAGAATTTCTGTTTGGCTTTGTATATCAACACAAAGAAGAATGGAACAAGCAAAATACCTATTGTAATAGCTACCAACATACCAAAGAAAACACCTGTACCAATTGAATGTCGTCCAGCTGATCCCGGACCGGTAGCCAGTACCATTGGCAACATACCCAACACAAAGGCCAGAGAAGTCATTACAATTGGCCTGAATCGTAATTTCGCAGCCAAAATAGCTGCCTCAACTACATCCATTCCCTTATCAACTTCCACTTTAGCGAACTCAACAATCAGGATGGCATTTTTAGCGGCCAGACCAATTAGTGTCACCAAGCCAATCTGAAAGTAGATATCATTTTCGAGACCGGTTACCCAAATGCCCAGAAAGGCACCTAGGGCAGCTACAGGCAATGACAGCAACACCGCGATTGGCACCAGCCAACTTTCGTATTGGGCCGCCAAAAACAAAAAGACAAACAAAAATACCAGGGCCATGATCATGCCCGTTTGTCCGCCTGCCTGCTTTTCCTGATAGGATAAGCCACTCCAGTCAATACCGATATTATCCGGCAAATGTTCACTCACGATTCGTTCCATCTCCTCCATAGCTTGTCCGGAGCTGTATCCACTGGCCGGCGTTCCCCTGATAATGGCAGACGAAAACATATTGAATCGCTTGATATTTCCTGGTCCTGTGGAATAGGATGCATTTCCGATGGCCGTCAATGGAACCATAGCATCATTACTTCCCCTGACAAAGAAAAGGCTCAGTTGATCCTGATTAGCCCTGTAGGGAGCTTCCGCCTGAATATACACCTTATAAATCCGGTTAAACATATTGAAATCATTCACATACACCGAGCCCAGAAAGGCTTTCATTGTAGAAAACACATCGGCCAAGGGTATACCAAGCAGCTTAACACGATCGCGGTTGACATCAAAGTACAATTGAGGAATATCGGCCTGCAAAGCAGAAGAGATATTATTCAGCTTTTTACTTTGAGCTGTGTAATATAACAAGGTATCCGTCGCATCCACCAGGTTTTCCCAGGTGGCACCCGACTTGGCCTGCAGTTGTAACTCAAAACCACCAGAAGTACCCAAACCCGGTATAACGGGCGGTTTATTAAAATAGAAACGTGCCTCTGGTATATCATAAAGATCTTTTCGTGCTTTATCAATCACATTTTGTAAGCTCATATCCTTGTCTCGTTCGCTCCATGGCTTAAGCGTTATGGTAAGATCAGCACGCGACTGATTGACGCCCACCCTTGGACTTGTACCGGTAATATTCTGTACGTACTCAACAGCCTCCTGATCCATAAAATATTGTATTACACGATCAGTTACTTTACGGGTACGTTCCAAGGTAGCACCATCGTTTAACTCAACCTCGACAGTGAAAAAGCCCTGATCTTCTTCAGGGATAAAAGACGTTGGAATCATCTGTGATAACACAAAAATAAAAACCAACACCATGCCGAAGCCAGCCACCACACGTTTAGGATTAGCTATTGACCTGGATAAAATACCGGTATATTGACGATTTCCGGTATCCAGCCACTTATTGATAAGTGTAAATACCTTATGCTTTTTATTGCCTCCCGGCCTGAGAATAATCGCACACATAGCCGGAGAAAGGGTAATGGCAACTACCGTAGACAGCAAGACGGACACAACTATCGTTACCGAAAACTGCCGATATAGCTCACCTGTAATCCCTGACAAAAAACTTACCGGTACAAACACCGCTGCCAACACTAATGATGTAGCAATCAATGCCCCCGAAAGATCTTTCATGGCTTTATGAGTTGCTTCCCTGGCGCTGAGCTTTTCCTCGGCCATTATCCGCTCCACATTTTCCACCACCACAATTGCATCATCCACTACGATACCAATGGCTAATATCAGCCCTAGGAGCGTTAACATATTAAGCGAAAAGCCCATTGCGAACATAAAGCCAAAGGTTCCAATCAAAGAAATAGGCACGGCTATAATCGGAATAACTGTAGCACGCCAGTTTTGAAGAGACAAAAACACAACGATAACGACCAGCAGTAAGGCTTGGAACAATGTCATATACACCTCTTTAATTGACTCTTTGATATAATTGGTCATATCAAAAGGAATCAAATAGTCGAGACCTTCAGGAAAATTCTTGCTGATCTGTTGCATGGCAGCCTTAACATTATCAGCCACCTCCACGGCATTGGCTCCCGGCAACAGGTAGATGGCCAGCATGGCAGCGTTACCACCGTTGATACCACTTTCTTGCGTATACGATGATGACTCCAATGAAACTCGCGCCACATCACGCATACGAATGAGCGTACCATCACTGTTGGCGCGCACCACTATCTGCTCAAATTCAGCAGCTGTCTCCAAACGCCCCTTGGTGGAGATTGGCATGGTAATATCCACGGACTCCATTGGTTGCAGTCCCAGCTCACCTGCTGCCGACTCCCTGTTCTGATCTTTCAATGCATCCTGCAGATCTTTTACTGTCAGGCCAAAGCTTGCCAATCGATCGGGCATCACCCAGATACGCATACCATAGTAACGGCTTCCCCTGTTGGAAACACGCCCAACACCAGGTATACGACGCAAGACATCCAATACATTAATGGTGGCGAAGTTACTTAAGTAGATTTCATCAAACTTTGGATCTTCTGAGACGAGGCAGATGGTCATCAACTGACTGGAGGATTGCTTTTCAACGGACAGACCATTTTGCACCACTTCTGCCGGGAGGCTTGACTCGGCAAGTTTAACCCGGTTTTGTATTTCAACAGCCGCCAGATCAGGATCAACACCAACGCCGAATGTGACATTAATGTTTATACTTCCCGAATTGGAACTGCTCGACTCCATATAAATCATTCCGGGTGTTCCGTTCAGCTCCTGTTCAATGGGTGTGGCCACTGCCTGTGAAACAGTAATGGCACTGGCTCCCGGGTATGAACCACTAATTTTCACCACAGGAGGCGTTATTTTAGGATATTGGTCGATGGGTAAAAAAAGCAGACCAATTAAACCCAGCAAAACTATAAGAATGGAAATGACCGATGAAAAAACCGGTCTTTCAATAAAAAATCCTGGTTTCATCGGTTTAGTTTTTAGTAATTTCTGTTTCGTTCGTTGTTGGTGATTTTGGTTTGACCAACATGCCAGGATTGAGTTTTTGCTGTCCATCAACAATCACTTGCTCATCAAATCCCAGTCCACGCTCAATCACAATGGAATTATCAATTTCAGGCCCTGTTTCTACAAACCGCTTCTCCGCAATACTATCCTGGCGCATCACATAAATAAAGCTTCCGCCCTTTTCGATGATCAGTGCTTTGCGCGGCACTACCACTGCATCTTCCAATATATCCAATAAAAATTTCACTTTAGTAAACTGTCCGGGTAATAGTACCTGATCCGGGTTCACCAGCTCACCTCTGACGCCAAAGGTACCTGTCTTAGGATCGACTTGCGGATCAGCAAAATCAACGATTCCCTCTATCGGGTATTCCGTATTGTCCGCCAAAGTTACTTTAACGGTTGGCTGCCATGAACGTGTTGAATCTTCTTCACCAATATTGACATTTCGTTCGCGGCTTCGCAGATAATCCAATGCCGTCATCTTAAAATCGACCAATACCGTATCACTCTGCACAACAGTGGCCAGTAGTGAACTGCTTCCAGGCCCTACCAAAGCGCCTATATCTACATTACTTTCACTGATATTACCATGAAGGGGCGACTTTACTTCTGTATAATCCAGTTCCAGCTGATATTGTGCCAAATCGGCCTTGCTCATTGCCACATTGGCTTCAGCACTTTCATAGGCCGCCACCGCATTATCCAAATCCAATTGACTGGCCGCATTCTGCTCATACAGTGGCTTTAAACGCTCCACATCACGCTTGGCCTTATTATACGAGGCAATGTCTCTTTTTAATTGTGCATTGGCTTTGTCCACACGTGCCCTGTACTGAGCCGGATCAATCTGAAATAAGATATCTCCTTCTTTAACGCGTTTTCCTTCATCAAACATCATTTGTTTCAGGTAGCCTTCCACCCTGGCTCTCACTTCCACGTAACGGTAGGCGCGAATACGTCCTACATATTCGCCGTAAAGTTTGACATCTTCTTTTTTAACAGGGTTGATAACAACTGCAGCATATTCAGGTGTTTGTTCGGGTTTGCAGGCCGACAGCATGAACAATATCACCAAGGGCATCCATTTGATCTCTTTCATAGATAGATATTACTAATGTTTGGTAGGCTAAAAATACATTTTAACTGGCATAATCGAACAAATAATCCCAAAATTATTGAATCGTTTAGCATAGCGTGCCGTTATGTCAGTACAAAAAATAATCAGCCCAAGGTCTTTTAGAAAGAAACGTAGCGGGACGCTACGCTTAGAGATATCTATCTATGTATAAAGTATCATCAACACTTACCCCTCGAACAAGGGCTATTGGCGATAAAGAAACCAAATGCTGCGGCAACCAGCACATGCTCAAGTGCCTCTTCCGACCATAAGGCTTTTCGTTCAGTACTTTGTCCGAAGTAAAACAGAATGTAAGCTAACACCACTCCAATAAGCATATATAAGACTATCCGCCTGATATGAGGTGATTTAACGATACGTCTCAACCACCCTTCATTATCTTCGATTTCGAGTTTTTTAAATTGAAATGGCTTCATACCTCTTAATTTCTATATGCACTTATACCCCAGTGAATCAATTAGCTCTTTCACTTTCTTCATATCAATATTTTTGCCTGATATGCTTACACTTTTATCTACCAAGCTAACTTCGGCACTATCAACAAAATCAAGTTTTTGAAGGTTCGATTCCACGTTGGCTTTACAATGATTACACGTCATGCCATCCACCTTAATCACTTTATTACTGACCATTTGAATACTGTTAAAATCAAACGCCTGCTGCGCTTCCTGTGGTGTGATTTGTTTAGAAGGTTTTTCCGGCCTGTACCGTTGAATGTAGCCATTAATGATTAAAACCATAAGTAATATACCTGATGCGATCTGCAACCAGTTCAAACCGGTATGATGCTGATGTAGGGAGGTGTGACTAATCGCCTGTGTAAACCACTCAAGCGGCAACCAATAGTCAATGATTAAGCCGCTTGCCAGAGCGCCTAATATAATGGTTGATAAATAAGTGATCAGGCTCTTTTTCCCCAATACTTTTCCAATCATAGTAATGGTGGCTGCATTGGTTGCAGGTCCTGCCATTAACAATACAAAAGCTGCTCCCGGACTCAGTCCTTTCAACAACAAAATAGCTGCCAACGGTATAGAGCCAGTCGCACAGATATAGAGCGGCACGGAAACTAATAACACCAACAGCATTTGCAATAAAGGCGATAGTTTTAAAACATTAATAAAATCATCGGGCACTAAAGCTGAAATAAACGCCGCCAGCACCAACCCGATCACCAACCACTTGGAGATGTCCTGAATAAACTCAACAAAACCATAGCGAAATACATCAACTACTTTGGTCTTAAATGGCTTGTGTATTTCTTCTTCCTGCTTATGGTGCTGAACCGGTGCTTCATCTTGGGTGACCAGTCCGGTAACAAGGCCACCGGTAACACCGGTTATCAAAGCTGCTATAGGCCTGATGATTGCAAATGGCAATCCCATCAATGAAAATGTTGCCAAAATAGAGTCAACACCCGTTTGTGGTGTTGAAATCAAGAAAGAAACCGTACCACCTTTGGAGGCGCCATTCTTATATAAGGCAATGCCGGTTGGTATCACACCACATGAACAGAGTGGCAAAGGAATTCCGAAGATTGACGCCAGAAATGACGAACGCCATGAATTACCATTGAGGTAACGTTCTATTTTCTGACGAGGAATAAAGGCATATAATAATCCGGCGAAGAAGAATCCCAGTAATAGATATGGTGCCATCTCCCCTAGTATGCTTACAAAATCTGAAAATAATCGTGCTATAAAACCAACCCAATCCATTTTTTACTTTATTTTAAAACCACCACTTGCTACACAAGTGGTGTACAAAAGTAACAAGCTTGAGAATATAAAGGTTGATAAATAAGATATAATGATATGATACAACATAACATCGGCCACCAAAGATGGCTCAACACCCAAGCGATTGAAATGCCGAATGTATTTCTGAGCCACCGAACGCCTCATCTTTGGTTTGCGCCCATTCACAGGGAAGTACTCTTTCGAGATCTTCAGTTTACATTCCTCCATTAGTTTGCTTTCCTTTGGGTTAAATGCAAAATCGTAGTATTCCTTCACTTCCTTAAACCGGCCATACAAGTCAATAATCTGATCTTCCAGTTGCTCTTTGCTTAATTCGTGCAAGTATAGCTTTAAGTCTTTTTTGCTCATGGGGTAAAAATAGGCATAAATAACACACTATTATTATTACCTAATGATTGATAAATGAAATGTAATATGGATAAACTAAATTGATGAACGAAGAACAATTGAATCTATTTAAATTACTACCCCCGAGGCCTGCTAATATTTTCAATCGGGGCATTTTTTTATTCCAATCGACAAGTTTTACACTTCCATCAGGTTGAATTTTAATCTCCATCGGCT
>DIYS01000075.1 GCA_002429115.1 Saccharicrinis sp. UBA6048 | reverse complement strand
ATGAGTTGTTTAATTTCATATATTACAAAATCAGCACCATAGTGAAGACTTTACTTGCAAGCACCAGACCCAAGGCTTTTCTTCCGGTGAGCCACATGCCCCAGACTACTGGCCAGTTAATGCTTGCATTGAATTGGGAAAGTTAAAAACGGGAGATGGTCAACTCTTTGATATTAAGACTTCAATCGATTCTATTTTTTCATATCTAGGTGAAGAACGAAATTTCATTGAATACCAGAACAACAAACTATTGAGGCGTGCAGTTGAAAGAGAAATCGAAATAATTGGAGAAGCAATGAATCGAATTCTAAATATTGAACCGACCATACAAATTGAGAACGCACGTCAGATTGTTGACACCAGAAATTGGGTCATCCATGGTTATGACAAAGTGGATGATGTTGTTATATGGGGTATCGTTTCAAAGCATTTGCCCAAATTAAAAGAAGAAATTGAGAAACTTCTCTAAAAAAGATAACAACATCCTCCCTACCTGTTCTTTGCAATCAAAGCAGCTACCACAGCTGCCCGTAAGCCACCATCAATATTGACGACCGTAAGGTTAGGTGCACAGCTGGCCAGCATACTGGTCAAAGCCGCTTCTTTAGCTCTGAAGCCATAACCAACCGATGTAGGCACACCGATAACCGGCAATGGCACCAGCGAAGCAACAAACGGCGCCAGCGCACCTTCCATGCCTGCCACCACAATAACGGCAGACACATCTTGCTCAACACCTTGCTTAATGGCTTCTAATACGCGGGTAGGGTGGGCGATGCCACGATCTTCGAAGACGAGGGGTTCAACACCCACCGCTTTTAAGATGACTTCGCACTCGTAAGTAACCGGATGATCGGCCGAGCCGGCACTGATGACTAATACCTTGCCTTTAGGTGCTGGCATCTCGCCAATAACAGTGGCATTAACCGACCAAAGAACGGGGAACTGATCCTTAAAATGCGTATTCAATTCTTTATAAAACGGACTTCGCGATATTACAACGCGGGGGTGCTCTTCCAATAATTTAGCGGCTAACTCGATGGTTTGCTCCAGCGTTTTGTATTCACCATAAATGATCTCTGGAATATTGGTGCGCATGCCACGGTTGACATCCAGAATATAACGGCTGGCCGTTTCCATCCAGTCTAATGAGAAATGACGTTGGGCGTCCTCTTTTGATATTTCCCCTTTTTGTATCTGGTCAAATAGTTCGTCGAAAGTCATATTGAGTTAATAGTGATTAGTGAAAAGTTAATAGTTACAAATGGTTAATTGTCAATGATTAATTATTAATTCATCATTCATCATTCATCATTCATCATTCATCATTCATCATTCATCATTCATCATTCTTTATTAATTCGTTTATCGTATTCATTCGGTCGCGATCGTTTCACATCAATGGTGACGAAAAGACATGCTTTTTCACCCAGTTCAAACAGCTCCTCCCGCACCTGTGCTTCCGCTATTAAAGCATAACTCTCAGGCTTAGATAACTCGATGCGCATGTGGTCTTCATCGTCGATGCGACAACGGACATGAAAATCATTGGTCTTATCAATGATGTAATTCTCAACATCGTATATTGCTTTGATACGCTCAGGAGTAAGAGATTGCTGATAGTTAATGCGTGTAGCCAGGCAGCTTTCATGCTCGGCGAAGAGCGGGTCGGCACCAAAGGACAACGCAATATCTTTTGTTTCCCACGAGGTAATGCCAAGTTCTGCGAGCGGTGATTTAACCTGATATTCGTCCAATGCCTGTTTCCCCGGTCGGTAATTACCCAGATCACTGGCCGTAGTACCATCATAGATCGGTAGTCCGTCTTTGGGAATTAACGAAAGTATATGGCTTTTGCAGTGATAACAACGACGCTCAGGATTTGCCTTGACCGTATCATCCGGTTGTACCATTATGGTTTTCAGCTCAGGAGCCCCCAGGTTACGCGCCTGAATCACCATATCGTCTGGACTGGCCCTGTTGAAGCCATTGTTCACCCAGACAGGGATTATTTCGGCGCCGGCCTGCATGGCGGCTCCAAGCACCGCACTGCTGTCAAAACCACCTGAAAATAATAGATAGCCTTTGTTGTTATCCTTAAACCAATTAACTAATTCAGCGCTCTTATCCATATGAAAGTTTTATGCATCAATATAATTAAAAATGAGGATTGAAGGGGTTGTTTCAGATAGAAAATATGGTTTTGGAATGGCAGGGTAAGCGTATTCAAGAATTATTGGCTGTAAATCATTCCTCTACTGATTTTTAGGAGGGGTGCCAAAGGCGGGGTGGTATATCAAATAATATAAACCACCTCCCCTCAGCAAAGCTGAGGTACTTCCTTCTTGGGAAGTGCCTGAAAAGCGATGGACAAATAAAAAAGCGACTCTCATAATCGAAAGTCGCCTTTTTTATTAGTAAGAGTTGTTTTTATTTTATTGCATCAATTTTATCAACTAACTCAGCTTCGCCCTGTCGTGAAAAACGGTTGCGAACCCTTACAGCCAGGTTATACATAACAGGTGCCATTATCAGGGTCAGAACGGTCGATGTCGTTAATCCGAAGATCACAGTCCAGGCCATAGGCGACCAGAAATCAGCATTGTCACCACCAAAATATATTTTAGGATCTAACTCGGCAAACAGGCTGAAGAAGTCAAAGTTTAAGCCCACCGCCATAGGTATCAGGCCGAGTACGGTTGTAATGGCCGTCAGTAATACCGGGCGCAAACGCGTTTTACCGGCACGCAGGATACTGCTGATTTCTTCCTCGCGGGTAAGACGTCCTTTCGGACCTAAGCCTTTTTGTTCTTTCACCTGGTTACGCACCAGATCGATGTAGTCAATCAATACAATACCATTATTCACCACAATACCGGCCAGCGACACTATTCCAACTCCGGTCATTAAAATGATGAAATCCATCTGGAATGTTCCCAGTCCCATAAACACACCAATGGTACTCAATCCAACCGTACCTATAATAATTAACGGTTTAGCACCGGAGTTAAACTGTGTAATCAGAATCATGGCAATCAGCGCTAAAGCAAATAGCATGGCACCGGCCAGGAAGTCCGATGTTTCCTGCTGACTTTCCTGCTCACCTGTCATCTTCCAGGTGTAGTTAGCCGGCATCTGGTACTCTTCCAACAGCTCCTTGATACGTGCGTTTATTTCATTGGCATTGAAGCCTTCCACAACGTTCGAACTAAGCGTGATCACGCGAGTGTTATCAATACGTGTAATCTTTTCGTAGGTGGAGGCATACTCATATTCGGCCACTGCAGAGATTGGAATCAGGTAGGACAGACCATCTTTTTCTACTTTAATTTTCTGATTCATCAAAGTTGATACATCGTATCGGTATTTATCCTGCAGACGCAGCATAATGTCATACTCATCTTCTCCATCTTTAAACTTACTGATCTCTTTACCATATAAGGATGTACGAAGTGCCATAGCCACCTGTTGAGTAGAAAGACCCATGCGACGCACCTTGTCACGATCGATATGCATTAGCATCTCCGGCTTATTGGTATTTAAATCCATTTCCAGGTTTTCAATTCCGGAGATATGATCCTCATTGATAACGCGCTTAATGTCTTTGGTTAAATCAATCAAACGTTCGTAATCATCACCACCCACTTCAATATTAATTGGTTTTCCAACCGGAGGCCCATTTTCTTCTTTCTCGATAAAGATTTTAGCACCCACAAAACCTTCAAATGCCTTGGATAGCTTCGACATGATATCACGGGTACTGTGCCCATGCCTGTACTGATAATCAACAAACGTAATGGTGGTTAAAGATTTATTTGGTGATCGTCCTGATTCAAATAAACCACCTTTACCGGTTCCTACACTTACGCCCACCGACTTCACAATGTCCATGTAAGGTTCCAGTGTACTATACAGGATGTCTTCCGCATTTACGGTTAACCGGTCTGTAGCTTCAATATCGGTACCCAGTGGTAATTCCATCGTGACATAGATGGTGCGGGGTTCGTTTTCAGGGAAGAAATACACCTTAGGCTGCATCACTGAGAAAAAGCCAACCGAACCAACAAAAAGCAGGATAGAACCAAAGAACAATACTTTACTTGTGCTTCTGCCAAGTGCTTTTCGCAAAGTGTTTTCATAGCGATCTTCCAAAAATGGTAAGAAGGTGTGCTGGAACCAAATGGCCGATGGCTTTAATACATATTTGTTTAAAGCAGTCAGAAGGAATGGCAGAATTAGAAGGTTACCCCAAAGCATACTTCCTGACATATAGGCTATCAAACCAAAGCCAGCAATGGTTCCGGTCACAATAAAGTATTTACGGAAACTCTTCTTCTCGCGCACATCTTCCAGCTTCATAAACTGAGAGGCAAACACCGGATTAAGTACCAGCGCCACAAATAGGGAGGATGCCAGGACAATGATTAAGGTAATCGGCAGGTAGCTCATAAACTTACCCACAATACCCGGCCAGAATATCAGCGGGAAGAAAGCCGCGAGTGTAGTTGCCGTAGATGAGATGATCGGAATGGCAATTTCACTGGTTCCGTTTTTAACGGCTTTTTCCGGTTTCACACCGTGCTCCATCATCCGGTAAACATTCTCGATTACTACAATGGCATTATCCACCAGCATCCCCAAGGCCAGTACCAAACTAAACAGCACCATGGTATTAATGGTATAGCCGATCTGCTTCAATATCATCATTGAAATAATCATGGACATTGGAATGGCCAGACCGGAGAAAATAGCGTTACGTAATCCCAGGAACAGGTAGAGGATAATCATTACGAAGATCATACCCAACAGGATACTGTTTTCAAGGTTCGTAATCTGGTCGCGAACAAAAACAGATTGGTCATCCGTTACCGTGATGGTCAAGTCTTTCGGAAGTGTTTCACTTTCCTGCTTGTCTTTGATAATGCCAAGAATCTTATCTGTGGCATCCAGCAGGTTTTGCCCGCTCTTTTTAACGATTGATAGCGTTACCACCGATTGATGATCCAAACGGGAGATGGTACTCTGCTCTTCGAAGCCATCGATCACTTCGGCCACATCTTTAATGTAAATCGCACGACCATCAATTTCTTTAATAATGGTGTTGCGTATCTCATCCATATTGGTGTAATCGGCCTGAATACGTATCGAACGACGGGTGTTATCTACTTTTATCTCGCCGGCACCAACCGTGAAGTTTTCTGTCTGAACGGCAAATTCAATATCGCCGAAGGTCAGGTCGTAGGCTGCCATACGGTGTGGGTTGACATGAATTTTGATCTCACGCTCATCCACCCCACGAATGTCAGCTTCACGTACTTCACGCAGGGTTTCGAATTCATCCTGCAGGTCTTCAGCAAACTTCTTGAGTTCGTAAATACTATAATCACCCGACAGGTTAATGTTCAATACCGGAAACTCTGAGAAATCAATATCGTCAACAATCGGATCATCCATCAGGTCATCCGGCAATTCACTTAAAGCCTTATCCACCTTGTCTTTTACATCAAGCTTAGCCTGATCAACCGATACATCGGCTTCAAACTCAACGATAATCAAACTCATATCCTGAAACGAGTTGGACGACATTTTTTTAACGCCATTCAAGTCTTTCAGCTCCTTCTCAAGAGGTCGTGTTATCAGGTTTTCAATATCCAGCGGACTGTTGCCCGGGTGCGGTGTACTCACCGATATGTAAGGAATTACGATCTCAGGAAACTGCTCGCGCTGCATGGATGTATAGCCCATCCACCCTGCTACAATCAGGAAGAGGGTGAGGATATAAATCGTATTCTTATTGTCAAGTGCCATGAAAGTTGGTTTAAACTTTCTGGTCGACACCTTCTCTTTATATTTAATTTCTTGATCTTGCATTTGCATTTAGATTTAGGCAAGGATTAAATTGATATGGCCGATCCATCAACAACTTGTGCGTAACCTTTGGTAATCACTTTGTCGCCAACATTAAGTCCTTCAGTTACCAGGGTGTTGTTATTGTCTTTAATGCCCGTTTTGATGTAGCGTTTCTTGGCACGCAGTTGTCCCTCTATATCTTCGGCCACAAAAATAAATTCACCACTAAAATCTTTCTTAACCAGAATAGACGGCACAATCATGGCATTTTCATCAGCAAAGGTTCTGAGTTTAAGAACACCCAGCATATTCGGTTTGATGGCACCATCACGATTCATCAAGTCGATGCGCACTCTGAACGTACGGCTACCCTGATCAATCACTGATGAGGTGCGGTATACTTTGGCATCCAGGTTTTTGTTGATCACCGGAAATTCAATGGCCACCTGATCACCCGCCTTAATTTGTTGAAGGTATATCTCAGAAACATCAGCCGTGATGTATACATTTTCAATGTTAACCAATCGGGCAAATGGTAACTGAGGGCCAGCCATTTCACCTTGTTTCTGAATCACATCATCCACCACACCATTGATTGGGGCGCGCACGATGGCCATATCAAGCTGAGCCACTAAGGACTCTTTTTGCTGTTCCAGTGCCTCTTTATTTGATTTGGCTTGCAGGTATTCCATCTCAGAGCCAATGTTCTGTTGCCATAAATCAGCCTGACGCTCGTAGGTTGTTGTAGCCAGTTGCAGGTTGACTTCAACCTGTGCCAGCGAGCGCTGTGTCATCTCCGTATTCAGGCGGGCCAGTACTTGTCCCTTCTTCACTTTATCACCTTCTTTTACTTCAATAGATATAATTTTACCAGCCGCTTCAGGACTGATAAGAATGTTTTGATCGGCCTTTACCTGTCCGGTTACATCCACAAAATGCTCGTACAAATCTTGTTTGACATCAGTTGTTACAACGTTGATGATGCCTTCTTTTTGGTTAAGCGATAATTCTTTTTCAATTTCTTCTATTTTCTTTTTAAGCTCGCTAAGTTCTTTTTTGTATTCTTTAAGCTCGGCGCGCTTGGCTTCATCATCCTTCTCGCCTGTGGTGCAGGCTACCATTAGTGCGATTAGTGGTAATATAAATATCTTTTTCATTGTATTTGTGTTTGGGTTAATCATTAAAGTTTACTAAGTATTTTTTGTAATTCTATATGTGCCTGTAGCAGTTTGAGTGTTGACTCAATATATCCCAGTTCAGCATCAATATATTGTGATTCGTTTTGGGATAGCTCAGTACTGTTGATCAATCCCTTCTGAAATTTTATCAGGCTCACTTCGTAAATACGTGTTGCCAGTTCCTTGTTTTTTAAGCTATTGGCGTATTGCTCACGATTGGTTGACATGGTGGTGTTTGCATTAAGAAAATCTTTGGTCAGATTTTCAGTCACCATACGTTGATTATTCTGAGCTTTTAAATAGTTAATTTTCTCTTGCTTAACTTTTGACATTCTACTTCCGGAAGTAAAGATTGGAATCGTTAAATTCAAGCCTATTACCTGTGACGGAAACCAATCTTCTGCAAATAAATTCCAGTCATCGCCGAAAGAACTTTTAGTATAACTGTAGCTTGCATTGATCTTAGGAAGATATTGTGCTTGCTCATTCCTCATCAATAATTTTTTTGATGTCACGTCGCTTTCTGCCAGCTTAAAATCAATATGGTTTTCAACATTGAAAGTCTCACCTTCATTAATAACCAAAACTGGTGTGACAATTTTATCCAGATCATCCGTCAGCTTAATAGGCTGGCTCAAATCCATACCCATGCTAAACTTTAATACAGCCAACGCTACTTTATAACTGCGCTCAACTTCTAAAAGTCGGATTTTACTATTACTCATCATCAGCTCAATCTGTGCCTTATCAGTTTCTTCTCTAAAGCCATTGTTGAAATATGCTTCTGTTTCTTTTAGAGTGCGCTCATTTACTTGCAAGCTACGTTTAAATGTTTCAACGTTTTCAAAGGCTGTAAGAGCGAGATAATAGGCCTGTACCACATTATTCCGAACATCTATTTCTGTCTTTTCGCGTTGCTGTTCGTTAAGCGTCTGAAATATCTTTGAAGCCTGTAATCCAACAATATAGGATCCATCAAAAATTAATTGATTGACGGAAACCCGATAGTTGGCATCATAGGCTTGAGCAAATGAAATTGGCACTTTGTCACCAGGTTGACTACCAGGAGGACGCATGTCAGGAGGTAAAATTTCAACCGGAAATAAAGAAACTGGTAAATCCGGATTGTGATTGTAGCCAGCTGATCCACTTACTTGCGGAAGTCCAATGGCAATTGTCTCCCAAAGCTTCTTTTTTGCAGACTCAACATCATAATCAGCATTGATTTTTTGATAGGCATTCGTCATGGCGTATTCAATGGCCATATCAAGTGATAGCTCGATACTATCAGACTGAGCTTTGGATGGTGTCATGCAATATAAGCATAGGCTCAGTATAAATAGCATTTGTTTCATAGTTGTGTGTTTATTTTTGTTTCTCATCGTTTTCACAAAATAGTCGTTCTACCTCTTTCAATCCTTTCTCGGTACAAATACCCCTGAAATGGTATTTATAGATTTCGCTATAGAATTCAAGATTATTAAGGTCTGCATTGGTGAATACACCTACTGATTCATCAAAGGTAAATAGGTGATGGGTCAGTAGAATGCGGGCAATAATATCTTCGTTGATATCATCATGATAATTGCCTTCTCTTTTGCCTTGTTTAAGATTGGCTGTGTAAGCTTCAATGACAAACTTCTTTTGTCTTTCTTTAAAACTATTCAGCAACCCGGGATAATACTTCTTGAGGTCGTACATCATTGTTGGCTTATACTGACCAATATGTGGCTCCATTACCTTTTTAAATTCGAAATAATGTTCGATCGCATTTAAATCTTCGCGTTTAAAAATTGACATTAATTCAGCGTCCTTTTCAATCGCCATTTCTAATGTAGCTTCAACAAGTTTGTTTTTATCATCAATGAGTTGATAAAGGGTTTTCTTTGACATGCCCAGTTCCCTGGCCATATCATCCATGCTTACACTTTTAATACCAAACTGGCAGAAAAGGTTAAGCGCACGTTCTGTTATTTCCAAGCGTTTCGACTCCATGCGTACAAAAGTAGAAACTATCGTGAATATGGAAACTTAAAATGTGTTAAAAGTTTCCTAAGTTTATTATAATGGAATGTTAACACGTTGAAGTATCAAATGTTCATCAAGAAAATGCTATTGCTCATGTATTTAAATCTGCGATAAAGAATAAAACTATTTATTTCGCGTTTTAATACTCAGAATATATTTATATGACTCGATATTTCTTCATTTCATTGCTAACGCTTTTGATGGTGTTAGTTTCACTGGATGTTGATGCGCAAAGCAAAAAGAAGTATAAGCGCAACAAAGGAACATCAAGAAAGGAAATTCGGAAACGCCAGCAGGAAGCTTTTGAAAAGGATGATACGAATGCTTTTAATCCCAAACAGCCCATGGGCGCACGCAAAAACGATCGGCGTGATGACCTGCTTTGGCATAGCGAAACAGCCAATACAATTTATCATGGTGCTGCAAACATCAGCCTGGTAAATCCATCACGATATGGGTTGCGATCAGATTTAGAACTTTCATCTTCTTTGCTTCTAAATTACTGGGTGCCGAATTTGACTCTTAAAAAACGGTGGCAAAATAATAACTGGTATATTGCATCTAAGCATGGGCTTTACTCGGCCACTCCAGGTTTTAATTGGGCGCAACGCAAGAATCACACCTCAATTATTGACGATGATGCAGAGGTGCCTTTTGTGCTTTCCATGAAAAATGAGTTAATCTTTAGTCGCTTAATCATGAACCATGATCGATGTGGACGCGATAAACCTTACATCATTTTAAGCGGCGGCATTGGTGTGGATTTTGGAGTGTCTTTTGGCGACTCTACCTTGCGCGAAATTGAAGGACATTTTCTGACCAACAGAAGTCCGGCACTAACCGGATCGGGGTATACAGCCTATGCCAAATTGAGAGCCGACTGGCAAATGAATCCTTACTTAATTCTGGGTGGTGGCTTTAAATATTTCAGAGGCGATTTCTCAGGGAGCGGGGCATTAGAGCATAATGCCGATATTCAGGCTTTTATTTTACCGGCATTTTCGGTATCGGCCGGTTATGCACTTTCAATCGCCAACTACAAGGATGAAAGTACCCTGGGAATCATACCATTTTTGGATCTGACCTGGTACATTGGAAAACGGCAAGGTCGTCAAAAGGGTTTGTGGGGTAAAAAGATGTTCTGATTCGCTGCTAATCGTTCGTGGCATATTTAAAGTGATTCGTCACAAAGATTATTCTTTGTTGCTGATTTCTATTGACATAAGTAATGGATGGGTGTATAATAAGTCTTCACTTTAAAAACACCTGTTATGAAAGCGAATAATTTATGGAGACATGGCCTTCTGTTGGCTATGCTCATGCTTATGGTTTTACCTCTGGGTGCACAGGATTTATCACTACCTGCAACCACCAAATCAAAAGAAGCCAAAACTCTTTATCTGGAAGCGATTGATGCCTTCTACGATGTAGAATTTATTCGACTCGAAGCTTTAAATGAAAAGGCACTTAAGGCCGATCCTAATTTTTTTATGGGACATTATATGCAATTGTTTTATAGTGATAAAGCCAAAAGGAAAGAAGTAAGGACATATCTGGCCAATTATGATGGAAAGCTTAACAAAGGCGAGAAAGTTATTAAAAGCTGGGCCACAAAAGCAAATTCTGATAAAGACTACAAGGGCACTGCTGATTTGCGTGAATTAGTAAGGTTATACCCCAAGAATATTTTCCCTAAAGCCTTGTTAGCGTATAATCTGGGAGGAGAGGAAGCAACACAAGAAGAAGCTCTGACTTTACTGCAGGAATGCGCTAAGCTTAATCCGGATGTAGCCTCAGTTCACAACTCCATGGGCTACCTTTATTTAGGTCAGAAGAAGTATGATCTAGCCGAAAAATCATTCGATCAATATATAAAGATGGCCTCCGACAAGGCGAATCCATACGACTCAAAGGGTGATTACTATATGGCTGTTAAAGAGTATGACAAAGCTGCTGCTCAGTTCAAGAAGGCTTATGATATGAACAGTGATTTTGCCATGTCGAAGAAGAAGCATGATAAGGCCATGTGGATGGTGAAGCGCGATGCGATAGCTAAAGAAGTAGAGCAGCTGATGGCTAAGCAGATTGAATTTATAAATGGTCAGGATATGAAATACCTGGACTTATACGATAAGAGTCCGGAGTTTAGTTTTTCATATATGTCGAACGAAAATATGGGCTATTCTGATATGGCCAAGGGTGTTGAGGACTGGCTGACAAAATCCAGTAATGTTAATCTGGAGATCGTTAAGCAGATCACAGAAGTGCCGGCTGAAAATGTCGTAACCATTTCACAATTGTACCGCTATTCAGGCGTTGACAAAGATGGTAAAGCATCTGATGTGAAGGGTAATTTCTTTACCGTTTGGCGAAAAGATAAGGACGACTGGCGAATTATACAGGCCGTTAATATTAATCCGCTTAAAGAATAGAATTAATTAAAAATGAGTGGAGCTAAAGTGATTCATTTCATTTAGCTCTGCTCTTTTAAAGTTTGTTAATCCACAATTATAGCAACACAGGGCAAATCCGTAAGGATTTGATAAAACAAAACTCTTTTTTATAAACTCTGTACCTCAGTGACTCGTATGTTTGCAAGTATATCAAATTAATATATTAGAGCTATGTAAAATATTTAAAGAATGGATGACTGATCCGTGTCTAAGTACATTAATTGATACTGTCACAGAGATATAAGCTCCATTCTTTTTGCTTCTTTAAATCTGAATAAAGAATCAAAGGCTGTATCTAAATATTGGAGAAACAAGCCTGAATTTAGTTACGAGGAAAGATTAAGAAGAGATTAACAACAAGCTCGTTATGGTATTAAAACAAAATGTAGGAATAGATGTATCAATGGACAGTTTCGATGTCAATTTGAGTACATTGGACGGTAAGTTTAAAAAGCAATGTTTCGGAACTAAAAAGTTTAATAACGACCATGTCGGTTTTCAAGAGTTAATACAATGGGTCGACAAGCGAAAAACCAAAGAAGTTGAAGTAAGCTATACTTTAGAGTTTACCGGAGTTTATTATGAGCAATTAGCTTATTTTTTAAGAGGTAATGATGAGATAGTATATATGGTTATCCCATCCAAAGCAAAGAAATATTGTGAGAGTTTAAGCTATGCTTCAAAGACGGATAAACTGGATGCACAGTCATTAAGCTGGATGGGACTAGAAAGAGAGTTAAGACGATGGGAACCACTTTCAGGGCTGTTTTTAAATATGAGGACTTTAACAAGGGAAAGAGAGGAGTTGTTGAAAGAACGAACAGTAACTAAAAACAGGCTTCATGCCACTCAAAAACAGGCTGTAGGTCATGTTAATTCTGTAAGAAGATATAAAGCCAGAATAGCCATGTTAAATGCCCAAATAGAAGAGATAGAAGATGAAATTAAAGACTTACTAAAGGAAAATGAACTCGTTTATAAGAAGTTTAAAAATGTGATTACTATACCAGGTGTTGCCTTGATAACAGCCGCTACTGTAATTGCCGAAACCAATGGATTTGCGGCGATTCTCAATCAAAAACAACTAACCTCATACGCTGGCTATGATGTCAAATTCAACGAGTCAGGCAAGTTTAAAGGTAAAACCAAAATATCGAAACAGGGAAATGCGCATATAAGGCGTGTGCTTCATTTTCCAGCACAAACAGCAATAACCTACAATAAACCATTATCAGAATTCTACGAAAGAGTAAACGAACAAAAAGAAAAGCCTATGATAGCAGGTGTTGCAGTGCAAAGAAAACTACTTTTCTTAATCTATACTTTATGGAAAACGGATCAGGTATTTGATCCTTATTATGAGATTAATAAACGCTTAGACAATAAAAAGTAGGATGACATAAAGCCACCCTACACAGGATAGTATGTAAAATACTTCCTTAATGTTTTACAAATTTATAAAAATAGTAACACTCAGATTTGGAAATAGACATAGAATCTCTGTGTTGTATTTTTAATTCTTGATTCGTAAGACTTTGAGTTATTTTACTTTTACTACCCGCGTATCGCTCCACCTGTCGTGCCATCCTTTGTCACTAAATAAAAACGATAAAGCGTTAAAAGGAACAATTCTGCTAAGAGAGCGAATAACTATGGTGCCTAGATCGGGTTTATTACCATCAGCATTAATCACCTTGGTTTTAGTAATTAATTTTCCAATGGTTCGGCCGGTTGTAACCTCCATTATGGTGTAATATATAAAGGCAATAATGGCGCTAATAATAAAGTCTTCCAATGTAGATATTTCGGGTTCCTTAATGGTGCTGACTCCATTGGCAATCTGAACAATTTCATACGCAAAGAACAGAACGAATGCAATGGCGATCATGGCCAGTCGGTCAATGATGTAGTTGACAAGCCGGGTACCTTTATCAGCTTCTTCCTGATGAATGGCATTTCGTATATCGGCCATATCCACATCATGCTTTTTCAGCTTATCAGCCTTGAACATGGTGCATTCCACTTCAAAGGTTGGCTGTTGGTTGGTGATGCTGCATAAAATACCTTTGTCAATATCATTTTTCTGATGAAGGCAAACCTTGCAGAATTTTAATCGTTCTTGTCTGTTCATTCCTGTGTTTCGTAAACTAAAAATTGGAAGGCAAAAATAACAATAATTGCTTAGTTATGGTTTATTAGTCCCGATAACACAACTCAACTTTTCTTCTTCCACATTACCCGATTCATAGATGAATTGAGTATAGATAATGTAAATGCCAGGTCGTAATGATTGATTCGCCTGATCCAACCCATCCCACGTGAAAAATCCTTTCCCATTGATGCTTTGATTATTAATGAGATAATTGACTTTGCGCCCCATCGAATCGTAAATTCGTATGGTGATATTAGCAGGTTCTGCTGTCTGGTAATTAATGGTCAGCCAATCATCGTAACCATCACCATCAGGTGTGAATACTTCCGGATGCACCGTAATAGTGCCGGATGATTCAGTTGTGGATTTCAACTGTTGAGAATTTAAATAGCCCGGGGTGGCATATCCAACTGACGAAGCTGCTGAGTGCCAATTCTTTTTCTCTAGAGTTGACAGGTTAAAGGACAAACGTTCCAATGAAACTCCTTCCTTATCTTTTAACAACTCAGAATGCATCTTCTCCGAATAATCAAATTGATCGAGGATTTGACCTCTGAGATTGGAAATAACCACATTGCCTTCACTGTCAGGAAGTGAGGGTAGCGAAGTAATTTCAAGAATATTACCAGGCGAGTGGTAGGTGTTTAATAAAGACTCTTTATCCTCTGTTACGGCGATGTATGAGTGGGGTAGGAGTAATTGATTATTTGAACTAAGCTGATATAATTTTTCGATAGCACCATCCTCAATATTCGCCAGATAAATATCAGATAGATTCAGAATTTTGTCCGATTGGTTGTAGATTTCAACAAAGTCAAAGCAATCAGGATAAGGATTGAATAATATTTCATTAATCAACACATCGCCTTGTTCAAGGGTATCTGGTATGGCGAAATGTATTGCTTCGTCGAGCTGCAAAGGATGACCGGCACAATCAATAACATTTAATTCGGTTATTTTATAAAGCTTATTGATTTCAGGCGCCTTGTCGAAATTAATAGCCATGGTTTTTAGAAAAATCGTGTCAAACTTCAGTTCGTAGTGAAGTTCTGGTGGAGAAATCTGTAGTGCTAGATTATTGTCAAACCGCATGGTTTCATTAAATGAGATTTGCAGTTGATTGGATGCTGTCATTTCATGATGAAGGATTAATGGGGCAGTTTCATCCGGATAGGATTCATCGACAGAATTTGGTGTTCCCGGCGTACCTCCCTGAAGCTCCATACTCCAGTGGTAGTTATCAGTCTGATCACTGAGATTAGTTGGGTCTTTCCGTTCAACTGACCATCCGCCATCTGTTTTAAACCCTTCACCAATAATCGTATTTCGTGCATATTGGGTCGCATCGATCACTTGTCCAGATGCATTGTAAAGAATAATATCGCTCTTATCATTCGATATGGTTGGCCAGCTATCCAGTAAAATGACATTGGGGTAATCTTCCCATCCTTCCGTTTTAACCGATGACAGGCATAGATAACCATGATTGTTTATTTCTATTTCCGGCAAAGTAATGGTCTTTGTATTAACCTGAAGCTGCCATCCAGCCAATGAAATGTTTTGATCAACGTTATTGTATAACTCAATAAACTCCCCTTCGGGTAGCCCCATAGATGGTGTCGGGTCGGCCATCCATTCATTGAACACAATATCAAAGCGCTTAGGGGTGTAATAGGATAATGTCAATAATACTTCCGGCAGTAAATCTCCACGCTCATCAATCAGGTTTGCAATATTGAATGTGTGATTTATTTGTTCTTCCAGTGTCTCGTTAAAGCTTAATACGAAAAGTTTGTTGTCATCCGATTGAATATTTGTGATGGATACCTCTTTGTTATTGATGGTGAGGTTACACAGGTTGAAGTTATCAATAGGAATGGGCTTTGAGAATTGGAGGTGTAGACGACTTTCATCAATGAGTTTAGACGCAACAAGCTTAATCCGTTCATAATCAAATTGAAAAGAAACCGGATCGATGGTGTTTTCATTAACATCCTGAATGTTACTTATTGAAAGCTCTTCATTTTCAATATCATTTAGTGCAGGAGAAAAAGTTAAGGTGATGGTATTGGTTTGTTCATTCCATTCAACTGTCTCAGGATGTTGTTTGTGACTATTTAAGAAGAAATTCTCCGTGAGCAGAGTCTTATTGTCAATGGCCTCACTCACTACTAGTTCGATTATTTGTCCGTTAATCACATTAAACGCAGTTATTTCAGGGGGTGTTTTATCGCTATAGGATGATCCGGTAATTGAGATATCATCAAAGAAGAATTTATCGACCCTGGTTTTGGTATACTTGCAATAAATTCCAAAATAACCAGATGCATTGTTGTACGAAGCCTTAGTTTCTCCTTCCGTCAACCATGTGCCTCCGATATTAGAACTTAATTGCCAATCGTCTCCAGCCCTTGTGGTTTTGACAATCACATCCACATTAGACACATCGAGACGATCCACGGTGCCTTCAATAAGTAATTCTTTAGTGCCGCTCTCAATTTTATACAGGCAGATATTATCATTAGTGCCGCCAAGTTCAATATACACCGCTTGTGTTGCATCATCAGGAATCGGATTGTTACTCATTAGGTAAATGCGGCAAAAGTTGGATGATGAAGGATTGAATGCCATCTTTACCCGGATCTGCCAGCTGGCTTCTTCCGAAACTTGAGATTCAGTCACCAGGTAAGAACTTCCTGCAGCTGGAGCATTCAATTGAAGCTCGAAATCAGGATTAATTATAAAGTGATTCGTTGATCCTATCCACTCAGGATTAACAGTAAAATCACCATCAGAAAATGAATCGTTAATTTGTGCAAAGGTCAAAGTATGACTTACTACCAGAAGAATGAAAATTCGAATCATTGGGTTATTGGTTATAGTATTTATTTCTATTTTTGTAACGGAGTGTAAGCAAATTAGCAATCCACCAACAAATAAACAATTTAACACAATTTGCTTATTTAATAAAAATAATTTCACATGAAAGGTCATTCTGTGGTGTTTTCTACAAAACAGAAGAGCATTTTAAAATTTAAAAGGTAATGAAAGTAGCTATCGTTGGTGCTAGTGGCGCTGTAGGACAGGAGTTTCTGAGAGTATTGGAAGAACGAAACTTTCCAATGGATGAATTAGTATTATTTGGATCAAAACGAAGTGCCGGTAAAAAGATTACGTTTAAAGGAACGGAGTTAACCGTTAAAGAACTTCAGCACAATGATGATTTTAAAGATATTGACATTGCTATGACATCTGCAGGCGGTGGAACTTCAAAGGAGTACGCCGATACCATTACCAAGCATGGAACCATCATGATTGATAACTCAAGTGCATTTCGTATGGATGAGGATGTGCCCTTGGTAGTGCCAGAGGTAAATGCTGAAGATTGCAAAAATGCACCACGTAACATTATTGCCAATCCAAACTGTACAACAATTCAGATGGTGGTGGCTTTGAAACCAATTGAAGAATTGTCGCACATCAAACGCGTACATGTTTCTACTTATCAGGCTTCGAGCGGAGCAGGAGCAAGTGGTATGCAAGAGCTGGAAGATCAGACAAAAGCCATTGTCAATGGAGACGATACAAATGTTGAGGCTTTCCAATATCAGTTGGCAATGAACCTGATTCCTCAGGTGGATGTGTTTACCGATAATGATTACACCAAAGAGGAGATGAAGATGTTTAATGAGACGCGCAAAATAATGCATAGCGATATCAGCGTTAGTGCCATGTGTGTGCGTGTGCCAATTCTTCGTGCTCACTCCGAATCTGTATGGCTGGAAACAGAAGCACCGGTATCACCAGCTCAGGCTAAAGAAGCCTTTGCAAAAGCAAATGGCGTTGTTTTGATGGATGATCCGGCAAACAAAGAATACCCGATGCCATTATTTTTGGCTGGTAAAGACGAGGTGTTTGTAGGTCGTGTTCGTCAAGATTTAGCAAATCCGAATGGCTTGACTTTCTGGTGTGTATCGGATCAGATTAAAAAAGGAGCGGCTTTAAATGCTGTTCAAATTGCTGAATATATGATTAAAGAAGGCTTGATTAAGTAAGCTGTAAAAAATAAAAATGAAAGCGTCAGTTGAATCGAATCATACTGACGCTTTTCTTTTATAAAAAACTCAACACATTTTTATTTAATCGAAACCTCAAGCTTGTAATTACAACTTTTCAATTCATCAGGAAGGTTTCTAAGATCGGCCGTGTTAACCTCGATACTGGCCGGATCAACACCTTTTTCTTCTGTCAGGTAGTAATGGATAAATTCGTTGCGATTGATCAACAGCTTTCTGAAGGCATCATCCAACCGATCGTCGCCAATCAAAGCAAGTGAAGCTGTTGTAACATCCATTTCAGCAGAATTCTCAACATTCTTTCTTAAATACTTGATAAAATCCTCATCCGTATCTTCCAGTTTAGCCAACTCAACATGAAATTCTGCAATCTCATCAGCAGTAATTAAAGGCAGCTTTTCAGTGAGCATTTGTGTTTTTGCCATTTTTACAGCCAGTACACTTTTTTCTTCATCCGGGTCGGTCTGTTGCTCAAAACTAAAGATGAGCTGTGGTTTTTTCGTCAATATATGGGCAATTTTATCCAGCAATTCCTGCTGATCGCTTAATAAAGAATCCTGTGCATAAGGCATTGGTATATTTTCCAACTCTTCAGGCCGTGTACCAACCAAATTACCAAGGGCATTAAAAGGTGATGCTGCAACTTTGACTAATAAGTTAGAGAAGGCTTTCCATATCAGTTTACTAACGCTAAAGTTCGGATCAGAGGGGTTGCCTTCAACCGGCATATCAATAGAGATCACATCTTTAGGATCTTTCATCAGGTACAATCCTAACTTAACCGGTGCTTTCACCTGTGGTTCTTCTTGTGTCTTACTTCCAATCTCAAGCTCTTTAATGACAATATCATTATTGTTCGTCATTAATGTTGGGCTCATATCTATGGATAAATCATAGGTAATGTCACCTTGAGTAATCGGACGAGCAATATAATATTCGGAATAAGGAGAGAAACTCATCAGGCGCAAGCGATCGATTTCTGCCTTCATGTTTAAGTTATAAGGCTCTACCATATTAATTACTGACTCACCGCTTAGCTTGCCTTGATCGTTCATGTTAATGGCAAATTTCAGTGGAATATGCACAGCATCATCCTTAATGTCCGTCATGCTCACGTTGATCTCTTTGAAGTCATATACAAAAGGCCTGTATAAGGTATTGTCAGTAAAAATGATCTCACCATTCTTAATATCAAATTTGTCAATGCTGAAATTAACAGATGTGGTATCCTTCGGAACTTCGTGCGACAAAGAATCCTGCTGAGTGCTATCACTGATCATTACAGGTTGAAGCATTCGTTCAATATTACTCATGTCTTTATATAGACTGGCAGTAATAACTGGATTATCAATGCTAACATCGGAGATATTAAAATTCTGTTTCGCCAGATCAAACGATTTAATGGTGTAGCTTACGTTTTGCACACTGAAAACATCCTTATTTTCCAGGTCCCATAAATGAAAACCCTGTAAACTGTTGTTACCTGAAATAGTGACGTCCATTGTGTTTTTGAGGCTACCATTAATTTTCAGATCGGTACTTACAAATCCTTTAATGCCTCCTGCATCAATGGTGTTTTCAACATAGCTTGATATGTCACTCAGGTCGAGGCTATCAACTTTAAAATCTACATGATAGGTTTGGTCCAGCTGATCAACATGCGAATTAATATACACCTTGCCATACCTTCCAAATCTGAAATCAACCCCAACATCAGACGATTCACTATCCCAGGCAATAAGCGGGAGCTGCAAACTAATGTCTTCCAGTTTTAACTCATTGTCCACGGTTTTATCAAAGTAGTTTATGAAACCATGCTTAAAATTAATGTTGTGCACAGCAAAACGGAACGGGTCTGTTGCTGTGGTGTCCGCTTCCTCAACATGACTGGAATCCTGAGCAGGAATTATATCGTCAAAGTTGAAGCCATCGTCATCCTGAATGACATTGACAAATAAACTATCTAATGTAACAGCAGAGAAGGAATATGAATTTCGCAGTATCTTAAGCGGATCAAAATTGACATAAAACTCCCTGAATCCAGCAAATGTATCCACATCATTCGCTTCATAAACCATTAAATCAGATGCCCGAACAGCTACACGTAAATAATTAATACTTAATTCATTTAAAACCACTTTTCGTCCAAGCAATTCCTTACTGTTGTTGTTGATGTAGTTTTTGATGAATGTTGAAAGAAAGAAAAGTGCGATAAATAGTATTAATGCCAGCGATATTAACAGGTAATGCCGTTTTTTTAGATGTTTCATAAGGTGGTTAAGCGGATTAGAATTATAAAAATGTTATTTTGGTATTGTATAAAGGTACAATATCCAACAAAATGAAAAAGACTATTGTTCTAATATTCGCTCTATTATCATCAAATATGCTTTATTCTCAAAAGCATGAGTTCAAACTGTCACATTCGATTATTTCATTAATGCGTGTAGACCAAAAATGGGCAAGGTCCAATTATTATGACGATTATTCCTTTTCCGGGTCTTTTTTCATTGATTACAATTACTACTTAAAGCCGAAATTATACATTGGAACAGCTCTGGGGTATGAAGCAGGTAAAAAAGAAGTGAATATTAAACATTCCTACAGTACTGGCTTAAACTCGCGTGTTTCAGATGAATATAACCAGGTTGATAAAGACAGATATATTTATGTAGCACCACAAATAGGCTATAACTATATAAATAACGATAAATTCAGACTGGGAAGTGCGATTGGTCTATCTTTAGTTTTTAATCGTCAGATTACTGAAATAGATGATCAAGTAAATGAGTATAACGATGTTGATGCATTCTTTCAGATAGAAGTACTATCATTTACCTGGGGAAGAACAAATGGATTGACAGGTCAGCTTGGTTTTGGTCATAAAGGCGTGTTAAGTCTGGGGTATTTTATAAACTTTTAAATGGCTATGAGTTACTCAAGAGATTATATAATGCGAATGCTAGAAATGCTGACAGAGTTGGTTGCTTTGATTATAGGGTTAATTAAAAAAGGGGATGTTCAGTTGGCACAGAAGAAAATTAATTCGGCATATAAGGATTTTCTTAAGCAGGATGCTGCATATTTTCATGCACTTTCAGTTGATAAAATGAAAGCAGAACTTATTGAGCAACATGCCTACACAAATGGTCATCTTCAAATTCTGTCTGAGCTTTTTTATCTTGAAGCAGAGCTAAGTAAAACGTTCGATCAAAAACAACACACCATTAACTGTTTTCGTAAATCTCTCTGCATATTAAATTTCTTAGAGCAAGCTGATGGTAGCTATTCAATGGAGCGGGAACAAAAGAAGCATACAATAAAAAAGGAACTGTTTAAACTGCAAACAAATTAATCTATGATAGACGATAAGCTGATAAATGAAATTGAAGCATGGGCACAAAAGAAATTAAGTGATTGTGAATCGGGGCATGACTGGTGGCATATCTTACGGGTTCGAAATAATGCCTATACGATTCATAAAAAAGAAGGTGGAGAATGGGATATTATTGTCCTTGCTGTTTTGCTTCATGACATAGCTGATACTAAGTTTTTTGATGAGGTAGAGTCGCTGATGTTGATTGAGAGAAAGTTACAAGAGTATTCGATCGAACAAAATAAGATTGATCATGTATTGAAGATTATACAGAATCTATCATTTTCAAAACAATGGGATCATGACGATTTCTCATCCATTGAGCTTAAAGTTGTTCAGGATGCTGACCGGTTGGATGCAATAGGAGCGATCGGTATAGCGCGGGCATTTAGTTATGGTGGTCATCAAGGGCGCGATTTTTATAATCCAGGTATCGCACCGCAATCCTTTGAGAGTTCAGAGCAATATCGAAACAGTAACGGTCCGACCATCAACCATTTTTATGAGAAATTATTGTTGCTGAAAGATCAGATGAAGACAGCGACCGGTAAATTTATGGCGACTGAAAGGCATCAGTTTATGGAGTTGTACCTCAAACAATTCTTTAGCGAATGGGGAGAAAACTGGGAATAATAATTTGAAAAGGACGTTATTCATTTAGTGATAATGATTAATTTCACCATTTTAATAAAACCTTTTGAATGTCGCCCAAAAAGAAAACTACAGGTAAAAAAAGAGCAGTAAGTGCCAGGAAGTCAACTGCAAAAAACAAAAATAGTGCTAAAAATAAGAGCTTTAAAAGAAAGCTGTTAGTTTTTGCATTAAAGCTGGCTTTTAGCGGCCTTGCACTTTCATTTATCTTTTGCCTGTTTGTATATCTGGGTTTGTTTGGAGCATTGCCATCGTACGATGAACTGTCGAAAATTCAAAACCATTCAGCATCAGAAGTCTACTCAATAGACGAACAGTTGATGGGGCGTTATTTCGTTGAGCAGCGACTCACAATTGACAATGATCAGGTATCTCCATATGTGAAGGATGGGCTTATCGCTACCGAGGATAGTCGATTCTTTGAGCACAACGGTTTGGATGTTGTCAGTCTGGGACGTGTCATCGTGCGTACTATTTTGTTTGGTGACAAGGCGCAAGGGGGAGGAAGTACCATAAGTCAACAGTTGGCAAAAAACCTTTACCCACGAATGCGTTTGGGCTTTCTGACACTCCCAGTGGGTAAAACAAAGGAAATTTTTACTGCTGCTCGTTTAGAAAGTATCTATTCTAAAGAAGATATCCTGACATTATACCTTAATACCGTTCCTTTTGGTGAAGATATTTATGGTATTGAAATGGCGGCCAGACGATTCTTTGGTAAAAAGTCGAAGCAATTAAATCCGGCCGAAGCGGCCACTTTGGTTGGCATGTTGGCTGCCAATACAGCCTATAATCCACGTATTAATCCAGAACGGAGCATTAAAAGACGCAATATTGTTCTAAAACGCATGAAAGAACATGGTGTATTATCAGAAAATGAATACCTGAAATGGAAGCAGAGTAAGATTGTTCTGAATTATCGCCGTATCGATCATAATACAGGAATCGCGCCGTATTTTAGAGAAAAAATTCGTGCTCAGGCTAAGGAGGTATTGGATGATAAATATGGAGACGAATACGATATCTATTCCGATGGCTTAAAGATTTATACGAGTATCGATTCGCATTTGCAGGATTTTGCAGAAAAAGCTGTTGATCAGCAAATGGCCCGTTTGCAGGATGAGTTTGATCGCCATTGGAAAGGCCAGTCAGCCTGGGCAAAGCATCCCCAGGTATACACGAATGCCCTGCGTAACTCTCGTCGTTACAAAAAGATGAAAGAGGCTGGTAAAAGTGATGAGGAGATTTTTAAAGCGATGGAGAAAAAGGTCTCTATGACGATCTTCACACATGCCGGTGAAAAAAAGGTAACGATGAGTCCTGTTGACTCGGTGAAACATTACTTGATGTTGCTAAACACTGGTTTTGTGGCAATGAACCCACGAAATGGACATGTGCTGGCCTGGGTTGGGGGTATCGATCACAAAACGTATCAGTACGATCACGTGACGTCTCGTCGTCCTGTTGGATCAACTTTTAAACCTATTGTGTATGCTGCAGCATTGGAAGATGGCGTTTCGCCTTGTGACTTTATTTCCAATGAACAAATTGTTTACGAAGATTACGATGACTGGTCACCGGCCAATAGTAATGGCCAGCATGAAGGTTTTTACTCGGTTAAAGGAGGATTGTCCAACTCAGTAAATACCGTCAGTGCTAAGTTAATCACACAAATAGGAGTGGATGAAGTAGTTGATTTAGCTGAGGATATGGGTATTGAGGAAGATATACCAAATTATCCATCCATAGCATTGGGAACAGCTGAGTTGTCATTGCTTGATATGGTGTCTGCCTACACTACATTTCCTAATTACGGACGTCCGGTGAAACCAGTTATGCTGCTTCGAATTGAAGATAGAGACGGTAAGGTGTTATATGAACATGAAGAAAACCTGCCTAAGGATGAAGTGTTTGACGATGATGTGGCCTATTTTATGGTGGAGATGATGAAAGGTGTGGTTGAAAGAGGTACGGCCAATTCATTACGTAATATATTCAATCTGAAAAGTGATTTAGCCGGAAAAACAGGAACAACACAGGATAATGCAGATGGATGGTTTATTGGATATACCCCTGATTTGGTAGCAGGTGCATGGGTTGGTAATGATCAGCCTACCATTCGTTTTCGATCAACAGCATTAGGTAGTGGTGGGCATATGGCACTGCCTATTTTTGCCCGTTTTATGCAGCGACTTGAAAAGGATAAAACACGTTATCAGTACCATAAAGGTTCGTTTTATGTGGTGCCATCGCGCTTGCAAAAACAACTGGCATGCGATGATTTTGCTATGGATGATCCTGACAAAGGCTTTTTTGATAGTTTATTACAAGGCTTTGACCGACCAGATTCACTTCGCATAAAACGGCAGGAAGAACGAAAGCAAAAGAAAGAAGAACGGAAAAAAGATCACAAAGGTGTATTGCAGCGTATGAAAGATCTTTTCAAGAAAAAGTAAGGAATCAAGGTTACTTCTTTTTCTTAAGTAAATTGACTTTGTATAACTGAACAGCTTTTGATTTACCTTTCAATTTGATCGAATCCACTTCTTTAAAATCAAATTCATCCTGATTTCTTAGTGATTCATACAACACGCCGGATATCAGCATGCTTTGTTTGTAGGTATTACACATTGATTCAATACGTGCAGTGGTATTTAATGTATCGCCATTATAGGATATATCACGTTTAAAGCGTCCTACCTGCAGCACCATTATTTCTCCTATGTGTAGTCCTGCTTTGAATTCAGGAATTAATCCATAGCGCATATTATAAAATATCTTTCTACGCTGAATGACTTTTTGAAAGGCAAAAAAGGCTTTTAAGCAATTGTTATTTCTTAGTCCGCGCTTTAAATTCCAGGAAATAATAGCACCGTCGCCCAGATACTGGTAAATAGCCCCATGGTAATTTTCTACAATGGCCAAATCGTTAAAAACATCCTGTACCAGGTAGCTAAATTTTGTATGGCCTAGTTTTTCTGCTAAGGTAACCGATGATTTCATATCGATAAACATAAAGATTCGCCTTTCCTTACGAGGCTTATTTAATACACCGGTAACCCAATGTAAGAAGTTTCTAAAGCCAATTTTCCTGAATGCATTACGAAGTAGGTTATTGATCACACATGAACAATAGAACCATACGATAAAGCGATAGTGGCGTAGTGTTAATTCGGGCATATTATCAATAAACACCTGGTAGTTGCTTAACTCTCTATAGTCAATGTTCTTATTTTCTGAAAAGAAAACAATGATTACAGCTAAGAATATATATAAAATAAATTTGAAAAAGATAAGGATCCGTATGGGTGATCGGCGCATTAGAATATCCAAAAGGAGCATGTCTAATGTTGTGAAAATAATAGCTAATGATGTAGCCAAAAGGACAGTATTCCCGTAAATGTCATCTTTAAGAAATAGCTTCAGGTAATTGACAAAAAGCGTTTGGTCATCTGTGAAGAATACGTAAAGTGAAAGTGCGATTAACCAAAAAAACAGATGGTAGAAGAAGGTTTGGAAGAAGTTAAGTAAATGGATTCTTAGTTTGTTAAATAAAAACATGCCTGACCTTTTTCTTTTGTAGTTAACATCACTGTGTACCCGTCGATTTGTGAATAGTTACAGTTTGATTGCACAATTTATAAACAAAAGGCTTTTGGCAGTGTAAAGCTTAGGAACTGGGCAATGCATTCTCCTTTAAAAATATCAATAGATATTGCATATTTTTTTAATCGTTCTATCCATCAATAATGAATTCCGGTGCATGGTAGCTTCTTGGGATAAGTGCATTAATGGTTGCACCGGTTTGAATTGCATTATAGGGACGTAGGGCTTCGTTGTACTCCACCCTACGCTGATAGATGGCGCCCACGTTGGGGCTTGATTTAAAGCTTCCCTTAGTGTTCTTCTTTTCCTTAGTTGTTGAAAATCAATTCATGTAATTAGAACATATTTTCATGGATTGTTTATAGCAATTTCCCAAATAAATTAGGTATAAAAAAAGGAATGCTATTGCACTCCCTTGTATATGTTGATAGAAAACTTGTTATTCCTTTTCGCCCTGATCGTTGTATGAATTGTACAGGTAATCGTTAAACGGGAATCGCTGGGTATGAATTTTCTTTACTTCACCATATATCAGGTTCTTAAAGTCAATAAAGTTGACTTTATTTTTTGCTGAGATAAAAATGCACTGATCCTGTTGCCCCATCCATGTTTCCTTAAGGTCGTCAAGCGAATAGTTTTCTCGGGTTTTAGGTGTTAGGTCATCTTCCTCCTTTGGAGTATAGGTGTATGCATCCACCTTGTTAAAAACCAGGATATTTGGTTTATCGCGTTTATCAATCTCTGCTAAGGTATTATTCACAATGTCAATTTGTTGCTCAAATCCAGGGTGTGACACGTCCACAACATGCAAAAGAATATCAGCTTCACGAACTTCATCCAGTGTTGACTTAAACGATTCAACCAGGTGGTGAGGTAATTTTCGGATAAACCCTACAGTATCGGCCAACAAAAACGGAATGTTATCAACAACAACTTTGCGAACGGTAGTATCTAGTGTAGCAAACAGCTTATTTTCGGCAAATACCTCTGATTTACTAAGTACGTTCATAAGCGTACTTTTGCCAACGTTGGTATAACCGACTAATGCCACACGAACCAGTTTGCCCCTGTTTTGGCGTTGAGTAGCCATCTGACGATCAATTTTCTTCAAGTCAGTCTTTAGTTTGGCTATTTTATCGCGGATAATACGACGATCCGTTTCGATTTCCTTCTCACCAGGACCACGCATTCCGATACCCCCACGCTGACGTTCAAGGTGTGTCCACATGCGGGTCAGACGAGGCAACAAGTATTGATACTGTGCCAGCTCAACCTGTGTTTTGGCGTGTGCTGTTTGAGCTCGTCTCGCAAAAATATCAAGGATAAGATTGGTTCGATCAAGCACAAGTACTTTTAGTTCTCGTTCAAGGTTTCGTAACTGAGATGGTGATAACTCATCGTCAAAAATGATTGTTTTAACCTCATGAACCTTCATAAAATCAATGATCTCCTGCAGCTTACCACGACCAACAAATGTTTTCGGATCGGGCATGGTCAGGTTTTGCGTAAATCGTTCAAAAGGAATCGCACCAGCTGTTTCTGCCAAAAATGCCAGCTCATCTAAATACTCCTCAACCTGTTGAATTGATACTTCCGGAGTTTTAACGGCTACCAATACAACTTTTTCTAATTCCTTTTGTGAAGAAGGGCTTTCTATCATTGATTGTTGTTTTAATCTTTATTCGAATCGCAAATATAATTCAATTTTAGGGCAACAAAAAACCCCGCATAAGCGGGGTTTTAAAACTTTTAAAGCTATTAAGCTAAAATTATTCAGCTACGATGCTAACGTATTTACGGTTAAGTGGACCTTTAGTGTCGAACTTCACTTTACCATCCGCAGTTGCGAATAAAGTGTGGTCACGGCCCATGCTTACGTTTGAACCAGCGTGGAACTTAGTACCACGTTGACGAACGATGATGTTACC
>DIYS01000173.1 GCA_002429115.1 Saccharicrinis sp. UBA6048 | reverse complement strand
CCGCCGATGTGCTTTTTTACTGCCGGATATACAATTTTTTTAATTAAAGATGACTTGCCACTTCCGGAAACACCTGTAACCACTGTAATTGTATTGAGTGGTAGCTTGACGTTTATATTTTTGAGATTATTTTCACAAGCGCCTTTTATCTCAATAAAGTCATTAAATGACCGGCGAGATTCAGGAACGACGATCTTTTCCTCTCCATTCAGGTATTTGGTTGTTAAGCTGTCATTTGAACTTTTAAGGGCTTTGTAATCTCCCTGAAAAACTAATTCACCACCCAAACGACCCGCTTTGGGGCCAATATCAATGATTGAATCTGCTGCACGTATAATGTCCTCATCATGCTCAACAACCATCACGGTATTGCCTATTTGTTGAAGGTTTTTAAGCACATTAATAAGTAATTCAGTGTCTTTTGAATGTAGGCCAATACTAGGCTCGTCCAGAATGTATAGGGAACCTACCAAACTACTTCCTAAACTGGTAGCCAGGTTAATACGTTGACTTTCACCTCCTGATAGTGTTGAAGAAAGACGGTTTAAGGTAAGGTAGCCGAGGCCAACATTGCATAAAAACTGAATGCGGGATTTTATCTCATGCATTAATCTTTTTGCAACAGAAATCTCATGCTCTTCTAATTGAATTGCATTAAAGAATTTGTGCAATTCAGAGATAGGCAATGTGACTAATTCATGGATGCTCCTGCCACCGACTTTGACCCAGCTGGCTTCTTTTTTCAGTCGTGTGCCTTTACAGTCAGGACAAGTTGTTTTGCCACGATAACGCGAAAGCATCACTCTGAATTGTATTTTGTACTGCTTTTCTTCAAGGTGCTGAAAAAAGCGATTTAAGCCTTTAAAATAGCGATTGCCAGTCCACAGAAGTTCTCTTTGCTCTGTTGTTAATTCGAAATAAGGCGTGTGAACCGGAAAGTCAAAATTATGTGCATTTCGCACCAGTTGTACTTTCCATTCCTGCATTTTGTCGCCTTTCCAGCAAGCAATAGCATCTTCAAAAACAGATAAGCTTTTATTCGGAATCACCAAATCCTCATCAATACCAATAACATTACCAAATCCTTCACATTTAGGGCAGGCCCCCACCGGATTGTTGAACGTAAACATATGTTCGCTTGGTATTTCAAACTCAATACCATCCAGTTCAAATTTATTGGAGAAGTTGTGTTCTTCTGTAGTTTTATCGTCGTTATATATCTTTAAAATACACTCACCTTTACCTTCATACAAGGCGGTTTGTGACGAGTCGGCTATTCTGCTTAAGGTATCTTCATCATTAATGGCCGATAGTCTGTCAATAACCAAGTAGATGTGTTTGCATGCCTGATGAAGCTCTTCCTCGTTCTCAAGCAAGTCTTCGATTCGCATAAATTTTCCTTCCACTTCAACCCTGCTAAAGCCTTGTTTTAGCAATACATCAAGGTGTTCAGAGCATTTACGCTCGTTATTTGTCACTATGGGTGCAAGTAATGCAAACTTTGTTCCTTCATTAAGATTGCCAACAAAGTTAACAATGTCAGTTACATAGTGTCGTTTAACTTCGTTACCACTAACAGGTGAAAACGTTCGTCCAATTCGTGCATACAACAGTTTGATGTAATCATAAATCTCGGTACTCGTGCCTACGGTTGACCGTGGATTACGTGTGTTCACTTTTTGCTCAATGGCAATGGCAGGAGGGATGCCTTTAATAAAATCAACATCTGGCTTGTCCAACCGGCCAAGAAACTGACGAGCATAGGCACTCAGACTTTCCACATAGCGTCTTTGACCTTCAGCATACAGTGTGTCAAATGCAAGTGAGGATTTCCCACTCCCTGATACACCTGTAATTACAATGAATTTATTTCTAGGTATCTGTACGTCAATGTTTTTAAGGTTATGAACACGTGCACCTTTAACTGTAATTGCTTTCTCCTGCATGCCGATATTATTAATTGTCCACAAATATAAGATAACAGAGCCTTAGATTTGAACAATTACCTGTTGTTTAAGTTTGAAATTACCTCAATTTGGTTTTTAAACATTTTTTTACTTTTTTTACAAGCGAAAACAATCACAATACAATTAACAACTTAAATAATTGCCTATAGGAAGACCTTTACGAGATGTTTAATTTATAATAGTATGGAAAAGCAACTAGTGCTTTCTGATGAACGACTTGTAAAGGATTTCATTGCAGGAAAGGTGACGTCGATAGATATGTTGATTGAGCGTCATAAGGCAAAAGTATTCTCTTATATTTTAATGTGTGTTAAGCAGCAGGAACTTGCTGAAGATATATTTCAAGAAGCATTTATTCGCGTGATAAAAACCTTAAAGAATGGACGTTATTTTGATAGCGGAAAATTCTCCTCGTGGGTGATGCGTATAGCACACAATTTAATCATTGATCATTATCGAAAGCAAAAAAATCAGTCGGTTATCTCAAATGATAACTATGAGTACGATTTATTTAATTCTGCAAAGTTTTCAGATAAATCAGTTGAGGAAGAGATGGTTAAGTCACAAGTGTTAAGTGAAGTAGCGATGTTGGTTAAGTTATTGCCTGATAATCAACGTGAAGTTGTAGAGATGCGACATTACAGAGATTTGAGCTTTAAGGAAATAGCCGAGGAAACAAACGTAAGCATCAATACTGCATTGGGACGTATGCGATATGCCTTAATGAATCTGAGAAAACTGGCGGAAGAACGAAATATTTCATTGACTTTATCATAGGTGTGCAATAATTACATGTGAGCAGCGTTTTAATTTCAAAATAAATTAAATGCGTTGCCTATGAGTAATACTTCTACACATGATTTTTTAGCCAGAGAAGAAGAGGCTGATTTCTGGCTGTCAGTATTTGATAAGTTGCCTGATGCAATATTTAGTAGACGGACAAATACGCCGTCTCAAAACGTTGTGAATAATATTAAGGCGTTTGCGAGAGCTTATCATCCTGTAAAAATCCTCAGAGGAGAAGAGGGTATTGTAATTAACTAATCGTAGAATGATTGGGCAAAGCTGTGAAATGATCCTTTGCCCTTTACTATTCTTATCCAGAAGGCATAAATAAAACCAGAGCCATAGCCGATTAATTGTACCAGTGAAGCCCAGGTGCTTAACATGCCTACATATGCACTTTTAGTTCTGAATAAGGCATCTGTAAAAATAATTCCCGGAAATAATAGGAAGGGTATCAAAACCCAGGGTGATATTACAAGTCCCAATAAGAGTAATAAGGGATAGCCTATTGTGAAAGCCGAAGGTAGTAAGTGCACTGGCTTAAGCGTATTTGCATGTAAAAGCGATAAATCGATTCTGGCAATACCTGAATTAAAGACTTGTTTAAAGAATGCCTTAAAACGCGTTCTTCGTTTGTGATATACAAAAGCTTCAATAATCAGGCCTACATTGTACCCTTTTTTGACGGTGCGCATGCTTAAATCCAAATCTTCACCAAAACGCATGTTAGCAAAACCACCTAAGGCATCAAATATGTTCTTCTTAATACCGAGGTTAAAGCTGCGTGGGTAAAACTTATCCATTTTTTTATGACTTCCTCTGATTCCTCCTGTTGTTATAGGAGAGGTCATAGAATAGCTGATTGCTTTCTGAATTGGTGTAAAGAATGGATGTGATGAATCCGGTCCGCCAAAACAGTCTAAAGCCTGAATACTTAAATGCTCAATCACATGATTAAAGTAATTAGATGGCAGGATGCAATCGCTGTCAAAGAAAATCAGGTATTCGCCTTTAGCCATGGAAGCCCCTTTATTACGGGCTGGTCCTGGTCCCTGGTTTCTTTGTTTGTGATAATGTAAATCCAGCTGGTTATAGTATGGTTGAATAACATCATCACAAGGTAAAGAAGAACCATCTTCAACAATAATAACTTCAAATGATGACTTGGCAGATTGTAATGTCAGCGATTCGAGAAGCTCTACAATCTCGTCGGGTCTATTATAAATTGGAATTATTACTGAAAATTGCATGCAGCGATATTTTATGCCAAATATAGCAATAATTGGCATCCATAAAAGGTTATAGAAAGTTAAAGAGGATTAATGAAAAAGTATGGAAAGTTAATTTGCACAGGTCTTATGTTTAAATTCCTGTGCAAATAGCTAATTAGTCACGAGTTAGTATCATCATAGGATCACCCAGAATATTGGTGTAATTGGGGCGATATCGATTGATGTCGTAGAATTTATTGACATTAACTTTCTTCGTACTTTCTCCTTTCTCATCCTTTTTCACGGCTTCAATGGATATATGATCGTATTTGCCATCTTTAATACAAACCATCTGACCTGATATGCCTTTTAATATCAAATCCATCGCAAGATTTGCATAGGCTGTAGGAACAATGGAATCAAGAGCGTCAGGTTCACCGGAGCGCACTAAATAGCCGAGTTTTTGATTGACTACATTTATATCTTTACCATTGTTAAACTTGGGAGACAAGCGCTTTAGTTGATTGCCAATATCTTCACCGATTCCACCAAGCTTTTTATGACCAAAGGCATCGGTTTCCTGACTGCTATAGATTATATTCCCACCTTCATAGCTGGCGCCTTCAGAAACCAAAACAACTGAGTATCGACTTGGATTGTTGTTACGATCTTCAACCATTAGAGCCGTGAGTTGCTCAATATTCACTTTATATTCAGGTATGATGCAACGATCTGCAGCACCGCCAACAGTGGGTAAGAGGGCAGAAAATCCCGCATTTCGACCGAACACCTCTAGCACCAGAAAGCGTTCGTGTGATCCGGCACAGGTTCGTAGTGCATGTGTTAATTCTATTGTACGTGTGACGCAGGTGCTGAACCCAATGCAATATTCAGTGCCAGGAACATCCCCATCCATTGTTTTGGGGATGGCAATCGTTTTAATGCCTTCGTGGTGCAACCTGACGGCGTAGCTTAATGTGTCGTCACCGCCAATTGGTATGAGGTAATCTATACCAAGATAATTTAGATTTTTAACTGCTTCCTGTGTCAGATCATTGTACTCTTCCTTATAAAATCCTTTCAGATGACTTGGTACATCCTTAAGTGGTACTTTGTCTGCTTTTGTTCTGCTGGAATGTAAAAACGTACCGCCTGTTCGTCCCAATCGATTCACCATATGATCGTTTAATGTGATGCAATAATCCTGCTCTTCAAACGGAAGGACTGGATTAATGGAAATAACGCCTTTCCAACCATTTTTGATGCCAATAACCTTAAATCCTTCGCGAATTGCGCGAATTGTAATGGCACGGATTGCCGGGTTCAGACCAGGTACATCGCCTCCTCCGGTAAGTATGGCAATTGTTTTTGCCGTGTGTTTTTTTAGAATCATAATACGGGTTTAAAAGATTCAGAATCTACGATTTTTAAGCAAGTTATTATCTAAAATTCTGCAAATCAACCTTGAGGAAGTTAAAATTGACAAAAGACAGGAATTTGTACTTTACGAGGATGATATCTATTGAAATGTAAATGAAAACTCGACTTTAATTTTAACTTTAATCAAATTCACTCTAAATAAGTTAAAGATTGTAAATTGTTAAGATTCAATTTTTATCTTTTAAAAAAATATAAGCAAATTTGCATGTCGAAATAAAATGATGTGCTTAGACACCATAGTTTAGATCTCAAATTAAGAAAACAATACAAACAGTATGATGATTAAAAGTCCACTTCAGAAAGCGCGAGAAAGTTATGTGCCAAAGATGCCATCATCGTTGCAAGGCGGTGTAAAATTGGTTGAGGGTAAAGCAACAGAATCAGTTGCCGACCAGGCTGATATTCAAAAGATATTTCCAAATACATATGGAATGCCTGTTTTGACATTTGAGCCAGGTGAGATGTCAGACATGCCTGCAAAGAATGTGGGTGTAATCTTGTCCGGTGGTCAGGCTCCTGGCGGTCACAATGTGATTTCGGGTATTTATGATGGATTAAAAAAGTTAAATCCTGAAAATAAATTATATGGTTTCTTAGGTGGTCCTGGTGGCTTGGTTGATAACCAATATATTGAGTTAACTTCAGAAATTGTCGACCACTACCGCAATACAGGAGGATTTGATATCATTGGTTCAGGACGTACAAAGCTGGAAGAAGAGGAACAGTTTGAACAAGCACTTGTTAACTGTAAAGAATTAGACATTACTGCCTTGGTAATTATTGGTGGTGATGATTCAAATACTAATGCTTGTGTTTTAGCTGAATATTATAAGAATAAAGATGCAGGTGTTCAGGTGATTGGTGTACCAAAGACCATTGATGGTGACCTGAAAAACGAAATGGTAGAAACATCGTTTGGTTTTGATACGGCTTGTAAAGTATATAGTGAGCTGATTGGTAATATTCAGCGTGATGCTAACTCGGCAAAGAAATACTGGCACTTTATTAAACTGATGGGACGTTCGGCCTCACATATTGCATTGGAATGTGCTTTGCAAACGCAGCCAAACATTACCATTATTTCAGAAGAAGTAGAAGCTAAGCAGCAAACATTGGATGATGTGGTCAGCTACATTGCAAATATTGTTGCCCAGCGTGCTGAAAATGGCGATAACTTTGGTACTGTACTTATTCCGGAAGGATTGGTTGAGTTTATTCCGGCAATGAAAAAGTTAATTGCTGAGTTAAACGATTTCTTAGCTCACAACGAAGCTGAAGTCAATGCACTTGAGGGAAATAAAGAGAAGCGTGAATTTGTTGCAGAGCGTATTTCAGAGGAATCACGCGAAGTATATGTATCATTACCAAATGCCATTGCCAACCAGTTAATGTTAGATCGTGATCCACACGGAAACGTTCAGGTTTCGATGATTGAAACAGAGAAGATGTTAATTGACATGGTGAAAGCCAAGCTTAAGAAGATGAAAAAGGCAGGTGAGTTTAAGGGCAAATTCAAAGGTCAGCCACATTTCTTTGGTTACGAAGGTCGTTGTGCGGCTCCATCGAATTTTGATGCCGATTATTGTTACTCATTAGGTAATACAGCTGCTATGTTGATTGGTCAGGGCAAAACTGGCTATATGGCCTCTGTTCGTAACCTGACTGCACCATCTACAGATTGGATTGCAGGAGGGGTGCCTGTGACTATGATGATGAACATGGAGAAGCGTCATGGTGAGATGAAACCGGTTATTCAGAAGGCATTGGTATTGTTAAATGGTGCTCCTTTGAAGCGATTGGTAGAGTGTCGTGAAGAGTGGGCAATTAACACCAACTATGTCTACCCAGGTCCTATTCAGTATTTTGGCCCATCGGAGGTGTGTGATTTAACCACAAAAACACTTCAGTACGAACAAGAATAAGAGATTCGTCAATAATATAACCCGTAGCTATCAGAGTTACGGGTTTTTTTTTAATTTTGCTGCAAACAATTATTTAAGTATTCAATTTCTTTTTTAGCTGAATTATGTCAAAAATTGTCACGCTTTCTGAAGCTGCCTCTATAGCCTTGCATTCAATGGTACTTATTGCACGAAGTGAGAAGAAGTTAAACGTTAATCAAATTTCGGAAGCTATAGATAGTTCGAAGCACCATGTAGCCAAAGTAATGCAACGATTGGCAAAAGAGGATTTTGTAGCTTCCAACAGGGGCCCAAGCGGAGGGTTTGTATTAAAAATGGATCCGACTGATATTTCTCTTTTGATGATTTATGAAGCTATTGAAGGAAAAGTAGCTATACAGTCTTGTCCTGGAGATAAACGCACATGTGTCATTGGTTCATGTATGTTAGGCGATTTATCAAGAAATATGACCAAGGAGTTTAAGGACTATATGGAGAGTCACTACCTGAACGAATATCTATAGGATTAAATATTTTCCTTTCTAAGCCACTTGTTATTGTGCTTAATATGAACGCCCATCCGCAAGAGTGAGCGTTCGAGCTTTTTGATGCTTGCGGGTGAGCAATACAATGATACTGTGGTGGTATTAATTAAGTCATTTTCAAAATAGTTGATGCTTGTTTTGTAATTGGTAAGCATGTAGGTAATGTCCACATTTACAATGTTTTTTATGTGAACGGATTGATTGCCTCGATGCGCCATTGTGTTAAGAACAATATGGGTATCGATAATAGACAATGACTTAGCTTTTCTTTTGAATACATAATAAATGCTGAGCATATAAACTACAGCAGCAGATGGTATTGCAAATTCGTTATTTAACTTGATGATTGAGCTGAAAATGCCATAGATAATGGCATAGATGGTAGTGGTTAAGAAAATTGGAACCAATAAGTTAAAATTAGGGTGAATTTTAATTTTAGGTTTGGAAAACTTCATGCCGCTTACCGCAATTGTATTTTTGTACAGGGTTTTGTGAGGTGATTGAAATCCGCGATATACTTTATTTGCCGGATCCTGATTTAGTAAGGTGCACAATTCGATATATAGATCGGGTAGCTGAGATTTAAATTCATGTGGCGCTTCAAAGAAGTGCTCAACAGCAACAGAGAAGAACTCATGTGGATTTGTAGAGCCGTATGAACGTAAAAAGTGCTCATCTGTATCACGCATTCTGGTTATTTCATCGAGCGATGACTGTTGAAACTTCTCCAGTAGCTTTTGTAAACGATAGCGTCTTCCTTGTGATAAAAATACGGCCAGATTTAGTGCATGCGCCATCTCATGCAAGCCCAGGTTAATTTTATCATTACCATTGTTGTAGCCTTCCTCAAAATACTTCCATGAAAGAACAATAAGGCCAGCCTGGTTGACTTCCCCACGATGATAATGACCGGTGTGCCGGTTGTAATAGGCATTGTCGTGTACTAAAATGGTCTTAAAACGACCAAAGCTAAAATCCTTAAGACCAAAAGTTAATTGAGTGGCTGAAGCAGATATCAGAACTTTCTTATGCAGTTCTATTACAGGACTTGATGATGATACCCACTGCCTCCGTTTCATGAACTTAAAAGTTCTGAAAATAAAGTCATCCTTAAAGCGATCGGGAAGAAGCTGGTAGTAGTTGAATCTCGATTCTAGCACTTGCTTAATTTGATTCCAAAGAGGAGATTTCTGCGCTACTTTGAGAGCGATTTGATTTGCTTTTTTAAACTTCAGATAGCCATCAATAAAAAAAATAGGCACTGCCAATTAAAACAATTAGGATGCCACTTAAAGCAGCTAAGATGTGTAAAAGATCTTGCTTATTCATTTATCAAATGTATGGTATGGCAAGCAATAACTCCTGCGGTTTCGGTGCGTAATCGACTGTTTCCTAACGAAACTGGCTGACAACCATTTTGAACGGCTTGAGCAACTTCCTGTTCCGCGAAGTCTCCTTCAGGGCCAATGCATAATATGGCATCAGTTGCTTCTGAATAGGCGTTTTTTAAAGGCTGTTTGTCACTGTCGTAACAGTGTGCAATATAGGTATGTGCACTGGCATGTTGTGTCATAAACTGATCAAAGGGAGTCAGGTCGTTGATCACAGGCATGTATGCTTTTAACGATTGTTTCATGGCAGCAACAATAATGCGTTCAACTCTATCGATCCGTAGTTTTTTACGTTCTGAGTGTTGGCACAGAAGGGGTGTTATTTCAGTAACGCCAAGTTCCATTGCTTTTTCAACCATCCACTCAAATCGATCAATATTTTTAGTAGGGGCAACCGCCAAATGCAGCCCGAAAGATGGCTTGTCGTGATTCTGAACCTCAATTTTCTCCAGTTCGCATTTTTTGTGATGTGGATTTATTATCCGGCACTTAAAATACTGTCCTTTACCATTTGCCACCGTTATAATGTCACCTTCTTTATGACGCAGCACATTAATACAGTGCTTACTTTCTGATTCATTTAGTATGCCGTTTCCTGTAAAATCAGGATCGTAAAAAAGCTCCATAGTTAAATATTTGGCGTTAAAGATATAAAATCCTGAGTTCAAAATTTGAACCGAATTCAGCTTCTTAGCCTTTGCTGAACCTTTGGTAAAGTAGACTAATTATATCTCAACTTTTGTAATTTGACCGGAATTTCAACAATAAACTCAGCTCCGTTAGGCGGATCTGACACGACTTCAATATGGCCATTCATGAGCAGGATAATGCTTTTCGTAATTGATAAACCCAGACCGGTGCCACCATGCTTTTTAATGGTAGATTCATCGATTTGCCTGAAGCGATCAAAGATAAGCTCTTTATAATCATCAGATATTCCCGGGCCAGTGTCTTTTATCCGGATGCTTAGAATGTGGTCTTTATGAATTTTATAGCTTAACTCGACATAACCGCTATCGGTGAATTTAATGGCGTTGGACATTAGGTTTAGCATAACCTGATAAAGTCTGAGTGGATCAGCAATAATCAGCATGTCTCTGTCATTTTCAGGTTTATCCAATCTTAACTCAATGTTCTTGTTCAATGAATTACTGATGCTTCGTCCCACATTATACACTTCATTGGCCAATAAACTAAAATCGATTGGAGACTCAGAAATTGATAATTCACCTGATTCAACCTTACTGATATCAATAATATCATTGATGAGACTTAATAAGTTTTCGCCGCTATTTTTAATCATGTTCAGGTACTCGCTGCGTTCATCACTTGTCAGACTATCATAAATAAGCAAATCGGTAAAGCCCAGAATCGCATTCATAGGTGTTCTTATCTCGTGCGACATATTAGCCAGAAAAGAGGACTTTAAGCGATCGCTTTCTTCCGCTTTTTCCTTAGCATTTTGCAATTGCTCTTCAAATGCCTTTTGATCATTTATATTCAGGATAATTCCGGTAATACGGGATGGTTCGTTACTTTTCCATTCTGTAATTTTTCCATGTAATGAAAACCAGGATGGATTTCCGCTGTAATCAATTAAACGGGTTTCGCATTTGAAGGCATCAGCTCTTCCTTGTTTGTGTGTATTATAAGCTTCGCGCACCTGCTCAACATCTTGCTCAAAAACATAATCGGTCCAGTTTTCTACCGTCATTTTAATCGATGCCGAGTTATTATAGTTCAATAGTTTAGCAAATTGTTCGCTGATAAATATGGAGCCTTGCATTAAATGAATATCCCAAAGTCCTTCATTTGCACCATCTATTGCTAATTCCAGGCGTTTCTCACTCTCAATAAAATTAATTTCAACACGTTTACGCTTAATGACATCCCCAACCAATACTATGACAATGGATGTTAAGGTAATCAAGATCAGCAATACAACCATCACTTCTTTTTTGTATTGACTGATAAATGATTGTTCCTGATTGGTAAGTACAAAAGGTATATCGGACTTGCTTAAGTCCAAGGCATATTTATCAGCTTGTTTTTGATCTATAATGAAATTATCTACCGGCCAATTGTGGGTAGCTGGTTTTTGACCACTAAGTTTTTCCTTCATTAACTGAGCTGCCAGTTGCCCCTGGTCTTTGGCTCTCAGTATCTTGCCACCAACAATAATATCGGGCATTAAAAAATCCCAGTTACTGTATATTGGTAGATTGATGTCTTTAAAGAAGTAATTTACTTCGTTGGTCATTTCATTAGGAATCCCGTTTCGATGGGTATATAAGCTCAAAAGATAGATGGCCTTATTTTCTAACGATAGCTCGTGTAAAATAGTATGTAGCTTATCGGGAGCTGCATTATTGATGACCCGGTAAGAGAATTCAGGTTTGAGTTTATCAAATGCTTCTACAAACTGATCTAAGAATATATTACCCGAAAGTGTTTTGTCAGAAATGACGATAATTTCTTCGAGCTGTGGCTGAAGCTGATGAATGAGCTTAAGGGTATTAAATATGTCGATGCGTTCGTGGACGATTGTGTGTTTGAGTGTGTCAACCTGGTATAGTAAATCGCCGATATTGTTTACGCCACAAAAAACGGCCGGAGCATCGCCCCAAATTGACTGACCATACTCAATGTAGAAATCAAAGGCTTTGTTGTCCGAACAAATGATGCCATCTATTTTATGATCGCTATACTTATAATGGTAAATATCTTTTAGATGAACAAAATAGCTCTCGTCATTAAAACGTTTGCTGTCGAGATATTCATAAAATAGGCGGTAGGACTCATTTTTATTAAACTCATCAGCGATTGCATCCGTGATATCTGATGTCCATTTAAATCCTTGGTGATAAGAATTAAGGACAACCACCTCTTTTAAACGTTCGGCGCCGAGGTCAATTGTTAAAAGCAGCAATATGCTTACGATGAAGGTAAGTCGAGAAAATAATTTTACGGACATAGATTGTTTAATAGGCAACGGATGTTAAAGATACATAAAGAATTTTGAAAGTTAATAATCTGTGATGTTGAATTGAAGAGGCAGGTTTATGACTTATTTTATTTTGACGCAAATAGCTTGATTATAAGGAATAATGTTTTGAATTTAGTTCGTTCAAATTTAATCTTAAACATTTAATGATGAATAAAAAAGTGAATAATATGCTTACCATTGTGGTATTGCTGCTGGTGTCGCTTACCGTTAAGGCGCAGGATTGTAAGGCTTATATGCCCATTGAAGCGGGTACTACAATGCAACTAACACATTACGACAAAAAAGGTAAGATAACGGGGGTAAGTAGCCAAGAATTGGTGGCCGTTGATAAAAAAGGAAGTAACACAACCTTTGTTGTGAATCAAAAATTTGAAGATGCCAAGGAAAAGCAGGTGGTGGAAACAGAATTGTCTTACCGTTGTGAAGATGGCGTATTTTATATTGATATGGACGGATATCTTGATAGCGAGCAAATGAAAGCTTATCAGGATATGGATATCAAAGTTACCGTTGATGAAATGGATATTCCTGCCAGTTTTAAGGTGGGTCAGCAGCTTAAAGATGGCGCCATTAACATGGAAGTGACCGGAGCCCCGATGCCATTTAAAATGACAGTAAATGTGGTTAATCGTAAAGTGGAAGCTGAAGAAGATCTGTCAACACCAGCAGGAACATTTTCGTGCATTAAAATTTCGCAGGATATTATTACCAAGTCTGTTGTAAAAGTCACGGTAAGCTCTGTGGAGTGGTACGCAGAAGGCGTTGGTTTGATTCGATCGGAGACTTTCCGTAAGGGAAAACTGATGGGCTATAGTGAACTAACTGCCTTGCAAAAGCCAGAGTAAGCTATTTGTCAAGTACAATACTTTGGTTTTTACATCATGTTAATCAATGCTCCACATGGGGAGCTGTCCGCAAGTGGCGGACTGTGGTGGTTAAGAATGAAAAGTTTATTTGATAGTCTTTAATATGGGCAAGAACATAATCCTTGCCCTTTTTTGAACCTTGCTATTTTAATACTTTTGCAAAGAAAAACACACACAATAATGAAGTATACTAAAGTAACGATCAAAGTTAGCCCTGAAAATCCTGTTGCCAGTGAATTAATGATTGCACAAATGGGAGAGATGGGGTATGATAGTTTTGTTGAGCAAGAAACGGGATTTGAGGCCTATATTCCAAGCGGGGATTTTAATGAAGATCTACTAAAGACGATGGAGTGCCCCATTGAAGGTATAACGTTTACTTATGATATCGAAAACATCGCGGATCAGAACTGGAATAAGGAGTGGGAAGAAAACTACTTTCAGCCAATTGTGATCGGTGAAAAATGCGTTATTCGTAGCTCCAACCATCAAGTGGAGCACGCACCTGAATATGACATCGTTATTAATCCGCAGATGTCTTTTGGAACCGGGCACCATGCGACTACCAGCCTTATGGTTCAATACATTCTTGAACAAGACCTGGCAAATAAAACAATTCTGGATATGGGCTGTGGCACTGCCATCTTAGGCATCTTGTGTTCGATGCGTGGAGCAAAACAGGTAACAGGTATTGACATAGACGAATGGGCCTATAATAATGCTATAGAAAACCTTGCGCTCAATAATATTTCAAATATGGAAATTAAATTGGGTGGAGCAGGGCTGTTGGTCGATGAGACCTATGACGTCATCTTTGCCAATATCAACCGGAACATTCTATTAAATGACATGGCTGCCTATGCCAATGTGCTAAAGAGCGAGGGACTGATTTTCTTTAGTGGTTTTTATCAGGAGGATGTTGAAGTTCTTGATAAAGCGGCACAAAAGAATGGTCTGAAAATTTTATCTCAAAAAACTGAGAACAATTGGGTCGCAGTTGCGTATATAAAGGCCGGATAACCGAAATAATCACACAACGCAACGATAGAACCTGATTCATATGAATATACGTTTACTCACTCTTTTAGTGATCTTTTTTTTAAGTGCTGTATCACCCATCTGTGCACAAAATAAATTCAGTGGTGATTATGCGCTTTTTGTGGGGGAGATGGAGGTCATATTTAAAGAAACGACCGACAAGAAAAAAGCAAAACTATTTATTGAAGAGCTGACCCTGTTCTGGACAGGACTAGATGCAGGTATTCAGGATAAAATGATGAAAACCTGTAATGCCATGGCCGTTAAAAAGGCACGTCCGTATCCGGATTATCATACTTACCTGACTACCATCATGGCGTTTCAGAAGAAAGAGCATGACATGACGAGCTTCAATAATTGGCATGCGGCAATAACTGATATGCTAAGCAAGCGGCGATTTGCATTGCGTCATTTAAAGTCGTTTTTAGTCGTCAGTAAGAACCTGGTGGAAAACAATGCCATTTACACAACGCCTGCGGTCAGCTGGCATAGTCGAAACGATAATTACCATTACGAGTACAACGACAAAAAATTATCACTGGTGGTTGGAGAGACGGATCTTATCTGCCATTCCAAAAAGGATAGTATTGTTATTTATAATACTTCAGGGGTATTGTATCCATTAGAAAAAGTATGGCATGGTACACAGGGACAGATTGATTGGGTGCGCTCAGGATTCGAAAAGGAGATGGTAAATGCCAGCTTTGGTGAATACCAGCTTCAAATTGATAAGTCTACCTTTCACATTGATTCGGTCGAGTTTTATAACCGTCACTATTTCGATTACCCGCTGCACGGAAGCATTGATCACAAGGTGATGAAGGTAACCAACCCTGATAAAACCATTTATCCGAAGTTTGTCACCACAGAGCAGCGATTTAAAATTGAAACCATTCATCCCAACATTAAATACGAGGGTGGTTTTGCACAGAACGGCGCCAAATTCTTAGGAGCAGGAACGCATGAAAATCCGGCTACCATTACCATTCTTCGTAATGATACAACCTTTATTACGGCCAAATCCTTGTATTTTGCCCTGCGTAAAGATCAAATTTTGAGTAACGATACGGAAGTGGAAATTGTGATGGACAGAGGTTTTATCTACCATCCCGGCTTGATCTTTAAATACATGGCCAACCTGGAAGAGGTGCATTTGATTCGTAATGGCGAAGGTCTGGCTTTAAGTCCGTACTTCGATACCTTTCATAACATAAGTATGGATGTGGAGCTGATTCGCTGGAAAATTGGTGAGCAATTTATGGACTTGCGAATGTTGACCGGTGCCGCTCAGAATCAGGCCTTCTTTGAATCCCTGAGTTATTTTAGGGAGGATTTTTACAATCGCTTGCAGGGAATGGATGCGATACACCCACTTCAGGGATTGAGAAATTGCAGCGATTATTACCACGACTTACCTTTTACAGCCGCTCAGTATGCCAAATTTATGGGCTTACCCGAAAGTCCGGTTCGTCAGCAGGTGATTCAGCTATCGTTCTATGGTTTTATTGGCTACAATGTCAATACCGATGAAATCGTTGTTCGCCAGCGATTGCGCGATTACCTGGATTTTCGCTTAGGTAAAAAAGACTATGATGTAATACGATTTACCTCATTAACTGGTGGTGAAACATCAAACGCGCGTATTGACCTGCTTAATTTCGACCTCGATTTAAATGGGGTGGAAACCGTTTCCATTTGTGATCACCAGAACGTTGTATTCTTTCCTCGTAACCAAAAGATTATTCTGAAGGAGAACCGGAATTTTGTATTTAACGGAACCATTAATGCCGGTATGTTAACATTGGCAGGAGATGGTTTTAAGTTTATGTACGATGATTTCCGTATTGATATGAGTAATATCGATTCGTTGAAAATGAAGGTGGAGTCGGGTGAGAACGATTATTTTGGCATGCCGTTATTGACCGATGTGGGTAACACCATTTCGCAGTTATCCGGATATTTGCAGATTGACGAACCTGATAACAAATCGGGAGCTAAATCCAATCCGCACTTTCCGGTTATTAATAGCCAGATTGAATCGTACGTGTATTTCGACAATAAAAATATACAGGGAGGTGCTTACCATAAAGATCAGGTGTTCTTTACGCTTGATCCCTTTGAAATGGACAGTATAAATACCTTAAAGCGTGCCAACTTTAACTTTAGCGGAGAATTTGAGTCGAATATATTCCCGACGTTTAAGGAGAACCTGACCATTCGTCCGGACTTCTCACTTGGCTTTAAACGTCAGACACCTGAGAATGGCTATCCGATTTATGGAGGAAAGGCCAATTTCGTTAATACCATTGATCTGAGTAATAGCGGCCTGAAAGGAAACGGACAGCTGGATTATCTGACCACAACATCGCACTCCGAAGATTTTACCTTCTTACCGGATATGGTGAAAGGTCAGGTGTACGACTTTACGGTAGGCAAACAAACCCACAGTCCTGAGTATCCTGATGTGACATCGAAGTACATATATGTAGAGTATATGCCGCTTGAAGATGAGTTTCATGCGAAAAGCCAGGAAGAGAACTTCACCATGTATAATGAAGAGGCGCAGTTGCAGGGGCAAATTAAAGTTACGCCTTATGGCATGACCGGTGGAGGAACCTTCTTTATGCGCAGTGCCAACGTAAAATCAAAAGATATCGATTTTGGAGATCATACCGTATTGGCTGACTCGTCAGACTTTAACCTGAGAGGAGCAGAGGTAGAAGGTGTAAGTTTTGCCACTACCAACCTGATTTCGAGCATTGACTTTGAAACACGACAGGGAACGTTTAAATCGCGAACAGGTGGTAGCCGGGTAGACTTTACCGAGAACAGGTATGTGTCTTACATCAGCGAATTCTCGTGGGATATGGATAAGAATGATATCTATATGGGAGCGCGCGGATCAAAAGGTAACCGCTTTGTCTCTACCCATAAAAAGCAGGATTCACTGGCCTTTTATGTGCCAATGGCCATGTACGATGTGGAAACCAAAACGATTTATGCAGAGGAAGTTAAAAACATCGAATCAGGTGATGCAAACCTGTTCCTTAGCAATGGACTGGTCACCATCCGTGAAGATGCCGAAATAGATGCACTGGATAGCGTTCGAATCGTGATTGATAAAGACTCATTGGTGAAACATACCCTATACGATGCGCACGTTAAAATTAATGGACGATACGAGTACCGAGGCTATGGAAAGTACGACTATATCAATGGCGATGGCAAAAAGCTCACCCTTGATATGACGGAGATAATGTACGGCAAGGAAGAGCAAACCGTGGCAACAACAAAAGTAAATCCGCAAGACTATTTTACGTTCAACTCGCATTTTGCCTACAAAGGTGATGTGAAGCTGGAAGCAAAAGAGCAATTGCTGTCCTTTAATGGTGGGGTGCAGATGCTGCATAGCTCATCGAAAGGCCCACAGACCTACATTCGTTTCGATTCGAGAATTAATCCGGATAGTGTGCGCATTCCGATTGCTGAAGAGCTACAGAATTATGAATTCAAAAACATCTACAAAGATTTCTTTATTACTAAAGACAGTACGCATGTGTATTCATCGTTTGCCGAAGGTCGCAAAGATTACAGTGATGTGCCGATGATTAATGCTCATGGATTTTTGGTGTATAACGAAGATGAGAAATCATTTGATATTGCATCAGAAATGAAACTGGCAGCTCCTGATTCGGTGGGTAACCTGATGCGTTTCTCTGAGAATGAGAGTAGTATTCAAGGCCATGGTGTATTTGATATGGGCATTGGGCTCGATCAGGTTAAAACAAAGGCCAGCGGTACATTGCTTGATAGCCGCAAGGATAAGAAAATAACCACATCAAGTATGCTGGGTATTGACTTCTTCTTAGTGGATGCGGCCAAAGATCTGCTTTATAATACCATTATCAGTTCAGCGGCTAAAACGTCGAAGTTTGACAAAGAAATTTTTGTGAGTCGTGTGGGACAATGGGTAGGAAAAAATAAAGCCGGTAAGATAGAAAATGAACGCTCGATCATTGGAGAGGGCAAATCCTTACCAGCAGATCTGCAACATATGTTGTTGTTCAGTAATATTGACTTTGAATGGCAATCGAAAACCCGATCATTTATTGCCAATGGCAAAGCCGATTTAGCCTATCTGAAGCAATACGTCGTGAACAAGGAGGTGAAGGTGCTGGCTGAAATTACACGTAAGCGAAGTGGTAACTCCATTGAGATGTACCTGGAGTTTGATAAGGACAACTGGGTGTACTTCACTTACAAGAATAGTATGATGCAAACCTTGTCATCCAATAAGGAATACAACAAGATTGTGCAGGAACTGAAGCCGGATGAGCGTAAGCAAAAAGTTGGTTTAGGAGAGAAGGGTTACACATTTATTATGTCGCCGGAAAGTAAGAAGAAGAAGTTTGTGTCTAAGTTTAAGACCGCGGTTTCATCAGTACCAGCAGGCAATACGGCTAATGCTGAAGAAAAGAAGGAAGCAGTGAGTAATTAGAAGAACATAACAACGATAAGAAGTGCCGGGCAAAATTTGTCCGGCATTTTTTGTAAGCCCTATATCCGCTAATTGGCTTTCGTGGCCTTTTCGGCTGGGGTGTTATTAATGTTCTGAAAATATTGCCTGAAAGGTAACGCATAAAAATTCAGGCACATACACCCTACAACCCGCTCCACTACTGAAAACAATCTCTCCGGTAGTGTTTTAGGCCTGTTTTTAAAGCTGTCGAAAAAACCTCATTCGACCTCATTTGACCTCAGTTGCATCAAAAAGGTTTGCAAAAAGTTTGCAAAAAAATTGCCATTGGTTTGCAAAAGAGCAATTTATGATTGTATATTGTTGCTAACTTAAAAGTTTAGAATTATGGCAGCAACACGAATCATCTTGGACAATAGGTTCATGAAAAAAAACGGGCGGTACCCTGTCAAAATCCGGGTATCCCATAAGAAAAAGACAGTCTACCTTGCCACCGGGGTTGAGGTAGAGGAAAACGGTTGGGACGGCCGCGAGGTTATATTATGCGACAGCTACCCGACGGAGCGACACGTTAAAAAGGCGAACAACAAAATCAATCGCCTTGATCTAAAAATTGACGACGTCATTGACGACTTTGAACGAAAACGATTATTGCCTGCCATAAGCGCGCAGGACATCAAATCGAAGGTCGAGGCTGAAATGTCGGGTAAGGTTGCCGGGATAAGTTATACCGAATTTTTTAGGGCGCAATTAAAAGAGGTTTACTCCGGGAAGGCCGAATCAACAAAAAGCCTTTACGAATGGTCGCTCGAGCTTTTGCATAAATTCAACGACGAGCAAAATATATTCTTTGAAGACATGACCCCGTCTTACCTTGTTAAGTTTGATAATCACTTAATGAATAAGCTTGGTTTAAAACCGCATTCGAGGTCAATTGTATTCCGCAATTTAAAAAGCGTTTTTAACGACGCGATGGACGACCGGGTTGTAAGCCGGGATTTGTACCCCTTTCGAAAATTCGCAATGCCGAAAGTAAGCGCCCGGAAATTGGGGCTAACTGCATCACACATTAAAGCCATTGCAGGGTTGCAACTAGAGGAGTACAGCACACTCGACTTAGTGCGTGATGCCTTTATTTTATCCTTTTTACTTATAGGTATGAACCCGTCTGATTTATACGATTACAAAGGGCTTAATCAGGCCGGGCAGGTTGATTATATAAGGAGGAAGACAAAGACAAACATCGTCTTTGACCCGCATCCGTATGCTTTAAAAGTTATTGACAAATGGGAAGGCAAGCGATCTCCGCTAATGTATCAGGAGCGCTATAAATTACGAAGTTCTTTTGTGGGTGCCCTTAATACTCGCTTAAAGCAAATAGGCGCGATGAAAGAGGTTAACGTGCCGGATTTAAAAATGTACCATGCCCGTCATACGTGGGCAACGGTGGCCGCGGATTTAGACATCCCGGATAAAACGATCGCGGCTGCATTAGGCCATCAGTCAGCGAACAGTAAGGCGGTGACATCGAGTGTTACCGACCTTTATATTAAATTTAATATAAAGAAAATTGCAGAGGCAAACGAAAAGGTGGTCAAGGCTTGCGGCTGTTTTAATTAACACTTACTAAGCTCATGAACATCTTTTCATGAATTTCCCTTTTCTGCATTATCCCCTCTAATTGAACCATTAAGCGGCGTAACTCTTGCCGCTTTTTTACGACCATATCATGGGACTGGCAGGTAATTATTTCACGTAGGTTTTTATTAATTTGGGTTTCCTTTTTACAGATGAGCTTTTTGTAGTAATCCTCGTAGAATATCAAGAAATGCGTCCTTTTCTTAGACGCCTTAAGGTCTTTTTTGTGGTCTATATCAGCAAACCGCAGATAGATATAGACCGTATTAACCGGGCGATAGGTGATACTTTCTTTTGTTGCTTTCATTGCTTGCTTTTCGATTGGTATATACGCCGCTTAATTTCATCCTCCAAGACGGTATGGTGGGAGCCTTTAATAAATGGTACACTGCCGCAGCGCTCACGCAGTTCCATAACATTAAACCGCGTGAATGAGTTGAGCGGCTCGACATATAACACTAGCTTCAGGCCTTTACTGTTCAATTTATTAATCAGTTTCGCCAACTCCTCAACTACATAGCCTTTGAGCGGCGTTTGAAACTTTAAATCCAATAATAAATACTGATACCATGGGTAGGCAGTAAATTCAACAATCAGGTGGTCAATAACACATCGGCAAACCTCCCTCGAAGAGACACCGTTGCAAACCACCGCCAATGTTTTAAGTTGTACGTCCTTAAATAACTTAACTTGGCCTGCGTGGAAGCATTTTGTCATCATGTCATTCGTTTTTAACGTGTATCCCGTCTTTAACGACAGAATCTTTTAGGGTTAAATTAAACTCCTCAATTGTATTCCAAAGCGTTTTACCGGATACCTTTTCCACCAACCGGAGTTGTGTTTCAAGTAAGCCGATCGCGTCCGATTGAAAGTCGCTCCGCTCTTTAATGATGCGTTGCTGTAATTCCAACATTTCCGCCTTTTGCTCATTAAATAAGATTTGGTTACGGAGCCGCTCCTCCATAAACTGGCGCCTTAAGCGGCGCTTTGTAAACAGGCGAACGGCAATCTTTTTTAAAGGGTTGTTCATTTAGACAGTTGTTCTAATAAACGTTTGTTTAAGTCCGCATTTTCACGGTTGAGCCTGACAATTTCCTGTGTTAATTCAAGGATTTGCGCATCCTTTTGAAAATTGCTGTCAAGTAATTGCTGCGTAATGTCGCCGCCCTCCGGGTCACCGGAGAATTGATTTTTCACCTTAGACTGATTCCCATAGGCATGAGCCCCGCCTTGTACTTTTGAATTAACAAGGTTGATACCCTTAACGCCCGGTGGTTCCTCTTCGCCTTTAATTAGCCAGTTAAGGTTGACCCCAAGTGCTTCACTAATCATCGTGATTAATTCCAATGTTGGTTCCGGGTATTTTTCATTTCGCTTATCAGGGATAAATAGGCGACTAATCTTGCTACTATTCCCGGCTCCGATCATTCCGGCGAATTTAGATGCATTCCCGCCCGCCCGTTCAAAGACGAGGCTTTGGATACGACGATTTATGTCCGGCATTTCATAGCCTTCTTGGACATTGTTTTCGTGCATGTAGTAAATTTTTTGCTACAACGTTTGCTTTTTTATTACAAGTGTTGTAACTTCGTTAAACAATTTCACGCATATTATATCACTTGTGATAATTCAGTCCAAAACAACAAGTGCTATAATCGGCGCAATGGATTAATGTTAAACCAAATATAAAAGTTGTAGATGGAAAAAACAACACGTAGGAAAATTAATTTCAGCAAGGCGTTTTATCTGCTACGCGGTACGGAGGTTCACGACGCGCGGGAATTAATTAAAGCACGCTGTAAATGGGGCAGCGATGGAACATTTTCAATGAAAATGAACGGCAACCGCTCAATGACAGATGAGGAATGGCTCAACGTGGTCGATGTACTTAAAGGCTACGGGATTGATGCAGAAAAACAAGTACTAATCGAATCTCAAGCATCATGAAAACTGTCGCCCAAGCTAAAATCAATAATAAAAACAAGGTGGTCGTGGCTGAAACTGATCAGACGCGGATTATTGTCGAATGCGATTTGAACAAGAAAAAATGGTTAAGCCTTGAGGAAGCCATTGTTTATATGGGTGCAGGCTCGAAAGCAACCTTACAGCGGTGGCGCGATAACTTCGAGATACCATATGCGAAAATCGGCAAGATAATCGTCTACCGACGAAAAGATATTGATGATAAGCTTGAGGCAGCACTAATGAAACCCGATGATACGTCAAAGGCATAATCTACAACAAAAAAAAGCAGCCCCCGAAGGGACTGCTAACCTAAAAGTTGTAGAGCCGATAAACGACGCAGCAACGGGACAAACTTACGAAAAAGCATGTTAACCTAAAAGTTTTGTAAAGATGAATGAAAAAAAAGTTAGTTTACGACGACTGATTGTCCGCAATTTCAAAGGCCTAAAAGATGTGACCATTGAGTTTACGGATTTAACCTCAATTTTCGGTAAAAACGGCGCCGGGAAAAGTACAGTCATGGACGCCTTTATTTGGCTCCTGTTTGGCAAAAATAGCCAATATGATACTGTGTTTAGTATTAAACCGTTAGATGAAAACGGTAACGAAAAACACCACCTAGAAACTGATGTTGTCGGCATTATTGACATTGACGGCGACGAAACGAAATTACAGCGCATCCTCCGCGAAAAATGGGTAACAAAGCGCGGCACGACTGAAAAGGTCTACGAGGGCAATGAAACTACTTACTTCATTAATGACGCCCCGAAAAAGCAAGTTGATTACAAAAAGTACATTTCAACGATTATGGACGAACGGGCGTTTATGTTGGTAAGTAGTACTAACTACTTTCAAACGCTTGAATGGCCGGAACGCCGAAACATCCTGATCGACCTGATCGGCGGTGTCGACGACAATGTTGTACTCAATGCGGTTAAGGCAAAGGTGACGACTGCTAGTTATAACCGTTTAGTGGAAATCCTTAATTCAAAACAGTCTTTAGAGGATGCAAAAGCGGCCATTGCCAAACAGCGCTTGCAAACCGAAAAGGAATTGAACTTAATGCCTGCCCGGATTGACGAGTGTATGCTCGGGATGCCGGAACCGAAAGACTTTGAAAGCCTTCGGGCGCAAGAGGCTGCATTAGTTAAAGAGATACAAGGTATTGACGCGGCTATTTTAGACCGCAGCCGCAGCACGGACGCCATAGTTGAACAACGGACGCTCAAACTAAAAGAGGTGCAGGCTTGCAGTGAAAAGATTACGCAACGCATTGCAGTCATCCGCGAAACAGCACTGAGCGAAAAGTCCGTGCTTGACCAAGCGGTTACGGATGCGACCACTTTAGTTAATGATAACATCCGCCTAGTGGAAAACCAAAAGGCGACGAATAAAGTGCTGTTTGAAGCCCTGACCTCAAAACGCAAAGAGCTCGACGATTTACGTGCGACATACGACCAACTAAACAACTCATCAATCACATTTGACGACGGTCAATTTAACTGCCCGAGTTGTAAACGCCGATTCGAAGAGGGTGACATTGACGCCCAAAAAACCTTGCTTACCACCAATTTCAATAATGACAAGCTACAAAGGCTCGGTCGTATGAATGTTGAGGGCAAAGCATTGAAGGAACTTGTCGACCTGAAAGAGCACGATTATCAAGCGGCAAATGACAAACAGACCGAGTTTGAAAATCAGTTGGAAAATGCCCGTAGAGCCTTAGAGACTGCAAAAGGTAACGTCGCGAGTTATGTCATGCCGAACGTTGAGCAGGTCATCCAAGACGATGAAACCTATAAAAGTTTGAACATCGAAAAGGCGGCTTTGCAAGCTGCACTCCCTAAAATTGAACCTGTCGACACAAGCGATTTGACAGCATCTAAAGCCACAAAAGAGGCGGCGCTTAAAGAGGTACGTGAGCAGCTATTTGTCGAAAAGCAAATTGCAATCGACACCAAGCGCCTTGAGGAGCTTAAGGCGAAGGAGCTTAAAATGGCACAGGAAAAAGCCGACTTAGAACAAAAGGAGTTCGCCATTGCGGCCTTTGTTAAGGAGCGGATTGAAAGTGTTGAGGGCAAGATAAACGCCTGCTTTAAAATGGTCAAATTCCGCATGTTTAAACCGCAAATCAACGGCGGCGAAAAAGAGGATTGCACCACTATGATAAAAGGGGTTCCATACAACGATGCCAACACCGCTGCGAAAGTAAACGCCGGGTTAGACATTGTCAATACCCTGTCAAAGTTCTACGGCATTAAAGCGCCTGTCTTTGTCGACCAACGCGAAAGCGTTAACGACTTACTACCGTCAGAAAGCCAAATTATCAATTTAATAGTAACGAGGGATGAAACCCTTAAAGTGTCTTAATTATGAGTGATAAAAACAATGTGGTTGCCATCTATAATACCTTAGATGGCGCCGTTCAATTAGGCAAAGAAGCCCAAGCCCTTAACGGGTTTGAAAAGGCTTACAAATTAGCTGAGGCAGCTAAGATTTTAGAGCAAAGCCTGACGCCTGCATACATGGCGCCGATTATGGCCTTGCAAAACAAGCGCCTCGGGTTCCGGACTGACAAAGACGGCGGATACCCGGAGCACGTTGTTAAGCAGTGCCTCATCGAAGCGGTTTTAATCGGTGTACAGCCTGTTAACAACCAATTCAACATCATCGGCGGCAATACTTACATCACGAAGGAGGGCTTTGATTACCTGCTTAATGACAAGGAGAATATGGTTTGGGAAATCATTCCGGGCTTACCACGCTTATCAAAGGACAACCCAACGAGCGGGGCGGTTAAGATGACGATCCGGTGGAAGGTGGGCAACAAAGCACAACAGGAGCGTGAAATTGACTTCGCCGTCCGCATTAATAAACACATGGGCATTGATGCGGTCATCGGTAAGGCAACACGCAAAGCCCGCGCATGGTTACACGCGACCGTCGCAGGGTACGAAATAGCCGACGGCGATGCCGACAATACCATTGATGTAACTGCCGAAATCATCGACGACAAGGTGAAATCAGACATTAAAGCCGACGCAAATAGCAAGACCGTCGACATTAATGGGGAGGTCAACGACCAAAGTACCCCGGATAAGAAAGCCGGGGAAAACGGTGAGAATAATCAAGCGCCGCGTCAAGGACGTAACTTTTAAATGACAGGCCATGCAATTACAGGTTATTGGGAGCAGTAGCAGCGGTAATAATTACGTTTTAACCAATGAGGACATGGCGCTCGTTATGGAAGCGGGCGCCCATGTTAATCAGTTAAAAAGGGTACTCGATTTTAATATTACTAAAATAGCCGGGTGCCTGTTAACTCATGAACACGGCGACCATGCCGGGCATGTTAAAAACTACCTCCGGGCAGGGATTGACGTATATGCCTCGCAAGGCACCATTGACGCGCTCGGTATTAGCCACCACCGTCTGCACCCTTTGAAAGCTATGCAAAAGCAAATCATTAAAGGCTTTTCGGTTTTGCCCTTTGATGTGAAACATGATTGCGCCGAACCGTTGGGGTTTTTAATCAACCACCCGGACACCGGGACTTTTGTTTTCGCCACGGATACATATTACATCCCTTACACTTTTCAGGGCTTGAACAATGTATTAATCGAGTGCAATTACAGCCGCGATATCCTCGATGAAAATGTTCGGAACGGCCTTGCTACATCGATCCGCGACCGGGTTATTCAAAGCCACATGGAACTGCAAACATGCAAGGACTTTTTAAGTGCCAATGATCTGTCACAGGTTCATAACATTGTATTACTGCACTTAAGCGATACCAATAGCCATGCAGAGCAGTTCAGGTCTACGATACAGGAGTTAACAGGGAAGCCCGTTTTTATCGCTGATAAGGGCTCCCAAATTCAAATATCTAAAAAAGCTTTCTAATGGAAGATTTAAGACAACTAGCAGAAAGGCTCTATGACGATAGCCACTGCCCGATGCGGACTAGAGAGCAGGCATTACAATCAATGACTAATAGCATTTCATATTATTTGGATGATGTGTTTAAACTGCTCAAAAACATAAATGAAACCTCTTTTAATAAGCACGATAGAGCGAGGCGAATTATTGACATGGAGGCCAAATATAGCATTCCTAAAACACACATAATTGTCAAATCTTAAAAAACCTATTTATGAAAGGATTAAACGATTACCGCCCTCCACATGTGGAGTTTGACATTGAGCATGACGGTACAATGCCCGAAACCTTCGGGGAGTTTGCCGACGCTAAAGCCGCAAGCCAATACATTGCGGATCACCTTGTCGCTATTAACCAAGGGGTCACGGTCTCCCGGTTTATGGACGCTAAGGAAAAAAAGCAATTACGCGAGGAGTATAATAACATCCTTGAGCAGCTTGTCCCAACCTTAGAGGCTAAGCTTGCCGATAAGCTTAAGGAACTAAGCGAAGCAAAGAAGGCCGAAAAAGAAGCCACCGAGCAAGTGAATGCGGCCAATACCGCCGCGCGTGACCTTGCCCGTGATGTTCGCCGCGGCACAAAGGACATGAAGCTTGATGAGCTTTTTACGTGGCGCATCCCCTACAAAGGGCGCTATTATTTTTACACTTATATCGACGGGCAACTAAGGCTCTGCAAAGAGCGTGATATACTTGAAAAGGAGCGCGCCGAATTGTACACGACCATGGCCGATAACGAAGATTTTATCGACACCAATTTTACGGTGGCCGACTAAGGCGCCTTTTTAACCAATTTCAATATATGCAAGGGCTCTCGTAGCCCTTGCCCCTCTCCGGGGGAGTTGCAAATGCAGCGCGGCAACACAAAGCCACCCCCGGGGATTGCTAATCCGAAACACGATGAAACTTTACATAGGAATTGACCCCGGCACTGTGACCGGGATTGGGTCTTGGAACCCGGATTATCGCAAATACGAGGACGTTACCTCGATGCCCTTGCACAGTGCAATGGATTACATCAAAGAGCAAGGCCGCTTGTATGACGTTTATGTACGGGTCGAAGATGCCCGACAGCGCAAATGGTTCGGTGATCGTTCCCACATGAAAAAGCAGGGCGCCGGGGCGGTGAAACGTGATAGTAAAATTTGGGAGGACTTTTTAACCGACATGAAAAAGCAAAAGGTCATTTCAGGCTTTAGCATGGTTCATCCGATGAAAAACGCGACGAAGTTAAACGCTCAACAATTTCAGCGCTTAACCGGGTGGTCGTCCCGGACGAATGAACATGCGCGGGATGCGGCGATGTTAGTCTACAACTTTAAATGTTGGGAATAATGGGAAACAAGGTAAAAGAGGGGCTTTTGTTTTTTCCTATGGACACGGATTTTTTCACCGACCGCAAAGTGCGGAAGCTTGTTAAAAAACACGGTTCAAAGGGTTTGTTGATCTACCTGTTTCTCCTGTGTCATATTTACCGGGACAAAGGGTATTACATTAAATGGGATGAGGACTACGCCTTTGACATATCCTACGACAACCAAATTGAATTAGACCAAGTCTATGCAGTTGTCGAGGACTGCATCACGCTTAAGCTTTTTGATGCAAACATGTTTAAACAATTCAACATCCTGACAAGCTCGGGCATTCAAAAGCGCTACAAAGAAGTGACAAAGCGGCGCGCTAATACCATTAACCCGGCGTACAGTATTGACACCGACTTAGACACTACGGCTCCGGCTCCGGTTATCAAGCCCGGATTAATAACAATGGTCGCTCCTGATGTCGTTAAGAGCATCATGGAATTTTTCGGCTTTGATGAAATGGTCAACTTCAATAAGGCGCGCGACACCGCCAAATTTGTCAACCTGTTAGTCCACAACAAACAGATCGACCAGTTTAAAGCGCAATTCGACGCCTACAAAAAATACAAAAAGCTCACAGCGGAAAAAATACATTCGTTCCACAACTTCTTAGACCACGGGTGGGACGATAACAATTGGGTTTTCATGCTTAAACAATTAGATGATGGACAATCAGAAGCAGACCCGAACGAGGAAGCCAAACGCATCGTTCGAGAGCAAAAACATGCCGCAGGTAACAGAGGTTGAAATGGCGGTCTTAGGGGCATTATTGCTCGAAAAAGACGCGTACCTGCAAGTTTGTGACATACTAAAGCCGGATTATTTTTATGCGGATGCCCATAAAACGATTTATGGTGCCATCGCCGAAATGAATGAGCGCAATAACCCGGTCGACATGCTGACTGTTACCGTTGCATTGAAAAAAGCCGGGCGCATTGAGGAGGTGGGCGGCGCCGTGTATATTACCCAACTTACAGGCCGGGTCGCATCGGCAGCACACATCGAACACCATGCCCTCGTTATTAAAGACCAATTTATCAAGCGCTCCGCCGTGTTTTTAGGTGCCGAGCTTCAAAACATAGGCTTTGATGAAACCGCGGATTCGGCCGACATATTAGACAAGGCCATTAAAATTAATGAGGAGTTAGTCAACCTGACAACACAACAAAATCGCATCCTGACCTTTGATGAAAACTTACAAAACAGTGTTGACGCGATTGTTGAGCGCGAACGCCTGACGATTGCACATACCCCGGTGGGCATTCCGCCGCGGCTTAATTCAGTAAAAAGATATATCCATGCCTTTAAAGGGGGGCAATTAATTTTAATAGCGGCGCGCCCTGCTATGGGAAAAACCTCTTACGCCTTATCGCTCACGCGGCACATGGCGAAGCTGTCAAACGCGGTGATCGTTTTCTCCTTAGAAATGACCCGGCAGGAATTGACCGACCGCAACCTGTTATCGACAGGCAGTGTCAGCGCTCATAATTTCAATACCGGGTGTTTAACCCCTCACGAATGGGAAAAACTTGACCACGGGCTCCAGGAGCTTCAGGGCTTGCCAATTTTCATCGACGACACCCCGCTTTGTACCTATGCACATATCCGCAAGGTGGCAAAGCTTTATAAATCAAAAGGCCTTTGTGGTGCCATCGTCATTGACTATTTGCAGTTAATGAAAATGGTCGCCAAAAACCGATCATACAACCGGGAACAGGAAATAGGCGAAACCTCCCGCTCCCTTAAAGCTTTAGCGAAAGAATTGGACGTCCCGATTTTCTTGCTGAGCCAACTTAACCGGGGTACTGAATCCCGGACGACCAACGGGCACCGCCCGCTCCTTTCTGACCTGCGCGAATCAGGCGGGTTAGAACAAGACGCCGACATCGTGATTTTCCCTCACCGCCCGGCGTACTATAAACCGGACG
>DIYS01000099.1 GCA_002429115.1 Saccharicrinis sp. UBA6048 | reverse complement strand
CAGCTTCGCCACCAGCAGCAGGACCAGCTACAGCTACAGCTGCAGCAGCAGGTTCGATACCATATTCTTCTTTTAATACTTCAGCAAGTTCGTTAACTTCTTTAACAGTTAAATTTACTAACTCTTCTGCAAGCTTTTTGATATCAGCCATTTTTCTATTTATTAAATATTGTTTTTACTTTTATTATTCTTTTTCTGCTAGGGTTTGTAATAACCCGTGAATTGTTGAACCTCCAGATTGAAGCGCAGAAACAACATTCTTCATTGGAGATTGTAGTAATCCGATAACATCGCCAAGAAGTTCATCCTTAGACTTAATGCTACACAATGCCTCTAATTGATCAGCACCTACATAAAGTGACTCCTCTACGTATGCACTTTTTAATGCTGGATTTTCTCCTTTAGAGAAATCCTTGATCAACTTAGCAGGAACATTACCAGTATTTGCAAACAAAACTGCTGTAGTTCCTTTTAATGTAGGATATAATTCTTCGAAATCGCCCTCGTACTGCTCTAAAGCTTTTTTGAAAATGGTGTTTTTTACCATTACCATTTTCACTTCTTTTCCAAAGCATGCACGACGTAAATTACTACTAGCTTCAGCATTCAAACCACCAGCTTCTGTTACATAGAAGTGGCTGTATTCATTTAGGTTTGAAAGCAATTCGTTGACTAATGTACTTTTATCTTCTTTTCTCATGATTCCTTTGTCTTTTAAAGATTAAAAAATTAAGCATCAACTGACTTAGCATCGATGCGTATACCAGGACTCATAGTACTAGAAAGACTAACACTCTTTACGTAAGTTCCTTTAGCAGCAGAAGGCTTAAGCTTCATAATTGTGCTCATAAATTCCTTTACGTTGTCAACAATTTTATCTTCGGTAAATGATACTTTACCAATAGATGTATGTACAATACCGTAACGATCAACTTTAAAGTCAATCTTACCAGCTTTAACTTCGTTTACTGCTTTCGCAATATCCATAGTTACAGTACCACTCTTTGGGTTTGGCATAAGTCCGCGAGGGCCTAAGATTCGACCAAGAGCACCTACTTTAGCCATTACGCTAGGCATTGTTATGATCACGTCTACATCAGTCCAACCGCCTTTGATTTTCTCGATGTATTCGTCTAGTCCAACATGATCGGCGCCTGCCGCTTTTGCTTCTTCTTCCTTGTCAGGAGTACACATTACAAGAACGCGTGTTTCCTTACCAGTTCCGTGAGGCAAAGTCACAACTCCTCTCACCATCTGGTTCGCTTTACGTGGATCAACACCTAAACGAACGTCGACGTCAACAGAAGCGTCAAATTTGGTAGTGGTAATTTCCTTTACCAATTTTGCTGCTTCCTCAAGAGTATATTGCTTTGAGGCATCGATTTTCTCTAACGCTAACTTTTTATTTTTTGTTAGTTTTGTCATTTTCGCAAAAAGGTCTTAATTAGTTACTACCAGGGAATTCTCCTGTTACGGTTACTCCCATACTTCGTGCGGTACCGGCGATCATCCTCATTGCAGATTCTACAGTAAAACAATTCAAGTCAGCCATCTTATCTTCAGCAATTGTTCTTGCCTGTTCCCAGGTAATAGAACCAACTTTCTTGCGGTTAGGTTCAGGTGAACCCCCTTTAAGCTTAGCTGCTTCCATAATTTGAACGGCTGCCGGAGGTGTTTTAATAACAAATTCAAATGATTTGTCTTTATACACCGAGATGACCACAGGCAAAACTTTACCAGCTTTTTCCTGTGTTCTGGCATTGAATTGCTTACAGAATTCCATAATATTCACCCCTTTAGCACCTAATGCTGGTCCTACGGGCGGTGAAGGATTCGCTGCACCACCTTTAATCTGAAGTTTGATAAAGGTTTCTACTTCTTTAGCCATTGTAGCAATTCGTATTAATAATTAATATATAGTTTTGCGGTAAAAAGTGATTTCTTGCAGATGCAAACACAAGGTTTACACGGAAGCTATTGCTGCTAAGAATCTATTCTTTTTCAACCTGCATAAAACTCAATTCCAATGGTGTTTTTCTTCCGAAAATTTTCACCATTACTTTCAATTTCTTCTTCTCTTCGTTTACTTCCTCAATTAAACCGTTAAAACCGTTGAAAGGACCATCAATTACTTTAACAGTTTCTCCAACAAAGTAAGGTACATTGATTTCTTCTTCTGTTTCATTCAACTCATCTACCTTACCTAGAATTCGGTTTACTTCGGATTGACGCAAAGGTACCGGAGTATCGTCATTATCATTTAAGAACCCTATTACATTTGGTATATTTCTTAAGATATGAGGTATTTCACCAACCATTGCAGCCTCTACCAAAACATATCCTGGTAAGTAAGGACGCTCTTTGCTTACTTTCTTACCATTACGAATTTGATAGACTTTTTCGGTAGGAATCAATACCTGACTAACGTAATCGGTTAGCTTTAAGCCAGCGATTTCGCTTTCCACATACTCTTTTACCTTCTTTTCTTTTCCTCCAATTGCTCGAAGAACATACCATTTTTTATTGACTTCTGCCATTATCTGAGAGTCCTATATAATTAGTAAAGGCGGTTATACACCCAATCAAGAATATTATCAAAAGAATAGTCCATTGCAAAAATTACTCCAGCAATAATAAGTGAAGCAACCATTACAACAATAGCACTATTGGTCAGCTCCGGCCAACTTGGCCAAGAAACCTTATTAACCAACTCATTTTGTACATCCTTGAAATATGACGTTATTTTACTCATAGTACTTTTCATTAGTTGGCCGGTTTTAAATCATCAAATTTAAAACCGGCTTTTTTAGCACGGGAGGAGCGACTCGAACG
>DIYS01000196.1 GCA_002429115.1 Saccharicrinis sp. UBA6048 | reverse complement strand
AGTGTTACATTGCCCTTGATTCGAATTAGTATAATAAAAAAGAAAAATATAAGATGACAAAACCAGCTGATACAATACGATTCTGCCCTAAATGTGGGTCAAGCCACTTTAATTACGACGGGGTTAAATCTTTTAAGTGTAGAGAATGTGGATTTCACTTTTTTATAAACTCTGCTTGTGCAGTAGCTGCAGTTATAGTTGATGATAAGGATCGAATTTTATTAACACGTCGGGCTTTTGAACCACATGCAGGTATGCTTGATCTGCCAGGCGGTTTTGTTGATCCGATGGAAAGTGCAGAGGAGTCGTTAATCCGTGAAATAAAAGAAGAGCTTAACCTGGAGATTACAGATATGAAGTTTATCGCTTCTTTTCCTAATGAGTATGTATATTCAGGCTATACCGTATATACAACTGATCTGGGGTTTGCGTGTAAGGTAAAAACGCTCGACAATATGCATGCGCAGGATGACATCAGTGGCTTCGAATTTATTCCTTATGATCAGGTTAATTATGACGAGATAAGCTCGGATTCAATTCGGAATATAGTTAAGACCTACATTAATGGGAAATGTTGATTTAGACTTAAACTAAATTAGCCACAATCAGTCTTCAAGGTAATTGACTGAAGTGCTAAATTTTATACTTTTAAAAGAAAAATGGGTCAGGAATTACAAATCTTAATTATTAGTGCTGCAACAATTGGCTTCATTCACACCTTGTTTGGGCCTGATCATTATCTGCCTTTCATCATGATTGGTAAAGCGCGAAACTGGAAGCTTAGCAAGATTCTGTCCTTAACCATCCTTTGTGGGATTGGTCATATACTAAGTTCAGTGATCGTTGGTTTTATTGGAATCGGTCTTGAGTTGCAGGTGGAACGCTTAAATTGGTTCGAGTCATTTCGTGGAAATATTGCAGCCTGGGCATTGATAGCCTTTGGTTTGTTGTATGCTCTGTGGGGCATTCGACGCTGGTACAAAAAACAAAATCACAGCCATCAGGCAAAGTTAGAAGACACCAGGAAAATCACCCCTTGGGTATTGTTTATCATTTTTGTGCTGGGACCGTGTGAACCGCTAATTCCAATATTAATGTATCCGGCAGCTATTGAGAGTATTGGTGCATTGATTTTGGTTACCAGTGTTTTTGGTATTGTCACCTTAGCAACGATGACAGGGGCTGTATTGGCTGCTTCGTATGGCTTATCCTTCGTTAACTTTAATCGCTTTGAAAGGTTGGGACATCCAATTGCCGGTTTTGTTATTTTCTTGTCAGGATTGGCTATTCAGGTCTTGGGTTTATAAAATATTGATGTTTAAACTTCTGGCTAATACTAATGACCTATCGTATAATGTTCTGAAACAATAAAGGGCAGATCGATGTCTGCCCTTACTTACACAACAACTTACGTGTGCTATATCACTGGTGTTCCTTTATAAACATTAGACATGGATACTGGAACAATAATACCCCGGTACTCAATACGATTCGATGAGGTGGTTCCCTGAACAGTTGCATTGGCAATTTGACCATCGGCATTACAGTTTAAACGAATGTCAAATGATCCAAGTGCTGAGCTGACATACAGCATTATAAAGTAGGTGCCTTTCTTCTCATTCTTTTTAACTTCATATTTAGTCACCCGACCTCGCACCGATACACCTCCAACACCATTTTGTCCCATGCCGGTATTTCTTCCTAATTGTACAAAAGCTTCTTCGCCTTCAACAGCGACAAAGTTCAGGTTGCTGCTGACATTGACCGATGAACCTCTTTTATTTTGTAGCATATTGGCTTCCAGTACCCAGTTTTGTTCATCTATGGCTACAGAAAGAACCTTTGCCATTTGTTCCGACAGTTCTTTTTGTTTTTGCTTTTCAATAGCTCTGCGCTCTTTGCGCGATAATTTTTCCTCTTCCTGACCAAAGGACAAAAGAGAAAAACTCAATACAAGGCTTAATACGACTAGTTTTTTCATGGTGATTTCTTTTAGATAGTTATTATAGTTTGGTATAAATCAAAATTAATGCCATTTAATTCTGTAGCCAATATTCCATTCAATGACTTCGGCTACTGAGAAGTTATGTGCTCTCACTAGCAAGCCTGCATACATATCATTTTTAAAGTGGTATTTAATACCAAATTTCTGATAGAGTAAAGGGTTTGAGTTGGTACCTTTTTTGCGAAGAGCCAATATGCCAAAATAGGAGGCAACAGATAAACGATCCACTGTATATTCATATGTTCCAAATACGCCAATCATCATCTTTTCATAGAAATCATCAGCGTAGGAAACGATTGGAGGCAAGCTGCCATCTTCAGGATTCTCAATAGTAATATTGGCTGCTTCATCATAGGTAATATCAATACCGGCACCGAATTTATTTTTCCAGGTGGCTTGCTTTAACAGGGCTCCCGAAAGGTTAAAATAGGAGTACATCATACTCGTTGTTCCTTGTAAACTTCCTTCCGGCACGTTATTCGGATTATCGTACAACTCGTTTTTTGAGCCTGCACCAAATTGCATGGCAACTTCGTAATGTTGTCCGTAAGCGGGTTGTGGCTTCCTGATGAGTATAGGCCGGTCTTTAAAGTTATAGCTGACTTCCAAAGATGGTGAGAGCAGGTTAATTCCGCTATTAGGTTTTCGTGTTCCTCCGTTGGAGAAGTGGGTGAAACCGAAAGCGCCACGCAACGACCATCTTTTTCCAAGATAATATTGGTAAAATAAGTTGGCATCAATATAAACCGTACGATACGATCCAATAGCTACGTTAAATGGATTATCGTACTTGTTATAAGGTTCCCAGTTGTAAGTGAGTCCAAAGCCCAGCTCATACCCCCACATACCTTTGTCCCAGCGTTTAAATGGAAAACCCATAAATCCATAAAGTGCGGTAGGTGTTCCTAATTCATCCACATTAAAGAAATTGGCATTATAATACCCTACTCCAAAATACGGGAAGTTAAAGATGTGATGCCATTCCTTGTCGCCATCTGTTTGTACGCCATAAGAAATATCAAGTGCCTGGTAATAATCGATCACCTGATTAGCGCTGTTTTCACCTTTTAAGAAATCATTGGTTTGTAACACTCTACCGGCATGATAGCGTAAACCCACATAGTTATATCGTTTGGGCTTTTTATTGTCAACATCGGTAGAATCCGTTTTTGCAGTTTGAGCATGAATCTGAAAACAAGCTGCAATTAGTAGAGTAGTAAGAATAACTCTCATAAATTTATGCTGTTAAGTTGGTTAATAAACTGTTCCATCACAAAGGTGTGGTATAACAAAAATAGACCATTGTTTATGATTGTCTAAATTAACGACAAAAAAGTTACTCAGAAGTTTAGCTTTTTTTAAGATTTTTTGGAATCGGATTTGCAATAGTACCCCATAAAACTTAATGTGAGATTAAAGCAGTTGATCATATTATTATGGGGAGTGTTGGCATTGGAGCTTAACGCTCAGGAAGTTTTAAAGAATCAATACTATCAGTTAGGGTGGGATAATGACGTGTTTATGATGACCGACTATTATTACACACAAGGTATGGGATTTAAAACTTATCATCCTTTTTTTGAGCTGAATCCGGTAAACTTAGTGTTGTTAAAGCCTAAGGATTACAATAAGGTGGTATATGGATTTTCAGCCTCTCAGAAAACTTATACCCCAAAGAATATTAAGAGTGATGAGATACAATTTACAGATCGCCCTTATGCTGGTGTGCTGGTGTTTACCTCGCATGTAAGGTCGGCAAATGAAAATACAGGTTGGTTATTTAATTCAGAATTGGATATAGGTGTGATGGGACCGGCATCAGGAGCAGGTAAAGTTCAATATAAGTATCACGAATGGTCGGATAATACGCTGCCTAATGGCTGGCATCATCAGCAATACAACTGGCCGGTGTTAAACTATAATTTTGAAGCTTCGAAGCAACTTTTTTCGAATTCGTATAGTGAGTTATATGCGAAAGGAGGGGGGCGTGTCGGTACACTTCATGATGATGCGTCGGTTGGTATGTTATACCGTTTAGGTAAAATGGATAGTTACCTGGAAAGTGTTGGTTTGCCAGTTAATGGATCGAAGAACGATTGGCAGTTTTACTTAAACGCAGAGCCAACTCTAACAGTAGTAGGCTACAACGCAACGCTAATGGGTGGATGGCATAAAAATGAGAAGATCCACTATGTAGAGTTTAGTGAAATGAATAAGGTGATTGGACGCTTACGAACAGGATTAGGCCTGACTTATAAATCCTTTGGAGTCACTTTTGATGTGATTTGGCAGTCCAGAGAGTTTAAAACCGGAACAGACCATTGGTATACCACTACCAAGCTATTTTTTAATTTCTAGCAGTGATAAAACCATATAATATCACCGAAACACCAATTATAAGCATTCCTGAAATAGATATTAAGTTCGGCGATTCATCAGGCAGGATTATCCAGCTCAATGTGGCGCCAAACACCGGAATGATAAATTTGTAGATGTTTAAATTGGAAACTTTGATCTCTGGTTTCTGCAAGAGGAAAAACCAAAGAGAGAAAGCAGCTGCCGATAAAAAGCTTAACCAGCTCAGGGCAGCATAGTATTCCGATGGAAATACAAACCCGGAAAAAGGTTCAACAAATAAGGAGAAGATAAACAGGATCAATCCACCTAATGTCATCTGAACTGCACTAAGTGTGATGGGTGAAATAGAATTTCTGTTTTTGCTTACAAATACATTGCCGATGCCTGAAGCAATATTGGCCAATATGAGCAGGCCAATGCCAAGTAATCCACTCCATCCATCAGGGCCGCTAATGCCCTTAGGCAGCGCGATTAAAACAATGCCGGCTATACCAGTAGATATGGTTAGCATTTTGCCCAAACTCATTTTGTCATTATGCATCATCAGGTGGGCTATCAAGGCGGCAAATAAGGGTTGTGACCCAATAATAATAGCTGCTAATGAACCCTCAAGTAGATCAACACCCCAGTAGAATAGAGCATACAGAATAAAGGTTTGAAAAGCAGAGACTTTAATGATTAATCTGAAGTTTTTTCGGATGGATTGAAGGAATTGCGGCCACGATTTGATTAACGGCAATAACATCAAACCAGAGAAAAAGAAGCGCAATCCGGCAAACTGGATAGGTGTGGTGTATTTTAATCCGATTTTTATGGCAACAAATGCTGTAGACCATAACAGGCAGGCAATAATTGCCATGGATGTATTTAGTACTTTTTGCTTTGGCATGCTGATAAATTGAGCCTGCAAAAATATGAAGTATTTTTCGATTTAGTGCTTCTGAGAAATCCTTTCTATATCTTTGCGCCATGCAAATAACACAAAACGATATTCTTTTCCGGGACGATGATCTTATAGTGGTTAACAAACCTGTTGACCTGCCCGTTCACAAAAATGATTTTATGCCTGCTGATGCTTTGTACCTTACAAAACTGGTGGGGCAGCTTATTGATCATCCTGTGTTTCCGGTTCATCGGCTGGATTCGAAAACTTCGGGTGTTATTGTTCTGGCTCTTAGCCGTGATGTGGCTGCAGCTTTATCCAAGCAGTTTGAACAGCGTCATGTGAAAAAGACCTACTTGATGGTTTGCAAAGGGGTGCCCGGAGAAGGTGTTTTCGATAAGCCCGTACTCATTAAAAAGAAAAAGAAGCGTCAAGCAGCTGAAACCAGTTATCAGACCATTCGTGAGGTGGAAACTTTAATCTCCTATAAAGATCAGGAGAATGTATCCATCAGCCTTGTTAAGGCAACTCCTAAAACCGGGCGCTGGCATCAGTTGCGTCAGCACTTTGCGATGAACCGCACTGATATATTAGGCGATACGCAGCACGGCGATTGGACCTTGAATAAGATCATGACTGAGCTGTGTGGCGTAAAGCGACTACTTTTACATGCGTCGTCTTTGTCATTTACTCATCCTGCAACAGGTGAGGAACTTCGGATTGAAGCTCCAATGCCTGAAGATTTTTCGATTGTATTGGATCAGTTAGCCGGAGCAAAGATTTGATCATACATACTACTGACCAGTTCTTTTACTTCGTTTATTGATTTTACGTCACGCATTGTCAGGTATAATTTGCTTTTGCCTTCTTTCATGGTGGCCTTTTTCGAGTTGTGTTGAATCCACATTAGGATATTACTAAAGATTGGCGACTGGTAGAAAGGCGACTCCTGGTTGGACACGAAATAGAAGTATAGCAGGTTGTTTTTGAAGATGATTTTTTCGATGCCCAGTTGCTTGGCCATTCGTCGGATACGTACCAATTCAAATAATCGCTGACCTGCCTCAGGTATTGGACCAAAGCGATCAGTCAGGTTACTTTCGAAAGTCAACAGGTCGTCCTCTTCCTCCATATTATCCAACTCACGATACAGGTGCATTCGTTCTGCTACGTTTTCAATGTAACTATCCGGCAAGCGTAATTCAGAGTCAGTTTCAATCAAACAGTCGGTTACAAATACGGTTGGTTTATTATCATCTTTCTGTTCAAAGGTTTCTTTGTACTCATTCTCGCGTAATTCAAGGATGGCTTCGTTGAGTATTCGCTGGTAAGTTTCGTAACCAATATCCGAAATAAAACCACTTTGTTCACCGCCAAGTACGTCACCGGCACCTCTGATGTCCAGATCCTGCATGGCAATGTTAAAACCACTGCCCAGATCAGAAAACTCCTCGATAATTTTAAGTCGTCGGCGTGCTTCCTGTGTAAGCGTTGAAAGTGGTGGTGCCATCAGATAACAGAAGGCTTTTTTATTCGATCGTCCCACACGACCTCGGAGCTGATGCAATTCACTCAGTCCGAAATTGTGTGCGTTGTTTATGATGATGGTGTTGGCATTCGGAATATCCAGCCCCGACTCAATTATAGTTGTAGCTATCAATACATCGTATTCACCCTCAATAAAGTCCAGCATGATCTTCTCCAACGATGGACCATCCATTTGCCCATGTGCCACCACTGTTTTGATATCCGGCAAAATACGATTCACCATGGCTTGTATTTCCATGATGTTTTGAACGCGGTTGTTAATGAAGAACACTTGTCCACCACGCTCTACCTCATACAAAATAGCTTCTTTAACGATTTCCTCATTCATGGCATGAAGCTCGGTAATAATCGGGTGGCGGTTAGGAGGAGCTGTATTCAGAATAGACAGGTCACGCGCGCCCATCAGCGAAAACTGAAGCGTTCGTGGAATTGGCGTAGCCGTTAGCGTCAGTGTATCCACATTTACTTTTAACTGCTTCAATTTTTCTTTGACCGAAACACCAAAGCGCTGTTCTTCATCAATAATAAGAAGTCCTAGTTCTTTAAACTCAACATCCTTACCCGTCAATCGGTGTGTGCCAATGAGGATGTCAACCTGACCTTCTTTTAATTTATTCAGCGCATTTTTTATGTCCTTTGGCTTTCGTAAACGACTCACATAATCGATGTTGGCCGGGAAGTCTTTTAATCGCTCCTTAAATGTTTGATAGTGCTGCAGTGCCAAAATGGTTGTAGGCACTAAAATGGCCACCTGCTTATTGTCGGCAATGGCTTTAAAAGCTGCACGAATGGCGATCTCGGTCTTGCCAAAGCCTACATCACCACATACCAGACGATCCATAGGTGTGGCTTTCTCCATGTCCAGTTTTACAGCAGATGTGGCTTTGGTCTGATCAGGAGTATCTTCGAAAAAGAACGAGGCTTCCAATTCAGTTTGTAAGTATGTGTCCGGAGAATAGGCAAACCCAGGTTCCGACTTGCGTTGAGCATACAAAGCAATCAGTTCACGGGCAATATCTTTAACCTTTTTCTTGGTTTTATCTTTCAGCTTCTGCCAGGCAGCCGTTCCCAGTTTATTAATCTTTGGTGGCGTACCATCTTTACCCTTAAACTTACTGATGCGGTGTAAGGAATGGATATTGACCAGCAGCACATCGTTATCGCGATACACCAGACGAATCGCTTCCTGTGGCTTACCATTAACCGTTTGTGTTACCAGACCACCAAAACGACCTACACCATGGTCGATGTGCACCACGAAATTCCCGGGATTTAATCGACTCAATTCTTTCAGTGATATTGCTTGCTGAGCAGCTTTTGCCTTTTCGGTTCGTAAAGAGAATTTATGGTAACGTTCAAAAATCTGGTGATCGGTATAAAAACACAATTTAGCATCATGATCAATAAATCCTTCATGCAGGCTGTGGGTGATTTCACCATATTTTAATTTGATGCCACGATCGTGAAAAATAGCTTTCAATCGTTCCAGCTGACGAGGGTTGTCCGAGAGAATATAACATTCGTAACCTTCGGTACGTTTTTCCTTCAGGTTCTCTTCCAGTAGTTCAAAGTTTTTGTGGAAAACAGGTTGCGGTGCGGTGGCAAACTCAACATCAACGGCATCGTCAAGTTGAGCATGTTGCGCAAAACTTACAATCGCAAAATTGCTAGCCCCTTTGCGGAAATCATCATAAGTGCATATATCTTCCTTATTCAGGAAAGCATAGCTTTTTTCATCGTCTTCATCCTGATCAATATCAAAGGTCTGGTTGGCTATTTTCTCAGCAATAGCATCCATACGTTGCTGCACAAAGTCAAAATCTTCAACCCATATTTTCGTTCCTTCCGGCAGGTAGTCTGATACCGGTATCAATCCGCTTGCATTTTGATTCTCCGTCAGATTAGGGACAATGGTTACCTGCTCAAGTTTTTCTTTTGAAAGCTGATTTTCAAGGTTGAATTTACGGATGCTGTCTACTTCATCACCAAAAAAATCTATCCGGTAAGGATCTTCATCGGAGAAGGAGTAAATATCGATGATACTACCTCTGACCGAGTATTGTCCGGGTTCAAAAACAAAGTCAACACGTGTAAAATGATACTCATTGAGTACATCGGTGATAAAGGAAATATCCAGATTGTCACCAATATTTACAATCAGCCTGTTTTCCTCCAGCGTTTCAGAACTGATCACTTTTTCAATCAGAGCTTCGGGAAAAGTCACAACATACAAATTGTGACGCTTATTGTGAATTTGACTTAATGCCTCTGTGCGCAACAATACATTTTGTGAATCTTTAACGCCGTACTCAGCCGAACGTTTATAGGAAGAAGGCAGGAACGAAACATTGTCGGAACCAATTAACTGAGCCAGGTCGTTATACAGATAGGCCGCATCTTCCCGATCATTTAAGATGATAAAGTGCGGGCCATCTGCCTTTAAACATGCTTGTATAACCGCCCGTTTACTGCCACTTAAGCCTTTAAGACTAACGCGCCCTTTCTTGTTAAGTATATCTTTAATCGTACGTATCCGGGGGCTATCTTTATATAGCTCAAGTATCTGACTAATTTCCACAATCCACAGTTTTGGGCAAAAATAGTTGAAAATTTGAGGTAGAAAAAATGGTCAAAGGAAAACCCAATGACCATTTTGTAATATGCTTATGAAAAAGAACGTTTAACTGTCCTTTCCGTATTTCTTTAAATAATTCTCCACCTTATTCACCATCTTTTTTGAACCGGTATAAAACGGCGTTCGCTGATGTAGCGATGATGGTTTTAATTCCATAATGCGTTGTTCACCGTTAGAAGCCACTCCACCAGCTTGTTCAGCAAGGAAAGCGATCGGATTACACTCGTAAAGCAAACGTAATTTACCAGTTGGTGCATTCTCAAATTCTGGATAGATGAAAATGCCGCCTTTCAGTAGGTTGCGGTGGAAATCCGAAACAAGTGAACCGATATAGCGGGATGAATAGGGGCGATTGGTTTTAACATCGCGCTCCTGACAGTACTTAATGTACTTTTTAACACCCTTCGGAAACTTCTTATAATTCCCTTCATTTATGGAATAGATGGTACCATCTTCCGGTGTTGAGATAGCACTGTGCGACAGGCAGAATTCACCGATGGAAGGGTCAAGGGTAAAGCCATTCACACCTTTACCGGTGGTGTATACCAGCATGGTTGAACTGCCATACAAAATATATCCAGCAGCCACCTGTTCGGTTCCTTTTTGCAGAAAATCTTCCATGGTTGCTTTTGATCCTTCTGGTGTGGTACGTTTGTAAATTGAGAAAATCGTACCGATAGAAACGTTAACATCAATGTTTGACGAGCCATCCAATGGATCCATCAAGAACACATATTTGGCATTCTTCGCAATTTCATCATCAAAAAAGATAAAACTCTCGTTCTCTTCCGAAGCAATGGCGCAGATTTCACCGCAACTATGCATCGCATCGATGAAATACTCATTGGCAATTATATCCAGTTTTTTCTGATCTTCTCCCTGAACATTCGTGTTACCGGCTTCTCCAAGAATATCAACAAGCCCCGCTTTATTGACTTCGCGATTAACGATTCTGGCTGCAGTACCAATATGGTGCAGCATATGTGAAAAGCCTCCGTCAGCCTTATAATCCAGTTCCATCTGGGTTTTAAGGATGAATTCGTTTAAGGTTGTTACTTCAAATTTAGTCATTAACTTGTGGGTTTTAAGTTTCAATCCGAAAGATTGGTAATCTATTGATGCATAACAATGATATGACTCACTTGTTGCGAAGGTACGGTATAATGTGATAAATTGTAAGTGGTTTTTTATTAACGTTAGTTTTATGGTGTCGAATGAAGATGTAATTTTAAAGCATGAGAATATTCAAATTTGGGGGCGCATCGGTTAAAGATGCTGATGGTGTTAAAAATTTAGCAGCCATTGTACGAAAATACGATCAGCCACTGGTTGTGGTGGTTTCGGCTATGGGTAAAACAACCAATGCCACGGAGGCCATTGTGGAAGCTTATATGCAGAGAAACAGTGAAGCTCTTAATAAGCTGGTAAGTGAATTAAAGAGCTATCATCTTAGTATCGTTGATCAGCTGTTTGATTCAAATAATGGTTGTATTGATGCACTGCTGGCGAAACTCGAAAATAAGCTTAGTACCGAACCCTCATTAAATTACGATTTTGAATACGATCAGATTGTACCCTTTGGGGAGTTAATGAGCACCAGTATTATTAGTGCCTACCTAAAATTTATTGGCATGGATAATGCCTGGGTGGATGTGCGCAAGGTGCTGCGTACAGATGATACTTACCGAAGTGCCAATGTGGACTGGGAGCTGACAACGGCGTTTATGAAAGAGCAGTTTCAGGGTAAACGTTTGTTCATCACACAGGGATTTATTGGCTCTACACCAAATAACCTGACGACTACCCTAGGTCGTGAAGGTTCTGATTATACGGGTGCTATTATTGCCCATGCTTTGGATGCCGAGTGTCTGGCCATCTGGAAAGATGTTCCGGGTGTGCTGAATGCTGATCCACGCTGGTATCCAAATGCCGAAAAAATTGATGAATTGTCCTACTGGGAGGCGATTGAGCTGACGTATTATGGAGCACAGGTGATTCACCCAAAAACATTGAAACCATTACAGAATAAACAAATCCCACTTTTGGTTAATTCTTTTTTGAATCCGGAAGAAAAAGGGACGGTGATACAAAGTAGTGAACAGAATTCTGAATTGCAGCCAATTTATGTTCTGAAACGCGATCAGACACTGATATCAATGTCGCCAAAAGACTTTTCATTTATTATGGAAGAAAGCTTGAGTGATATTTTCCAAATTTTCTCAAAGCACAGGGTAAAATTGAATATGATGCAAACTTCGGCATTGAACTTTTCAGTTTGCGTGGATGAGAATAAGCGGGTTGAAAAAGCGATCAATGAGCTACAACACAAATTTGATGTTAGATATAATGAAAATATGGAGTTGGTGACCATTCGTCATTATAATGAAGAAGCAATAGATGTCATCATTAATGGCAAAGATGTTGTGGATTCACAAGTAAGTCGTAAAACTGCGCGTTATGTGTTGAAAGCTTCGGAGTGGAATTTTGAGTAGTCAATTGCTATTCAGGAGCTAACGAAGGTATCGGAAAATCTAGTTTCATGCAAAGTTCGCCAAGAAGTGCGCAAAGCTCGCAAGACTTGTTCCGTTATACGGAATTATTTGGGCTATTTTTCAGTTCTTTGCGTTCTTCGCGTTTTTCTTTTTTTGTGTACTTCGCGAGATCTTTTTTCTTTTTTTGGATAGCCCTGTTTACTCCCTCATCTTAATATAAAAGGCAGCTTTATACCCTCTCAACTCACCATCTTCAGAGAGAAATTCATAGGCGAGAAGCACAGCATGGACTTTTTTTGTCATTATTAACTGCTGTTCATCAAAGTGCCAGGTCTCCCAAAATTGTAGTTTAGCAACTTTATCCCGACTGAAATCAGCTTGCTCTTCAATGGCTTTAATATCAGATGCTGAAAGCTCTTTATGATTGAAATAGCTATACGCTTGTGCCTTGTGATTGTATACTGCATCAAATACCTGATCAACAAATTTCTTCCGTTCCAGTTGGCTGAGGCATTGTTCTGTCCACAAATCCAGTGAGTCGGGGTTCTTAATGACCACAGGGTAAATGATTGTGTCGGCAATACAAATACCCGGCACATTATCGCTATCAACCACTGACGTTGAAGGATTTTGCTTACAGGCATTCAAGACAAAAAATAAGCACACAACCATAAAAGTCATGTGCTTGATGTATCGTTTGTTATTCATTTAATCAATTAAATTAGTTGTTAATAATTCGAATCAACAGTTCAAACCTCATTGGTTGGTTAATTTACCCTCTAAATCTCCCTCCTGAGGGAGACTTGAATAGTGTTGATTTGCATCTTGTGAATCAATACTTTTATATCCCCTATTATAGGGGATTTATAGGGGTGAATGAGCATAATAAAACAGTCAAGATCAGATATTTGAACGAAAGCTTCAACCCTTGATTGCCATTAATAATGAATTATCGGTCAAAAGTTAAGCGTTCGCCAATAATATCGTGGTTAACCTGATCATTGGTGTAAACGAGCTGCCCGTTCACCAGGGTATGCATTACCTTATGCGAGAACGTAGTGCCTTCAAACGGCGACCAGCCACATTTGTAAAGAATATTCTCAGGTTTAACCTCCCAACTGTGATCCGGATCAACCAAGACTAAGTCGGCCTTGTAACCTTCCCGTATGTATCCTCGCTTTTCAACGTCGAACAGAATGGCAGGGTTATGGCACATCTTCTCAACGACTATTTCGTATGTGAATACACCTTGTTTCACCATTTCAAGCATGGATACCAATGCATGCTGCACTAATGGGCCACCAGATGGTGCACTGAAATATTTGTTATTTTTTTCTTCGATGGTATGCGGTGCATGGTCGGTGGCTACTACATCAAGGCTGCCATCAATCAGACCTTTGCGTAATCCATTACGATCATTTTCGCTTTTAACTGCCGGATTCCATTTAATACGCGAGCCATATTTCTCGTAATCCTCATCAGTAAACCACAGGTGGTGCACACAAACTTCGCCGGTTACCTTTTTATCTTTTAGTGGAAGATCTTTGTCTAATAATTCTAATTCCTGTGCCGAACTCAGGTGCAAGATATGGAGGCGTGCACCATGCTTACGAGCCAACTCCGAAGCTTTTTTTGATGATTTGTAGCAGGCTTCACCTGAGCGAATCACCGGGTGGTACTTAAATGGCATATCCTCCCCAAACTTATTTTTATAGATGGTGGTGTTTTCCTGTATGGTTCCCTCATCTTCACAATGGGTGGTTAATATGGTCGGACTCTCCGCAAAAATACGGCCTAGTGTTTCTTCATCATCCACTAACATATTACCTGTTGATGAGCCCATAAAAATCTTAATACCACAAATGTTTTTAGGATCAGTTTTTAAAATTTCATCAATATTATCATTGGTAGCACCCAGATAGAATGAGTAATTGGCAGATGAGCTTTGAGCCGCAATCTTGTATTTTTCTTCCAGCACTTCGTGGGTAGTGGCCTGAGGCTTGGTATTTGGCATCTCCATAAACGAAGTAATACCACCTGCTACAGCCGCCCGTGATTCACTTTCGATATTGGCCTTATGAGTTAGTCCCGGCTCACGAAAATGCACCTGGTCGTCAATCGCACCTGGTAGCAATAATAAACCGTTTGCATCTATCACTTGATCTGCATCAGGTAACTCCTTGTTTGTTAGTATATTTTTAATGGTATCATTTTCAATCAGAACGCTGCCCTTTACTTTGGTGCCCTCGTTAATGATCGTGGCATTTTTTATTAGTAGTGTCGACATATTGCTTTAGTTTATCAGTTTATAGTTTAAAAGTTTAAGCCTTGAAAAGTTCAATTTATCAGTTAACCAGTTATTCTTTCAATTGGGATCTTATTTCTGATACTTGTGTGTTTTTTTGGCAGAATATTTAAGTATGCTGTAAATAGTCTTGCTACTTGATACTTATATCTCAATACTAATTTAGTCCCTTATCGTTCGTATTTTTTAAACCAGCTCGATACCTTCATTTTTATAACACCCCAAACTGCTTCATTAAAGATACCTCCGCTCATTTTGGATGTACCCTGCGTTCGATCAGTGAAGATAATAGGTACCTCTTTAATGTTAAAGCCAAACTTCCAGGTGGTAAACTTCATTTCAATCTGGAATGAGTAACCTTTTAGCTTGATGTTATCCAGATCAATGGTTTCTAATACTTTGAGGCTGTAGCACTTGAAGCCGGCAGTGGTGTCCATTATTTTCATGCGCGTGATAAACCGAACATATACCGATGCAAAATACGACATCAATACTCGACCCATAGGCCAGTTAACCACATTAACGCCGGATATATAACGAGATCCAATAGCCAGATCAGCTCCTTGTAAACAGGCGTCATGCAGATTAAGCAGGTCTTTAGGAGGGTGCGAAAAGTCGGCATCCATTTCAAAGATGTAATCATAACCATGCTCTATGGCCCACTTAAAACCAGTGATGTACGCTGTTCCAAGCCCAAGTTTTCCTTCACGTTCGACTATATGCAATTGACCTTCGTTTTTCTGCATTATTTGCTTTACAATTTGAGCAGTGCCATCCGGAGAGTTATCATCAATAATCAAAATTTCGAAGCGTCGTGGTAGGTCAAAAACGGCCTGTATGATGGCTTCGATATTTTCTTTTTCGTTGTAGGTTGGTATAATTACGAGGTTTCGTGTGTTTTCCATAGGTACTTATTCAAACTCAATTGCAAATGATGTTTTATGAACTGCTAAAGGTAATAAGAATGTACGGAATGAGTTGTAAGTAGAAAGTGAAAACTAATAGTGAGTAATGAAAAGTGAATAGTACAAAGTCAGAACGAGGGTGGCAAGCAGTGGAAGTATGAATTCAATCGTTAGTGAGGGGCTCTTCATACTGACGATGGACGCATTGTTGCAATTTGTGATTCCTGGCCATCTCACGGCTCAATTGAACAACTGACTTCTGACTAAAAACTAACACACTAATCTACATATCCACTGAAAAACTAAGTCCGATATAGAATTGGTTGTCTGGTCTTAAAAATTCAATAGTCTGGTCATAAACAATTTGTTCCTTGGGTGAGAAGGGGAGAGTATAAATATCTCCAATGAGTATGCCCAGTAATGCACTTTTTGAGATGAATTTAACTGGACTGCCAATTCGAATACCTCCTTCAAAATAGGCTAAGGGCGACGTGCTATGCTGTGTTTCTATTTGAGGATCATCGCCAGAGAAGGTCGATTCGTTTTTAACACCTATTCCAAGTCCGAGATAGGGATTGATCTGAAATCTGGGACGGATATCAATAAGATAAGTTTCTACGCCCAGATTAGCCTGCCAGTATTGGCCACGTGCAAGCGGGTGCGATGCAATGGTTTTACTGGTGTAGGTACCATACATATATCCCAAAGATGAACTAATCGGATGGTCTTCTATTGTAAATAGTTGCCATTTGTAATTGGAATAATAGCCACCCCTGTCGGTCAGTGCTTTAAAATCAACTGTTAAATCGCTGGATGTATATGCTTGTTGGTCACCTGTATTTAATAGGTTAATACCAATTCGACCATAGCCATATCCGGTTGAAGGAAACACATCATACGCCAAAGTAAAGCAGGCAATGTTTTGCGAGAAACTCAGCTTAAGTCCGGTTTCTTTGGCAGCTATAGCTTTTGTAGTGGTTGATCCGTACATATTGTTACTCTGATAGCCCAGTGTAAATGACAGATAGTTGCTGTTTGTGTGCCCATACACCACGCTCGATCCTATATTGAAATAGGTGGAGTAATTAGTGGCATGGTAAAAATCTAATTGATTTAACACGGACAGAAGATGTGAATGGGAAATTTGATGTGTGTGTTGCATTAAAATGCCAGCGATGGCAGATACTTTAATGCTTTCATAGTCGTAAGGCAGAAAAACCAATGGTTCGTCAACGTCTTCATGTATGCTGTTCTGAAGGCTCTCACCTCCGAGGTCACCGCTTAATAACAGGCCAAGTGTCGGGTAAAAGCTGACTTGATGTTTCTCAAAAACTCTGTAATTGGCTCGCAGTAGTAATTCATCGAGACGCCCTTCGTTTGTTGGATTGCCCGGGCTTCTGTTGGTCATGCCTGAATAACAAGATTCCAGAAGTAGTTTATTGTTATGATTATACCTCAGGTCAAAGCCCATAGTCCGGTAATCATCCTTGTTTGGTGCAAGTGCTCCGTTGTTGGAGTCATTCAAAAATCCAATGCTGAGTCTGTCAAAACTAGATGAAGGGATAGTATCTGTTAGTTGTGCACTTAATTGAATGGTAAAAAATATAAGGGTAGTAAGAATAAAGTAACGCACGGGTTATAGAGTTTAGTATTTGGAGTTTTAGGTTTTGTATTTGTCAGTCTAAAGCTATTGTATTTTGAAATTTTAATCAATCTTTATTTTATAGTAATATTTGCAGATATGAATTCAATAGACAAAATAATAAAATCGCTAGAGCTATCTCCACATCCGGAAGGTGGCTATTACAAAGAAACCTACAGAAGTGTGGGAGAAATAAAGAAAGATAGTTTAAGTAACGAATATCAAGGGAACAGAAATTATTCGACTTGTATCTATTTTTTATTGACTTCCGATAGTTTTTCGGCATTTCATAAGATAAAGCAAGATGAAATCTGGCATTTCTATGATGGTTCACCCATTCGACTTCATGTAATAACACCCGAAGGCGATTATTCAAATCATCTCATAGGGCGTCAACTTGAACATGACGAAATACCACAATTTGTGGTCAGTGGTGGGTGCTGGTTTGCTGCTGAAGTTGTGAATAAAAATGCCTACTCTTTGGTCGGGTGTACTGTGTCACCAGGATTTAGTTTTGAAGATTTCGTGCTTAAACCGCGCCATGAGCTTATTTCTTTGTTCCCACATTTGGAGGAGCTTATTTGTAGATTAACACACCAATAGATGAATGTATCATTTTCTATCCCTTTGATTTTGAACTAATCAGTAGATGTTGATGTTTTGCTTGTGAATTAAGTTTTAAACCACAAATACTATTGAAATGGGAAAGAAAGTTGTATTGATTACCGGAACGAATAGTGGATTTGGATATTTAACCGCTAAAAGTGCCGCTGCCAAAGGTTACACCGTTTATGCCACAATACGAGATGTAAACGGGCGTAATGCTGAGAAAGCAAAAGAGCTGTCGGCTGTTGAAAATATAAATGTGCTGGAGTTGGATGTGACGGATGGTGATGGTGTAAATAAAGTAGTAGGCGATGTAATTGCCAAGGAAGGTCAGTTGGATGTGGTGGTTAATAATGCCGGATTTTATGGTGGAGGCGTAGCCGAATCGTATACTGCCGACGATCTGGAAAAGATGTTTGATGTCAATGTTAAGGGTGTTTGGCGGGTTGCTAAGGCAAGTTTGCCTCAAATGCGCAAACAGGGAGAAGGTCTGATTATTAATATTTCAAGTGGGCTTGGTCGTTTTTCGGCGCCTTTTATGACCGTTTATAATGGAACTAAGTTTGCGGTTGAAGGCCTTACTGAAGGCCTGCATTACGAAGTGCGACCATTAGGTGTTGATGTAGTGTTGATACAACCCGGCGCTTTTCCTACAGAGATATTTGGTAAAGTAGCTTTTGGGTCAGATCAATCGGTCACTGACGGTTATGGTGACCTGGCTAAATTGCCTGAGCAAATTGGTGAAGGAATGGGGCAGATGTTTGAAGCTGTAAAGCCCGATCCGCAAATGGTGCCGGATGCTGTGCTTAAGCTCATTGATACACCTAAGGGACAACGTCCGCTCCGAACCGTTGTAGATGCAATGACAGGTGAGTTTATTGAGAAAGCCAATAAGCAAGTGGCTGAGCAGCATGCAGGTTTCCTTACGGCTTTTGGAATGAAAGATTTGTTAGCCTAACGGTTAGTTATAAAGAGACTGAGCCATGTAATAATTCGGCTCAGTTCTTTAGTTCAATCTTGAGAATTATACGAATCGTAAGATCTCATCCACTTCTTTGCGAGAAGTTGGCTTGGCATGTTCACCATCTTCGTAACCATACACAATCAAAGCAGCCACTGATTCTTCGGCTGGTAAATTGACGATTTCAGAGATTTTCTCATCGTCGATCACACCAAAAATGCAAGTGCCAACCCCTTTGGCGTGAGCTGCCAGGCAAAAGGTTTGACAGGCAATTCCTGCATCAAACACTTCCCATACATTATTGGCCGATGGCTCGTAACTTCCTTTGGGTGTATCCAATTTGCCACTTTTCCCTTTTACAAAGCTCAATACTGCAACTCCTTTGGCATTTTGCAGGGTTTTAATGTTGTATGAGAATCCATGAACGCCTTCATCGGCTAAACGTTTGATCACCGTTTCGTCATCAACCAAGGTATAACGGGCTATCTGGTAGTTGGCCCATGATGGCGCCCATTTGCTTAATTCCACAATTTCCTTCATGGTATCGCGATCTACCTTGTCGTTTTTATACTTGCGCACACTGCGTCGCTCTTTGATAAGTTCTATTGCATCCATAGTCGTTTCTTTATATTCTTGCGGCAAAATTATTTTAAATATAAATCCTGAACAAGTATGTACCTGGCACTTACTTAGTAAGTGAGAAGTTATTGATGCAGTTTATCAGGCTATTGTAGGGATAAAAAAGTAAGAAAATGGCGAAAAATAATTCAGAAGAAGCTGTTTGCACACCCGAACATGCCGCTACACCATGGTTAACAAGGACGCTGACCTTAAAATAGCCATAAAGTAAAAGAGGAAGTGCTTAACGGTCTATCGAATCTTCATTTTGTAATCCCGAGGTAGCAATTGGATGCACGAGATCGTCATTTTGTAATCCCTGGATTACATTTGGATGCACCGAATGGACATTGTGGCAGTCGGAGTGGACATTGTGGCACACCCGGAGAGCATTTGGATATAATTATTGTTTGTTTTGTAATGTAAAGTTTGCAATTTGATATGCCGGGTAATGATTTTATTAATCACCTTTTGAATTTGGGTATAATGGTATTATGATTAGTGTATTTATTTATTAAATTAAATAGCCCGATGATGGATTCACCGGGCTAGACGTAAGAAAAACAATGACAATAAGTTTTAATTGATAATTACCCTTGCTCTTTGATACAAATCGAAGAATTTTGGTTCTTTCAACGCAAATATCTTTATTAGTTTATCCATTTTATTCCGAAGCAATACGTTTCCTGCGTCAATAAGTTGGTCTGCTTCTTTAATATTGGCATATACCGAGTTACGCACCTGTCTGGCCTGGCCGATTAATTGCTTGAAATCGTCAATACTGGTTTCTGTTTCGGTTATTTGGGCTTCTGATATGCCCATGTCGGCCAATGCTTCCTGGTTAGCCCGAACCGTTTTTATAACGGCTAGTGCGGTGTTGACCAATTCCAATTCTTTGGTACCTGCTAAATCAGATTTTGATAAGCCTTTAAAAGCCAGTAAATCTTCTTGCTCATTTAATTCACCAAGTACGGTCACAGCAGAAATAAGGATCATCAATTTATTAATCATCACTTCTTTGTAGTTGCCTTTCTGCCGGGTGATAGAGGTGCTGTCGTCAAAGTTATCGCCGTAAAGAGCTTCCACCCGCTGAATAATTTCGTCTAATTCATTTTTTAATACTGACATCGCCGGAACCGGACTCCAAATAGCTGCACTCGCATCGATTGTACTTTGTACTTCTGTAAACATACTAAAGTACTTGATGTGTTCTTTGTTCATGGTATTATGATTTAGTTATTAAGTAGATATGAAAGTATAATGTTCAATTAATAATAACAAACATAATTAGGTGAATGATGAAAGTTTAGAATTGATCTAAATAGAGATGGGATAATGATATCAAAGTATCAACATTAACTTGTTTTAAGTTCGCTTGTAGAAGTAACATCAAAATCAGGAAACTCAGCAATAATTATATAATTCCCTTTTTACATTTGTGACGGTTTAAACTTTATTTCTTGAATTCTTGACCCTTGAATCCGTTGGGTTGAAAATGCGTGCTCGGCAGAGTTTGTAACTGCCATGATAATGAGTCTTTCAAGGAAGGCTATATGTTCTAGCGTTAGGAAATATGCAGACTTATCTGCAATGTTGGATATTGAACCATTGATATTACCAGTTATTAAAGTATGGTAGTCGCAGACTACGGGAATAGTTCGACGAAGTTGCAAACTTCGTCGAGCGGGGTAATCTTGAATAATCAAAGCGTCGCAAGGCGCTACGCTTAACGTAGGCAACTCAGGCAATAGAGTGTTATTACTATAGTCATGTTGTTTAATATAAATTCGAAAATAATACCCGGATGTTTTAAAAGGGCTTGAATATTATAGTCTTAAATAAAAAGAGGGCTGGTTATTGATTATTCATGGTTTTAATTTTTTACTTAAAAAATGCTAAAATGGCAAACATTAAGAGAAACATAACGTTTACGGCTGTCTAAACAATTAATACATCTGATAATTAAAATGGGGTCTGAAAGAAGAAAGAATTTAACGTGGGTTAGTATGGTGCGTATCGTTGATGTATTAGCTAAAAGAAAGGGATGAAGAATGTATGGGTATTAATTGGATACCTGTGTTTGTGCATAACTATGCAGGCTCAGGCGTCTAATAAAATGGCATTTGATGCCGGTTCTGATATTAAAAGCCGCTATGTGTGGCGCGGAATGTTATTTTGTGACGCTCCCTGCGTACAACCATATATGTCGGTCAACTGGCATGGCCTCACAGCGATGGTATGGGGCGCATATGCCACTTCTAAAAACTATGCAGAAGTGGATCTGTTTTTGTCGTATAATATTGGAGCATTTACCTTCAATTTAAATGACTTTTACACAGAAGACGAAAGAGACATGTCAGCCAATGATTTCACTCAATGGAACGATTCGCTGACCAATCATTTAGTAGAGACATCTGTTGTTTACACCATGTCATCTGACGTTTTTCCAATGAGCTTAACACTTAGCTCAATCATCTATGGACCGGATAAAGATGAGCAGAAAAATCAGAATTACTCCTCATACCTCGAAGCTTCGTTGCCTTTTAAAGTTAACACTTACAGTTTGTCAGTGTTCTGTGGTGCTACATTATTTAAAGGTTTCTATGCTTCCAGTGCAGGAGTAATCAATGTTGGGGTTAATAGCAGCTATAACCTGAGGCTATCAGAAAAATATTCTATCCCTGTTAATCTGGAGTTGTCTGTCAATCCTAAAAAACGTGATTTGTTTTTTGTTGCAGGAATATCATTATAAATCATTAATCCAATGAATAAAAGAAGAGTTTCATTAAAACACAGATTGAGTATTTACATTAGTTTGGGTGGTTTAATTACCCTATTGGTTCTTATAGTTTTTGGTGTTAACAGGCTTCGAAAAGAAGCCATTAAATCAGAAGAGGCCAAAGCGATCTCAATATCCGAGAAATACTCAAAAATTATACAGGCCAAGTTAGAGCTGGCATTAGATGCAGCCAGAGCTATGGCAAATGCGGTGTCAGTAGTAGGCCAAGAAGATATGCAAGGGCAGATATCAAGAATACAAGCTCTGGCTATGGGTAAGAAAGTCCTATATTCCAACGACGATTTTCTTGGTTTTACGTATGCTTTTGAGCCCAATGCTTTTGATGGTAATGATCAAGACTATGTGAATGCGATAGCTCATGATTCCACAGGACGGTTCATGTCATACATTACAAAAGCTGATGCAGGTGCATCGTCAATTGAAGTATTGGTGGGGTACGAAACAGCTGATAAAGGTCCCTGGTATTGGGAACCCAAGAGATTGATGAGGGATTATCTTACCGAACCGATTCTGTATCCAATTCAAGGGGTCGATGTAACAATGATATCTTGTATGGCTCCTATCGTTAATGACGGAGAATTTCTGGGAGTGACCGGAATTGATTTTTCGATAGACTTTATGCAGCAACTGGTATCTAAGGGTGATTATTACGAAGGCAACTATCAAATGAGTATCTTATCCTACGAAGGTAAGTATGTGGCTGATAAAAAGCATCCTGAGCATCTGCTTCATACGCTAAAGGATGTCCACCCAAATGAGTATGAAAGCATGCTTAAAGTGATTCAGAATGGAGAAACCAAAATTAAGCACACAAAAGAATACCTGGAAGTTTATGTTCCACTTATGGTTGGAGAAGCGTCAGAACCCTGGCAAATTTATTTTGCCATACCAAACAGCTATATTTTTGAACGAGCCAATGAGTTGATGTGGAGACTGATAATTATTGGTATAAGCACACTACTATTAAGTGTTATTGCACTGTATCGTTTTATTGGTTATACCTTAAAACCGGTAGAAAGAATGGTACAGCTGGCTAATGCTATGGCCAATGGAGATTTGAGAACAGATATTGAGATTAAAACATACAATGATGAAGTTGGGGATCTGCACACAGCTTTTATAAGCATGAAGTCAAAACTACTTGATGTTGTAAATGAAATACAATCAGGGGCCGAACAAATAACAAATGCCAGTAGTCAGGTGAGTTCCACGAGTATGCAGTTATCCAACTCGGCCAGTGAGCAGGCTTCTGCCATCGAAGAAGTTTCGTCAACTATGGAGGAAATAGCCGGTAATGTATCGAGCAACACAAGCAATTCGCAGCAGACTTCAAGAATAGCTGATCAGTCGTCCAAAAGCATTCAAATTGTAAATGAAGCAGGATATAAGAGTCAGACAACTATAAATGATATTTCAGAGAAGATCAGTATTATCAATGATATTGCTTTTCAAACTAATATTTTAGCACTAAATGCTGCAGTAGAGGCTGCTCGGGCTGGTGAATATGGCCGTGGTTTTGCTGTGGTGGCCGGTGAGGTACGTAAGCTGGCTGAACTATCCAGAAATGCGGCCGATGAAATTATTTTGAAAGCCGGCAATAGTGTTGAAGCAGTCAATGAAGCTATGCAGCTTACAAGCGAGGTAATACCAGAAATAGAAAAAACAGCCGCTTTGTTACAAGAGATTACAGCCGCCAGCATTGAGCAGTCTAATGGTGTTGATCAGGTTAATAATGCTATGCAACAGTTGAATAATGTGACCCAGCAAAATGCCACAGTATCAGAAGAGTTGGCATCTAGTGCTGAGGAGTTATCATCACAGGCTGAAAACTTACAGCAGCTGATAGCCTTTTTTAAGGTGTAATAGATATAATAACCTTCTATCTAACAAAT
>DIYS01000058.1 GCA_002429115.1 Saccharicrinis sp. UBA6048 | reverse complement strand
CAACCTGAGGTGTTACGAAATAATTGAGGCATAAAATTTGATAAAAAGCCAAACTGTGATTAATTCTATCAATAATCCTATATTTATAACGATTAAAACACGAAATAACTTTAAAACTAAAAATATGAATAAAGTAATTATAGCATTCTTAGCCATACCATTTATAATGAGTAGCTGTGTTGTTTCTAAGAAAAAGTACGACGCATTACTTTCAGAGAATGCCAATCTCGAAAAAAACCTTAAAGCACAGACGGAAGAAAGTGAAAAGCTACAAAGTAATCTGGATCAAACGATTGCTGATTATGAAACGATGAAGGATGATTTTGGGAAAAGCAATGCGCTTAAAACAGATGAAATATCTGATCTGATGATCATGGTGACGCAGCTTAAGGATGAGAGCGAAGCATTGAATACCAAACTGGAAGAAACGGTTGATAAGTTTAAAGCCAAAGAAATAGATTCATATCTGGCCAATGAAGAGCTGTCTCAGACCATGAGTGCTGTTACTGCTTTGAAAAGAGACACCGCCAGCTTAAGCTTTTCTTTGAAACAAGCCAAGCAACGAAATAAAATGCTGCAGGATGAATTAAAAGGCTCTCAGGCAAAAGCTTCGGAAAGTGGACTTAAGCGCGTTGAATTACAGAAGCAGCTCGACAGTCAATCGACTCAATTAAAAGATATGGAGCGACAATTGGTAAAGAGTCAGCAAAATATATCTGAAATTTCAAAGGCCTTTGTTGAACTGAGAAAAGAAATGCTAAAGGCAAAATCGGCGAATAAGCCTATTGATCCGAACAAAAGTAAGCAAGTGGATAAAGTCGCTAAATTGTTGGGACATTATTAAGTGAAGAGTGAAAAGTGAAAAGTGAAAAGTGAAAAGTGAAGAGTGAAAAGTGAAAAGTGAAGAGTGATGAGTGGTAATCTGGCCGGGAGGCCTTACTGACTAAAATGTAGCGACCCTTGCTCAGATGACTATGTATGCTCGGCGAACCACGATGACTATCGTGGTGTAATTACGTCGAATATAGATTGTAGTTTTAAACTACATGGTTATTAAAACGAAGTTGCAAACTTCGCTTAGCGAAGGGAGAGTGCCTGTTTAATGGCAAAAAAACAAAAAAAACCATTGACAATTCGCCAATGGTTTTTTTAGATCTTTATAAGGGCATTACTTCGTATATACACGATTTTCCTGCTCGGCCACACGAATAAAAGTGGTACGCTTGGTGAGCTCTTTAAGCTGGCTGGCACCTACATAAGTACAAGTGCTACGTACACCACCCAAAATATCTTTAACAGTGTTTTCAACCGGCCCGCGGTACTCCACCTGAACGGTTTTACCTTCGCTGGCACGGTATTCGGCTACACCGCCCGCGTGCTTATCCATAGCTGTGGCTGAACTCATGCCATAGAATTGCTTGTACTGCTTGCCATCAATATCAACCACTTCACCGCCACTCTCATCATGACCGGCCAACATACCACCCAGCATCACAAAGTCGGCACCTGCACCAAAGGCTTTAGCCACATCGCCAGGCATAGCACAACCACCATCGCTGATGATTTGTCCGCCTAATCCATGCGCTGCATCGGCACATTCAATAATCGCTGATAGCTGCGGATAACCAACACCCGTTTTTACACGCGTGGTACATACCGAACCCGGGCCAATACCTACTTTAATAATATCGGCACCTGCAAGCAACAGCTCTTCCACCATCTCACCGGTTACCACATTACCCGCAAGTATCACCTTATCAGGAAACATTGAGCGCGCTTTTTTAACGAAGGATACAAAATGCTCTGAATAGCCGTTAGCCACATCGATACAGATGAACTTAAGGTGTGGATTCGCTTTAAAAATAGCTTCTACCTTATCTAAGTCCTGACTACCGGTACCAGTGCTGACTGCAATATAGTTTTCAATGCCTTGGGGAGCATTACTCAAAAACGAATTCCATTCTTCTAAAGAATAATGCTTATGAATGGCTGTGAATATTTCACTTTCTGCTAATTTGACAGCCATTTCGAAAGTACCAACCGTGTCCATATTGGCCGCCATAACAGGTACGCCCGTCCACTCCATATTGGTGTGCATGAATTTAAACGTTCTTTGCAGGTTCACCTGCGATCGGCTCTTAAGGGTTGATCGCTTAGGTCTGAACATGACGTCTTTGAATCCCAACTTAATGTCGTATTCTACTCTCATCTCAATATCGTTTAATGATTACAAACAAAGATAGCTTAATTATTTAAACATCTGCAAATTCCATTTTTATGATAGAGAAATAGCCTTTGATATTAAATATACCACCCCGCCTGTTGGCACCCCTCCTAAAATTCAGGAGGGGATGGGTAGGCGTTCCCCAGATAGCCATCGGGGCTCCTCCTTCATAAGTAGTAGTCCTACGAAATGGGGAGGTGGTTAAAATCGTAAAGGTGATTTCTATAATTTTCACTACAAGGAAATCGTTTTAAGGATATTGATTAGTTTTTTCCTAATATCCACGAATTACACGAATTTCACCAATTTTTTAGTTCCGCATTGCAGAACTATTTGTGTTAATTGAAGACGTCCTTCTTAATTGAAATGAAATTTCGAAAGTGAGGTGGCCTGTCCAATAGGCGAGCCGGCGTTGGAGTGACGCTGATGAATGTGGGTGAAACATCGCCCGTGCGATGGGAAGATTCATCGAGGATGCGGGTAGAAGCATCTATTGGACTAGTTTTTTGTTTCTTAGGAAAAATGCCAAAGAAAAGGAAATCCTTTATTTCTGTTCCTCAATATCATTAAGGATTTTCTCTACTTCAAGCTCCGTTTTGTGTAGTTTATCCTTACAGCTTTTTATCAATGTATTTACGCGCTTTACTTTATCAGAAAGCTCATCAACCTGCAATTCTTCATTCTCTATTTGCTGAAGTATTTCTTCTATTTCACTAACGGCTTCGTTGTAGGTAAGTTTTTTCTTCGTCATACTGTCCCAGTTTCATTGGTTTTGTACAAAGGTAATGTAAAATAGAATGTACTGCCTTTTTCCAATTCACTTTCTGCCCATATGGTTCCTTTGTTGATTTCAACAAATTCTTTACACAAAACAAGCCCAAGGCCGGTACCTTTTTCGTTAAGTGTTCCCTTGGTGGTAAATGCCGAATCAACCATAAACAGTTTCTCCAGATTCTCCTGTCGGATGCCAATGCCCGAATCGGCTACCGACACTTCAATACAATCATTTTTGATGCCTGCCGTTACATAAATAATGCTGCCAACGCGAGAGAATTTAATCGCATTACTAATCAGGTTTCGTAAGATGGTATTATAAAGGTTTTCGTCAGCCCAGGCCTCCAGATTACGCGCAATCTTAGGACTGATGACAATGTCTTTTTCCTCAGCATTGAGTCGTAGCAGAGAAACAATATTGTGCGTTTGTATGGAGATATCCAGCTTTGACGGGGTGTATTTGGTGGTGCCAATTTGTGTGCGCGACCATTGTAATAAATTTTCAACCAGTCCTAATAGTCGCTTAGTTGAGTTGTGTATGATGTTTGAGTACTCAACCACCTCTTTGGTATTTTTCGATTCGGCATTTAAGGTCAGCATCTCAGCAAAGCCCATCAATGAGCTGAACGGACTCTTTAGGTCATGTGCGATAATAGAGAAAAACTTGTCTTTGGTGGCATTCAGTTGCTTTAACTCCAGATTCTTGTCCTTGAGCAATCGTTCTGTTTTTCGTCGTATGCGGTAGTTCAGGAATAAGATAATGACAATGATGAACAGGCTGGCCGCTAATCCCAGGTAGATGGTTCGTGTATTACGTGCCAATGCCAGGTCTGCGTCCATCAACAGGTTATCGTGTTCCAGTATGGATATTTGCTCCTCTTTTTTCAACAGGCGATAAACGGCTTCCATACGCGCGCTGCTAAGCATGGCCTTTTCGTCGGTTATTTCATCTTTTAGCTCCGCATATTTTGTTTTGTAGTCGAGCGCCTCTTTGTATAGGTTATTCAAGCCGTACCATTCCGATAAACTGTTGTAGCATTGAATCAGCAAAGCCTTTTCATTTAGTGATTCGGCTATGTCTGTGGCATTCTGCAAGTATTCTTTTGACTCGTTATAGTGCTTGTTGACCATAAGTGTTTGCCCCAGGTGGAGAAAGGTCTCTGCTTTGAGTGAAGGATCGTCAAAGTCAAGCATCAGCTTAAGTGCCTTCTCAAAATACGATATTGCTTTATCGTACTTTTCTTCGGTCTGGTGCACTCGACCGATATTGACGTATGATGTTGCCAGTTTGGCACTATCGCCTTCTTTAATTGTAATATCTAAGGATGTTTGGTAGTTCTTTAAGGCCTGAATGGTATTGCCCATATTGAGGAATACTTCACCTAAATTATTATAGCAATTTCTAATGCCTTCCTGATCGCCAAGCTGTGTATTGATTGCCAGAGCTTCTTTATAATTACCAAGTGCTGTTTCGTTATAGTTTAGAGATGTGTTAACGCTGCCGATGTTGTTCAATAAGGCGGCGCGGCTTTTTAAGTCGCCATCCACCTGATTGACTTCCAGTGCTTCCTCAAAGCATACCAACGCTTCCTTATATTGGGCTAATTGCCGAAGAACAACTCCTTTATTGGTCAATGCTTTGCGGATGAGTATTGAGTTATTCGTTTTTTTACCAATCAATAATACCTCTTCAAAATTGTCTAACGAAGCCGAATAGTTTCTCAGGTACCAATGCATGGCACCCAGGCTGTTTTTCGAATTACCCAGCATTTCCTCATTGCCTGTTTTGTTGAATATTTCGACGGCGTTTTCAAAGTGTTCAATCGCTTTGACATACAAATTATCGTCGGCATCCAGCCAGCCCAGGTACTCTTCTATGTTACCATGATCATCTGGGGAGGACAAAGCATCTGAATATAATAAGGCATTTTCGAGATATTTTGTCGCAAGCACTTTTTGCTTCGCATTAAAAAGAATAATCCCGGCTTTATGGTAGACATCCGCAATTTTATTGCGATCCTTGCTTTTTATGGCCAGAGAAATGGCTTTTTCACAAAGCTCAGTTTGCTGGCTGCTTTCCGCTTTTTCAGCAAGTTTAATAAGGTCAATTGGATTGTCAGAATTCTGCGAATATAATACCTGGTGAGGATAGCTAAATAATCCACACAAGAATACAACGAAGAGAATCTTTTTTAGGTGTTTGGCTGTCATGAGATTGTGTTAGGCAATTACAGCTGCAAAATAGAAAAAAAGATACGTACGGCATTAATTTTTAAGGGTTATTTTTTCAATACGGCTAATGATTTTGCCATTATGTGTGAGAGTTTGCATCTCATCGCCAACTTTAACCTGATCAGCATCCTTTATCAGTTGATCGTTAATCTTACTAATGCTGTAGCCTTTTTTTAGCAATTTTTTCGGATCACTTAGTTTAATGGTTCGATCCAATAGTTTTAATTGTTGATGTTGACTTTTCAGAAATGCACTGACTTCTATTGATAGTTGTTTGCTGCTGAAATCCAGGTTGCTAAAACCATTACGAATAATCTTTTTAGTCAGATAATTCAGTGATTCTTTGGTGCGTGAGAAAAACAATTGTTGCTTGTCGAAGTAGCCTTTCACTGCAAAATCGAGGCGTTGACCGGCTTCGATATTAAATTGCTTGTAATTGGAGAGTGACTTGGTAACAACAGGATGAAATTTAAGAGCTGCTACTTCAAGTCTTCTTTTTTCATTGGAGATAAGCGTTTTTGTTTCATCAATAAACTGATCTTTTAAATCATGGAGATAGGCATTAAACCGCTCGAAGTGCTCTATAATATATTCAGCAACGGCCGTTGGGGTTTTTAAGCGGGTGTGAGCCACCATATCGGCAACGGATTCGTCGCGTTCGTGACCGATACCAGTTAAAACCGGCAATGGAAATTGTGCAATGTTGATTGCCAGCATATAGTTATCGAAGCACATCAGGTCGGACGAAGAACCACCACCGCGAATGATAATAACGGCATCAAAGAAATCTTCGTACTCATATATGCGCTCTAAAGCCTGTATGATGGAGTCTTCAGCCTCATCGCCCTGCATGATGGCAGGAAATAGTTTGTGGTAAATTTTATATCCTTCTGTGTTGTTCTCCAGCTGATCAACAAAATCTTCGTAGCCGGCAGCTGTAGGAGAGGAGATAACGGCAAGCTTTTGTGGCACATCTGTTAGCTCTAATTCTTTGTTCATATCGATGACACCATCTTCTTCCAATTGACGGATGACTTCCATTTTTCGGCGGGCAATGTCACCCAATGTAAAGTTTGGGTCGATGTCTTTAATGTTCAGGCTATAGCCATACACTTCCTGAAATTCCACACTAACCCTGATGAGTACTTTTAATCCGGCTGTTAACTCCTGCTTTGTGGTTGTTTCAAAGTAGGGTTTGAGCATGCGGTAAGTAAAAGCCCATATGGTAGCCCTTGCTTTGGCTTTGACCTGATCACCTGCATCATCTTTCTCAATCAGTTCCAGATAGCAATGGCCGCTTCTCACAGTTCTGATCTCACTAATTTCAGCAATCACCCATAAAGTAGTTGGGAAGGCATCGTTTAAATGCTCTTTTATCTGCTCGTTGAGTTCAAAGAGTGAGAGGTGGTTATCTGCCATCAGTTGTTTGTTTTTATCGTTTTAAAATGTTGCTTACCAGCATCGGTTTCAACAATAACAATGTAAATACCATTTTTAAAATGAGCCACTTCATCAATTGTGATGATTGAGCCGCGATGAACCTTTGAGTATAAGTGGTTGCCAATGATGTCGTAAATATCAACCCTGACTAACTGATGGTTATCTGTTGATCGTAGCTTAAAATAGGACTTAAACGGATTCGGACTGATTTGCCAGTTCTTACTAGTTGAATGATGATTAACATTGACCTGTATGGATCGTTCAAAATTGGGGATGCCATAACCAATGTTGTTGTCCGGTGATTGTGACTGATGAGCCTGTTCAATAATGAGCGTTCTTATTTCACTTGCCGATTTGTCAGGCAGAGCCTGCCATAAACAGGCTGCTGCACCAGTTACAACAGGCGTTGAGAAAGAGGTGCCGCTTCCGGTTTGGATCGTTCCATTGGTATGCTGGACTGCGACAGAAACACCCATTGCACTCACATCTGGTTTTATTCGTCCATCGGCTGTTGGGCCAAAAGAAGAAAAGTTGGCCTTGGTACTGTCGACCTTTATAGCTCCAACGGTAATCGATTCTTTTGAGTCGGCTGGTATGCCTATGTATTTCCATGGCTTATTGCCTTCATTTCCGGCACTGGTAATGATTAGCATGCCTTTTGATGCCGCTATGTCAGCAGCTCTTGATGCCCTTGATAAACCATTAAGATCATCGTAAGTGTAGTTTAACGAAGGATCATCAAACTCGTAATAACCCAATGACGTATTGATAATATCTACGCCTGCACTATCTGCAAATTCTGCTGCACTAACCCAATAATCAGCTTCAATCGGATACTCTGAATGTTCATCTTCCGTACGAAGTAACCAAAAGGAGGCTTCCGGCGCAGTACCAATGTAATCATTGTCCTTACCGCCTATAATCGACAGCACGTTCATGCCATGAGCATGTTCGGTAAATATATCAGATTGAGGATTGACAAAGTCTTTTGTGCCAATAATTCTATTGTCATTCCAAAGATGCCTGAACACCGGTAAATCATCAACGCCATAAAAGCCGGCATCGATAACAGCGATCAATAGGCCTTCGCCTTTATAATTTTGCTCATGTAATTTGTGGGCATTAATGGTTCTTATCTGATCCCACGCCATGCCATAGCTGCCAGCCATAGCGCTTTTGAGTGGAGCATCAGGTGTTTGAAGTTTATTTTGCCGACTACTGACAGGTATCGATGTTTTTGTTTTATCAACAGACTTAACGAATGACACACGGTCAAGCGTATCCATTAATTCCTCATTATCGGCGAAAACGATGGCGCCATTAAGCCATTTGCTGGTGTGTTTGATGTGTATTCCTGCTTTTTGAAGACTATCTGTATAAGCCGGATTAACCGGTAAGTCTTCTTCTGATATCAGAATGTTTTGTTTTTGTCTTCGCTCAATGGCACGTTGCGACAAAAAATCAGCAGGCTGATCAACAGAAAAGGGCGTGTTGTTTTTATCCGTAAATGTCACGAAATAGCCATTTTGAGCTTGTACCATCAATGGCAGACTCAAAGAGAAAAGTAATATGGCTATTATCGACTTCATATGATTCTAATTACTTTCAATGATCATATGCCTGTCTTATGCAGGCGGTAAACTCGCCAATTTTGTCATCCAAATGCAAACGTTTAATGGCTCGTTTTATTAACGCATAATTGCTTCCGGGTTATTTTTGAACTTTTCCGGGTCTTTTAAAGAATCTTTCTGCTCATTAAATTCTGATTCCTCTTTAGCTCTGATTTTATCCAGTACTTCAGGGTTTAAAAGCCTGCCACGATCGTATTTCAGTGTATAGTTTTCCTTTCCATCCGATAAGAAGAATTTCCAGGTACCATCTTCTTTATCATCAACATAGTTCGCATCAATTTCTAACTGACCATTGTTGAAATAATACAAGTATTTACCTTGAAGCTGATCGTTACGGTATTGCGTCTTTAATAAAGGAGCTCCTGTTTCAAAAAACTTTAGCCATTCGCCATGCTTTTGACCATTCTGCCAATTTATTACTTCAGCAACCTGACCGTTTGCATAATAAACGGTATGCGGGCCATGGTTTTTACCTTCAACAAACTCCTCTGTCGCCAAAACTTTTTCAGACTTATTATAGTAACTCCATATGCCATCCTTTAGTTTACCCTTATATTTTCCTTTGGATGATAATTTTCCATCCTCATTAAATAGTTTGGCATCACCATAAATACCATTTTCGTCATAAATGATCTCAAGGCTCATTTTTCCATTCGGATAATAGCGGGTATAACTTCCAACAGGAGTATCGTCTTTGAATGTAGCCTTGTAAAGAGGTGAGCCATCCGTATAGCGTTTTTCCCAAGGCCCTTGTTTTAAGCCATTGGCATCAGTTTGGTTGTAATGCGCCGGTAAAGGTTTAACAGCAGGTTTCTTTGAAGGTATGCGGTTACCAAAAACATCTGTTTGAGCAGATAGTGATAAACTGCTTATCAATAGTATTACGGGAAGAAAGATTAATTTCATCTTCATCATTACATTCAAATTTTGTTGTATTCCTCTGTTAAATTATGCACCACATTAGGCGCACTTATTGAATTAATCAGGCTTCAAAAATATAAAAAAAGTCCCCTTAATAAGGAGACTTTTAATATAAAATATATCAGTGGTGATTACTTTACTTCTTCAAAGTCAACATCAGTTACTTCGTCATCTTTACCACCTTCTGGCTGAGCCCCTGCATCAGGACCTGGCTGAGCTCCACCTTGGGCACCTGCCTGCTGGCTGGCGTTGTACATCTCTTGAGATGCCGCCTGGAATACAGTGTTTAACTCATTGGTAGCAGCGTCAATAGCTTCAATATTCTGAGCTTTGTGGGCTTCTTTAAGCTTCTCAAGAGCAGCTTCGATTGGTTGCTTTTTGTCAGCTGGCAATTTGTCACCAAACTCTTTCAATTGCTTTTCAGTTTGGAAAATCATGCTGTCAGCACCGTTCAACTTATCAATCTTTTCTTTTTCTGCCTTATCAGCTTCAGCGTTAGCTTCAGCCTCATCCTTCATACGCTTGATTTCGTCATCAGATAAACCTGAAGAAGCCTCGATACGGATACTTTGCTCTTTACCTGTTGCTTTATCTTTAGCAGTTACGTGTAAAATACCGTTCGCATCAATATCAAAAGTAACTTCGATTTGTGGTGTTGCACGTGGTGCCGGTGGAATTCCATCTAAGTGGAAACGACCAATGGTCTTGTTGTCTTTAGCCATTGAGCGCTCACCCTGTAATACGTGAATCTCAACAGATGGCTGGTTATCAACAGCCGTTGTAAATGTTTCAGACTTTTTAGTTGGAATCGTCGTATTCGCTTCAATCAACTTCGTCATCACGCTACCCATGGTTTCGATACCCAATGAAAGTGGAGTAACATCCAATAGAAGTACATCTTTTACTTCACCAGTTAATACACCACCCTGGATAGCAGCACCTACAGCCACTACTTCATCAGGGTTTACACCTTTAGAAGGTGCTTTGCCGAAGAAGTCTTCAACAATTTTCTGGATAGCAGGGATACGTGTAGATCCACCTACTAAAATCACTTCATCAATATCCGAAGGCGTTAAACCAGCATCGTTAAGAGCAACTTTACAAGGCTCTAAAGTGCGTTGAATTAAGCTGTCAGCAATTTGCTCGAACTGAGCGCGCGACAATGAACGTACCAAGTGCTTTGGAATACCATCAACAGGCATGATGTATGGTAAGTTGATTTCAGTACTTGTTGACGAAGACAACTCAATTTTAGCTTTTTCAGCAGCATCCTTTAAACGTTGAAGTGCCATTGGATCTTTACGTAGGTCGATGTTTTCGTCTTTAATGAACTCATCAGCCAACCAGTTAATGATTGCATCATCAAAGTCATCACCACCAAGGTGAGTATCACCGTTAGTAGATTTTACTTCGAATACACCATCACCTAATTCAAGAACTGAGATATCAAAAGTACCACCACCAAGGTCGAAAACAGCAACTTTCATGTCGCGGTCCATCTTATCCAAACCATAAGCTAACGAAGCAGCAGTAGGCTCGTTGATGATACGGCTCACTTTCAAACCGGCAATTTCACCAGCTTCTTTAGTTGCTTGACGCTGAGCATCGTTAAAGTAAGCAGGTACTGTAACAACAGCTTCAGTTACTTCCTGACCCAAATAATCTTCAGCAGTTTTCTTCATTTTCTGAAGTGTCATCGCTGAAATTTCCTGAGCCGAATACATGCGGTCATCGATCTTAACACGAGGTGTATTATTATCTCCTTTAACTACTTCATATGGTACACGAGAAACTTCGTTAGGAATTTCATCGTACATAGAACCCATAAAACGCTTGATTGAATAAATCGTTTTTTGTGGGTTAGTGATCGCCTGACGTTTTGCAGGGTCACCTACTTTACGCTCGCCACCTTCAACAAAAGCAACGATTGATGGAGTTGTTCTTTTTCCTTCACTGTTTGGAATCACAACCGGCTCGTTTCCTTCCATTACAGAAACACATGAGTTGGTTGTTCCTAAGTCGATACCAATAATTTTTCCCATTGTAATATGTAATTATCTTGTTATTCTTTTAATTATTTCAAAATCACGGTGAGCTATTCTTCAATTGGTGTGCCAAAAGATAATGTGTCGTTTTTTGCGCAATATTGACAGGGCGGCAGAAAAAACAGTAAGAAGTTTGTCAGGTTGTGTGACAGATTGGCAAGAAGGATTTTGATTTATGAGTGATGATTTGCGATTTATGATGGGAGACCGAAGACAGAAGACGGGAGATCGAGGCTTGAAGCTGAATAGAAATGAGAGGTGAGAGGTGAGAAGGGAGTGAAGAGAATAGTTTTGGGTTTGGAGTTCAGAGTTGAACGATGAGAAAAATCCAAGGCCACAGATTGTTGTGAGCGACTAATTAGCGAAAAAGGATCGCAGCTTAATAGTTTAGCTGTACGTTAAGATGCGAGCCTTGAATATGAACGGAAGGATTTATGATTTACGATTTATGATGTTTGATGGGGAGACTGATGACCGAAGATGGATGATGGAGAGCTGTCGTTGAGTCTTTCGGCGATGCCACCGAATCGTTTGGCGATAGCTCTGAGCTCTTCAGAGGCGTCTTCGAATGGCTTAGCGATACCTTTTCAGATTGCGGGGATATATTTGAAAAGCATAGAGATACTCCTGTGTTTTATAGAGATACCTGCGCATGATGCAGAGGCACTGCACAAGACGTGGAGATAACTTCGAACCTTCCGGCGATACCTCTGGGCTTTATAGAGCAGACTCCATACATTGCGAGGGTGTCAGCATAAACCGTGAAGTTGTAGCCGCGGTCTCTGTAGCGTCATCGGATGTTATGGAGGCATCTATGGACGGCTTAGAGATACCTCTGGATATTGCATTGACTCCTTCAGGTAATATAGAGTTTACACAATTTGTGAAACAGTGTCTCTAAGGACGGATGACAGATGACCGAAGACGGATTATGCAGAAGTGTCGTATAATGCTTCGGCGATGTCTTTCAAGTCATTAAACAGCTTAGTTCAATAGCACTTTATCTCCTTCTTCCAGGCCATCGAGTATTTGAATAAACTCTTTGTTTTCGGCTCCGATGGTTATCGAATGTTGTTTAAAAGAGGTGCCTTTTCGTTTCCAAACATAAGTAATGGAGTCATTGGCATGCACGCATCTTTTGTCGATAAAAAGCGTATTATCCCATTCGCCGGTGGTGATTACATTGGTAGATGTCATGTTTGGCATCAGCTCAAACGGCGGTTCTGCGTTTGGAACACTCACATCGATGCTTACTTCAAACACGATCTGAGGTTGATTGACTACTTGTTTTCCAATATTTGCAATCTTTTTTACAATACCATTAAAGGTTTTGCCGGGTAAGGCTTCGATCTTAATATCTACTGTCTGGCCAACTTTTATTTTAGCGATGTCGGTTTCTTTAACCATAACGACAGATTTGATATATCGCAGATCGGGCAGGGTGGCAATAACGGATTGCCAGTTATTAACTGTAGATCCAACCTGGGTTTTCATACCGAAACGATCGGCATAGATGACCATACCTTCGGTGGGTGCTAAAACCACTGTTTGCGATAATAATAACTGGATGCCATTGACCTCGGCCATGTAATTATTAAGGTATTTTGTTTCGCGTTCTAACTGAGCTTTTAGCGATCGTTGTTTTTGATCGTAGTTACGAAGTTCACTGTTCAATTTTCGTTGTGTTTTTTCCAGGTCTAGCTGTGCCTGACGCTGAACACTTTTAGATTCGTAAATTGATTGATCCACCTTTAACTTGGCATCGCCTACTTGTTCCCTGATTGCCTGGATAGAATTACGCGCCTGATTCAGTGAAAAACTGGAGTCGAGTTTGCTTTGTTCTATTCTTTGTTGAATGGTCATTGTTTGCATGTCAATATTATTGAGCATGTTTATGACATTTTTAGGATCAAGCGTAGCCACACGGTCGCCTTTCTTTACCATTGTTCCCTCAGGCACCAAATCAATAATGTCCATTCCAGGCAGGAAGTTTCCATCTTTAATAGTAGCATGTGGGGCTAATATATTTTCAGCCTTAGCAGCTTTTAACTCACCGGTTTCAGTGATGCTTGTTTTAAAATGCCCTTTTTGAACAAGCACAACTTGTCGCGTACTGTCATCTTTAGGCCAGAAAAAGATTGCTAAACAGGCAATCACTAAAATGAGAAGGATGATATATTTTCGTTGAAGTTGCATGTTTGGATATTTGCGTTATTGTTGAAGCAGAGCGTCAAAATCCTCAGTTAAATACTGGTTCTTTTCAAAATCATAAAGCGTTGATTTACGAATGTTGTAATAGGCACTCCAATAAGTTTGGATAGCGTTGATATAAGATCGCTTGGAATTATCCAATGAATTACGGGCAGTATTGAGTTTCAGTACATCCACCTTATCTATTAAAAATCGTTGCTTGGTGACTTCATAACCACGCTGGGCTATTGTGTCGGCTTTAGCTGCAATAGTTACTTGCTCTTCCTGAAGGTTAAACTCCAGAACCTGCATGATGATGTTCTGCTCGAAGTCGATTAGTGATTGGCGGACAGATGCCTCGGTTACTTCTTTTTGTGATTTGGCCATTTGTATCTGGCCTTTTCTATTACCCCAATCAATTAATGGCATTTGTAAACTCACCCCAACACCCTTGTTGTCATTATAAGGGCTGGCGTACGCTTCTTCTAATTTGGTTGTGTTTTTACTGATGCCAATATCAGCTGATAGCTGGGCTGTTATGCCACTAGTCGATTTTGCCTGTGCTACCTTTTGTCGTTCTGAAATTAGCTGTTCCTCAAAGCCCAATATCTCGGGTGAATTTTCTTTTGCCAATTCAAGGGCCTGGCCAGTTTCAATTTTTAATGAAGGAATCTTATCAGGTATAATTGGTACGATCTTAATATCTTTGTCAAGACTTAAAAAAGAGTTGAGTTGATGCCGAGCTCTTTGCAAATCTAATTCAGCTTTTGTCTTACTCATCTTCGCATTCAGGTAAGTCAGCTCAAGGTCTAGCAAATCATTTTGAGTAATGGTACCTATTTGAAAACGACCTTTCCCAATGCGATGCAGTGTGTCAGCGTTAGCCAGATTTGTTTCTGCTATTTTTAAACCTATCTCAGCATTCACCGTTCCAAAAAATACATTGACAGCTTGTTCAGAAAGGGATTCCATTTCTTTAAGAAAGGTTTTTTGTGCTTTCTCAAAAGCCAAAGGTTCCAGTTTTGACTCCCATTTAAATTCATTATAGCCATTTAATGGCTGAGTTAAACTGATGCTAACTGGTACAACATTGTAGGATCCGTTGTCCTCTGAGTTATTGTTGAGGTTGTAAATACCTTGAAAATTGGATAGAAGACTTAGTTTACCACCCGTATGCTTTATATTTTGATCGACAGATACACCAGCACTTGAATTAATTGATTCATTGTATGTAAAGCGAGGCTTTCCATTATTATCATAAGTTTTCGTGCTAGCTGCAGAGTATTTAACTGGCGTTGTATTAAGATTTAAGCTAGGTAACATACGTGCCTTGTAACTGCGAAAACGCCAGTAATTGACCAGGTACATATTTTTATGCTTAAAACTGTTAATTGATTGCAGTTTAGCTAAAGTAATGGCTTCTTCCAATGTTAGCTGCATGGTTTGTTGCGGCGCTGGTGATTGTGCTGATGTATTTAATGTGATAAGCAGCAGTATCAGTGTATATAGATGTTTCATTTTGTCGAGTAAAAAAGGTTAATGTCTTAATGATTCAACTGGATCTTGATTAGCCGCTCGTCTGGCAGGAAGATAGCCGAATACAATGCCGACCGTCACTGAAACAAAAAAGGCAATCAGAACTGAAAAGGCTGATATAATGGTGTCAATGTCAGCACTGATTTCAATAATGTACGCCAGTGCAATACCAAGAGCAATACCAAGTATACCACCTGAGATGCTTATTAAAACCGATTCAGACAGGAACTGCACAATAATGTCTTTTTGAGTGGCTCCCAGAGCCTGGCGTGTACCAATTTCTTTGATACGTTCCCACACCGAGGCCAGCATGATATTCATAATGCCAATACCACCAACGATTAAAGAAATACCCGCAATAGCTCCCAATACAATATTAAAGATGTCAGTAGTTTCCTGCTGTTGTTTAAGCAGCAGCTCAGGTATGGTGATAGTAAAGTCTTTTTGACCTGCGTGTCGTCTCAGGATAAGGCGTTCAATAACTTTGGCACTGGATGAGAGTTGCTCCGAATCCTTAATCTGAACAACAATCTGATCAATCTGATGCTGACTCGAGTTGTCTGATTTTGATGGTGAACCTCCTAAATTACCAAGGGAAATAACTCCGCCACTATGTATGAATGCCGCACCACCACGTGTTAAGCCCTCCATAACATCCGATTTGACTTTGCCTTTGTCTTTATATCGAATCAGCATTGTTTGTGCCGGGATGTATATTTTATTGTTGCTGGCACCTATATCCGTTCCCGGACTACCAGATACAGACGGTCTGTCTTCGATTACCCCAATCACCTTAAGCCATACACGGCCACATTTAATATACTTTCCGATGGGATTTGAATTATTAAAAAGGTTTCGGTAAATATCATAACCAATCACACAAACGGCACGTCCATTTTCAGTCTGGCTATTTGAGAAGTACCGGCCAATGGTCATCTCCATATTTAGAGCCTCAAAAAAAGATGGGATAACACCATGCATTAAAACGGATTGCGTTTTGGACTTGTATAATACTGTGCTGGACTTATTGATAACCGGGCTGCATGCTGCTATCGTCGGCAATACCTCGTTGATCGCCATCACATCGCTTAAGTTGAGCCCTTTCGATAAGTTAACCTGACGAATAGAGCTCTCATTGTCTGCATTATTAGCGTCTGATTGATTACCTGGTGTTATAAGGATGTTATTCGCACCAATCATTTCAATTTGCGCCAATACCTCAGCCTGTGCACCTCTACCAATGGCCATCATACTAATAACGGCGCCTACACCAAACATGATGCCCAAGGCAGTAAGCAACGATTTAACTTTATTAGCCACTAATGCTTCTAATGCAATTTGCACATCATGAATGTAGCGCCTGTATAATGATATTAATTTATGCATAAGAATTAGCATCTAAAAAATTGAAGTTCGTGTATTTCTTGTAGAATATTTAAGCATGCTGTAAATAGTCTTGATACTTTGTACTTGATACTTTATATTTTTCTGGCTTGTCCAGATTAGGGTTTAATCATTTAAAGGGATGTATTCCAGCTTTTCAATTTCATCAGGACTGTTCATCAGAACTGTTTCGTCTTTTTCAAGGCCTTTTTCTATGATGATGTAATTTTCATTTTCAGCACCCGTCTTAACTTCTTTAATGATAATACTTCCATTGTCGTCTGCATAAACCACTGAGGTGTTATTAAGTGTAAATACAGATTCAAGCGGAATGTACAATACAGAATCAATAGCGTGAGTGATAATACGGTTGTTTGTTGTCATTCCCGGCTTTAGCAGCGGGTCACTACCATCAATGCGGATGGAAGCTTCGAACACTTTCGCATCTCCGCCTGGTATCACCTGGCCTATATTGGCAACATTGGTAACGGTGCCTGTAAATTGTTTGTCAGGGAAGGCATCAACACCGACTTTAACCTTTTGTCCAATACTGACTTGAGAAATATCAACCTCGTTAATAAAAGTTTTTGATGTCAGTGTTCTCAGATCTGGCAACTCGGCAATTTGCGGTGAGTATCTGCTAACTTTCGATCCAACCTTAATTTTTGATCCCATACGGTCAAAGCTATAAATGACAATGCCTGCAGATGGTGCTGTTATTTCCAGTGCATTATACAATTTATTAAAGTTGTCGACTTTCTGCTGTTCGCGTCTGTATTTATCTTTGGCTTTAAAAACTTTATGGGCTTCCTGCTGCACTTTCAGGTCGTAATTGCGAACCTTTTGCTCCAAATCTCTTTGGCTGCGCTCAACATCAAGCTTTGCCTGGCGCACCACAGATGGGGATTCATAAATTGATTGATCAGCAATCAACTTCTTTTCTTCCAGGGTAACGTTCGCATTTAAAAGTTCATCTCTCAGGTTGGTCAGGTTGATACTGGTATCAGCCTTGGCATCGTTTAGCTCACTTTGTGCTTTTTCCAGCTCTTCATTAGCTTTTTTTATTAATTCACTGACTGCTGCATGATCCAGAGATGCAACAAAATCGCCCGAATCAACAGCAGTTCCTTCCTCAACCAGCGAAGTAATCTCAATATCATTTACCTGAATAAATTGTGCAGAAAGCTCTTCAGGCGCATTGATGGTAATCGATTGATTGGCCTGTAACTGTCCGGATGTAAAAACAACACCCTTAAATGTGCCATAATGAGCTTTGCTTTTAATATATGAATCAGAAGTACCTTTCGGTAGGATGATGATAAGGAGAATTACTAATATGGCAATTGAAGAACCAGTGTATAGATACTTGGTTTTAACTTTCATAAAACACGATAGATTAAAAGTTAAGTGATATTAATAGCTCAAACTTATTAAAAAATGAATTGATAAGTGATACAATTAACCTTGTTTAACCTAGAAACTAAAAATAAGCACAAAAAAAAGTCCGTTATCAAAACGGACTTCATATTAATGTTGTTTATCTCAATCCTTATATCAAGGACTTAATATCATTAATAATCGTTTGTGCGAGATCATCAGCAGCCTCCATCGATTTACCTTCCGCATAAATGCGCACAATTGGTTCCGTATTTGATTTACGTAGTTGAACCCATTTGTCAGGAAAATCAATTTTTAAGCCATCAATAGTATTAATGTTCTCCTTTTGGTATTTATCTTCAATGCTTTTCAAAATACCATCAACATCAATCTGAGGTATTAATTCAATTTTATTTTTAGAGATGTGGTATTCAGGGTATTTGGCACGCAATTCTGAACATTTCATATTGCTTTTTGCAAGGTGAGTAAGGAACAATCCAATACCAACCAGTGCATCGCGGCCATAATGACTCTCAGGGTAGATAACTCCACCATTACCTTCGCCACCGATAAGCGCATTGTTTTCCTTCATTTTGGCCACAACATTTACCTCACCAACGGCTGCTGGTTCGTATTTGCCACCATAACTTTCTGTAACATCTGCCAATGCTCGTGATGAAGAAAGGTTTGATACCGTATTACCTGCCTGGTGTGCCAATAAGTAATCAGCAACGGCAACCAATGTGTACTCTTCACCAAACATAGAGCCATCTTCATTAATAATAGCCAGGCGATCAACATCAGGATCAACCACAAAACCAACATGTGCTTTTTGGTTTTTTATCACGTCCGATATTTCGGTCAGGTTTTCTGGCAGAGGCTCCGGATTATGCGGAAATTGGCCGTTTGGCTCGCAGTAGAGCTCTATGATATTGTTAACTCCAAGTGCCTTAAGTAATGCAGGAATCGCTATTCCACCAACACTGTTTACGCAATCAATGGCAACAGTGAAATTGGCTTTTTTAATGGCTTCAACATCCACCATCTTCAGTGAAAGAACATGCTCAACATGTTTTTGAGTGTAGTCATCTTTGACAGATACTTGCCCTAAATCATCAACATCCGCAAAAACAAAACTTTCATCTTCTGCAATTTTAAGAACTTCTGCACCATCGGCAGCTGTTAAAAATTCGCCTTTCTCATTTAATAGCTTCAGGGCATTCCATTGCTTTGGATTATGGCTGGCTGTAAGGATGATGCCTCCATGTGCCTTTTCTTCAGTAACAGCAATTTCAGTGGTTGGGGTTGTAGCCAGACCTATATTTATAACATCAATTCCAAGTCCTTGTAGGCTACCAACAACCAGGTTATTAACCATCTCGCCCGAGATACGCGCATCACGCCCAACAACAACTTTTAATTTGCCCTGATGACGCAATTTAGCCCATTGACCATAGGCTGAAGTGAACTTAACAACATCAAGTGGAGATAAGCCTTCTCCAGCGCGGCCTCCGATAGTTCCTCTAATTCCTGAAATAGATTTAATTAATGTCATTTTTTCCTGTTTTAATAATGATGCAAAATTGAGGCATTTTTTAATAATTACAAATTTTAAAGTATTTGTGTGAGCTGAGATGAGTTTTTGTTTTAATAAAACTTTAAAATCGCCGTATTTTTATCACCTTTGCAAATTCAAACAATTACATCTGTAACTTAATTAAGATGTACATTTTAGCACGAAGATGAGACGAGACAATAATAAAAGAGGCTTTAAAAAACGTTTTGAGGGAGATGGTTTCTCAGATCAAGGTAAGAGAAGCAATCAATCAGAAGAATCGACACCTGATTTTTCCAGAAAAAAACTGGTTAAAAAGGATATACCTGAACAAAAAACGGTTTCAGATAAAATGCGCCTGAATAAGTATATTTCTAACTCGGGAGTATGCAGCAGACGAGATGCAGATAACTTGATAAAGAAAGGTGAGATTACCGTTAACGGTAAAGTTGTGACCGAGCTGGGTACCACTGTTAGTTTTAAAGATGATGTTCGTTATAAAGACCAGCGACTCAATCCGGAGGAGAAAGTGTATGTATTGCTTAATAAGCCAAAGGACTATGTGACTACTGTTGAGGATAAGCATGCGAAACGCACCGTTATGGATTTAGTGGATGATGCGTGCGATCAACGAATTTATCCGGTTGGAAGATTGGATAAGCAAACTACCGGATTACTGTTATTAACCAATGATGGCGAATTAACGAAGCAATTGACACATCCTAAATACAGGGCTAAAAAGATTTATCATGTATTTACCGATAAGCCGGTTTTTGCCAGTCACCTCGATCAACTGGCACAAGGCATAACCTTGGAAGATGGACCAATACATGCAGATGCGATCAGTTATGTGGAGAAAGAGGATAAAACTCAGATAGGTATTGAAATTCACTCGGGACGTAACCGAATTGTGCGCCGTATGTTTGAATACCTTGGGTACAAAGTGGTAAAGTTAGACCGTGTATACTTTGCAGGATTGACAAAGAAAAATGTACCACGCGGAAAATGGCGTTATTTATCAGCCAAAGAAGTAACACGATTAAAAGCTGGAATGCTAAAATAATTCCAGCTGTAATTGATAAGAATTTAGCCCTTGTTTCATATAAGAAATGAGGGTTTCTTTTTTTTATTAACCAAGCCTTTTGTAATTTCGGGTAATAAATCATACCTGATTCGTGTTTTATGAAAAAACCTTTAGTATTCGTAAGCATCCAGTTATTATTGCTATCAACGTTAGTCAATGCTCAGCAGTTGAGTGGTTTGGTGAAAGATGCCTTGTCGAAACAACCAGTGGCTTTTGCGAATATTGTATACAGCCAGGGTGCTGGTACCGTAACCGATATAGATGGTAAGTATACAATAGTTTCAGGTGTGTCTATCAGTGAGTTAAGAGTTAGTTGTATAGGATATAAAGATACAACGATTACAAGGGTTTTGGATAAGCAGATCATATATTTAGAACCTTTAGAGTATAATTTACCGACCATTGATGTAACACCCTCGGAAAATCCGGCTTTGCCTATTATGCGCCGGGTGATTGCGAATCGACAAGCACATAATCCGGATAATTATGATCCTTTTAGCTGCATCATGTATCATAAAATGACGCTTGATTTTGATTGGCCAACGCAGCTAAATGCGACCGAAAAAAGGGAAATGCGTGATTCTTTAGGTCTGGAAAATGATAGTTATCTATTTTTATTCGAATCAGTATCGGAGAAAAAACATTGGAAAAAGGGCGTTGGTAAAGAAAAGATAATATCGGGTCGGGTGAGTGGATTTAAAGATCCATTGTTAGCCTCTTTCCCGGCTATGTTACAACCTTTCTCATTCTATAATCAGGAAGTAAAACTATTAGGCATTTCGTATTTGAATCCGGCTTCAAAACCGGGCTTGTCATCCTATGTGTTTATTCTGGAAGAAACTTTGGTGAATGCCATTGGCGACACGGTTTTTTATATTTCATACCGTCCCAAGGTGGATCGTAATTTCCGTGGTTTGACAGGGACTTTCCATATTGATGCAAAGACATCTGCAATAAAAACTGTTTCAGCTCGAACTACAGGTACCGAAAATGGCATGCGATTGTTTATAAGGCAAAATTATCAGCCGTTAGCTAATGGCTTATGGTTTCCTAAACAGTTGGAAAGTAGTTTGGAGTTTGGTAAAATCGGTGCTGCTCGTCGATTACCATTTCCTATAGTTGGTACCGGTAAGAGTTATGTAACAGCCATTAATACGCAACCTGAGTTTGATGAGAAAGAGTTCGATAACGTTATCATTGAAGGCATGGATAGTCATTCAGACTCACCGGATATAAGTGCTTTCCGATATCAGCCTCTGTCGAAGCGTGACTCACTTACTTATCATTATCTGGATAGTATTGGGCGAAGAAACCATCTGGATGCTATATTAAAGACTCAAACCTCGTTAATTAAAGGTTTTGTTCCGATTGGTAAATTACAGCTTGACTTATCCAAGTTGATTGATTATAACGACTTTGAAGGCTTAAAGCTTGGGTTGGGACTGTATACAAGTCCATCCTTATCCGAAAATTTCACAACCGGTGGCTACTATGTTTATGGTTTTGGTGATAAAGAAAGCAAATATGGTGCTACTTTAGCTATTAACCCGTTAAAGAACAAAGAAAACAAATGGTACATCAAATATAAGGATGACGTAAATGCCACAGGTAGTTATGAGTTTCTTGATGGGGTAAAAGCTAATTCAAGTGAGCGATTTAGCCGTTTTTTAACCGAAACAATGGATGTTAATCAAGGATGGGAGTCAGGGCTGGAATTTCGTTGGGCTCAATCTTTTAAAACGCGCGTTTATTATAGCTCAGGAGACATGACGCCACAATCCAATTACATCTATGTTAATGATGATGTTTTGCCTTCAGCATATAGCTATATGGAGGCGGGCGTAAAACTCAAATGGGCCAACAAAGAAACCTTTACCCAGTCGCCATTTGGAAAGATTTCAAATGGGACCAAATGGCCTGTAGTTTGGGTAAATGCTGCTACCGGTATAAATGAGATGAGTGATGTAACATCGGAATACCAACGGCTTGAAGGTCGCATTCATAAGCAATTTAATTATTCTAATTCCACCTATACGACAATCAGGGTGGAAGGTGGTATGCTGGAGGGAGATTATAACAGCACCATGCTCTATAGTGCGATGGGAAGTTATAAGTCATTCACCATTTTTGTACCATATACTTTTGGAACGATGCGTCTAAATGAGTTTGGAACTGATCAATTCGCTGCTCTTTATTTGACACATGGTATTCCATTGGCTTTGAATACTGATAATCGAATTAAACCTGAATTGGTTCTCTTAACCAATATTGCGTTGGGGCAGGCACCTGAAGGTATCAATGCGTTTGATAAAGGATTTTATGAATCTGGATTGTATATCAAGAACTTGTTCTCAAGTTTGTTGATCCGATATGGATTTTCGGTTCATTACCGATATGGGCCTTACCATCTTGATAAGGAGATTGATAACTGGGCTTTTAAGTTAGGTCTTGAATTTGCGTTTTAGTCAATAGCAATAAAATAAGCCAGAGAATTGGCAAGCCTTCAATGATTAAGTTGACGTACTGATCAGAAACGGGTTTTATTAACCTGTTTAAAATAAATATTCCGGGTATTATAAATGCAAGAGTGCCAATTATGGCAAATGCTGCATCAGTGCTAAAGACCACGATAATGCAAAATGTCAATAGTAAAGCCTGTGCCCACCTTACACTTGTGTGTATTCCCAAAAGAAGTGGTAAGGTTTTAAGTTTAGCCTGATCTTTGTTGATGTCCCTGATGTCAAAGGGTATCGTTATTGCTAAGATCATCGCGAATATGGAGACAGATATAAATATCGTACACTGTTGTAAACAGGCAGAAAGCATCGTCCAGATCGTTGCAATTACAACTATTTTTAAGCCAGGAATCCATCTTAATCCTATTTGCCGTTTTAGTGGAAAATTGTATAAAAGTGACAAGATGATGCAAACCAATATCTTAAGCAATGCTGAATGATCCAGGTTAATAAATGCTCTTAGTAAAAGCCACATGCATACAAGTGATAGTATTAGGGATGGAATTTTATTGTCGTTCATCCATTGCAAACGATGATTATTTAAGTGCTGTTGGTTAAGAAAAAAGGCAGACCAATAAATGTAATTATAGCCTAATAAACACAGGCTGAAACAGAGTGTAACATAATGGCTATCAATCTGGCGGGTAATCATCTGTACAGAATAACAGATAGATGACAGAGCAGCTGCAACCCAAATGTTTGAATAAATAAGAAAATTGATGGAGCCCTGGGTAATTCTAGCCAACATGACTAATATTTTGCAAGGTCTTAAATGAGTTGATTTCTATTTGATTTCCATTGATGCTGAGAATGCCATCCTCTTTAAAGTCTTTTAAAACACGTATTAAACTTTCTTTGGATACACTTGAGAGATCAGCCATATCCTGACGACTAAGTGTCGTGTGAAATTTCCGGGATTGATAAATATTTTCAGCGAGATAAATAATCGTATTGGCTACCCTGCCAGGCATTTTTTTGTGAGAAAAATTGATGAGCTGACTATATAAGTCGTTTGTAATCTGATGGTTAAGCTTTAGGATTTGTTCGGCAAAACGATTGTTGTTTCTGTATGCATTTGTAAAAGCATCAATGCTAATTAAGCAAGTATCCATTTGGGTGATTGCACTAACAGAGAAATGATTTAGATTATCTGTAAACAAACCAGGGCTCACAATAAAATCGCCTTGTTTTAATAGTTTGATGATAATATTTTTGTTTTCAAGACCTTTTATATAGAGCTTAGCATATCCTTGCTTAATGCAAATGATATTACTGCACCGCGTACCTTCTTTAATAATGGTTTCACCTTTTTGATATTCCACTTTACAATGCGAATGTTTAAAGGCTTTCAATTCATCTTCATTAAGCATATCAAAACCAAAAAACTTGATATGGCAACTGTTACAGCCGGTAATTTCTTTGTCTTTGTAAGTCATGGGTTACAGATTATTGACAATAGGATCGGTTATGAAATTAAGAAGTTTTAACTAATTTCCAAAATACATAGTACGATAAAGTTATTTTGGTGGCAACGAATCTATTTATTGGCTGTTAGCTGTTTAGTTGGATTAAATATAAATAGCTCTAAACTTCTTTAATGATTCTTGTTATTGTATCTATCTGTAAAATAAGCATTAATGAGTTTTGTGTTGACATTTATCAATTATTAGTTGGTTAAGTTACATCGTGCTAGTGCGGCTTAAAATGTTTAAAATTGTTAACAGTAATTTTTAAACGCTATTATTATTTAAGTCCAGAAGTTATGAAAAGAATAAATCAGATTATTTGCCTTGTATTAATGGCTTTTGCAATAGTATTAGTCAGTTGTACTAAAGAAGGACCTCAAGGCCCTCCAGGGACAGATGGTATAGATGGAGTTGACGGAACAGATGGGACAGATGGTGCAAATGGGAATTCAACTTGTATGGAATGCCATAAAAATGATACAGATCTTAAGCTTAAGATGAATCAATTTGAGCATTCAGCACATTTTATTGAAGGTGCAGAACATACAGGTTATGGTAGTAATTATGCCGGCGGTTCTTGTTCGATGTGTCACTCTCATGATGGATTTAAGAAGGCAGTTGATGATGGTACAAATTATGGCGGTATACATGATAAAGTAACACCAATGAGCTGTTATACATGTCATAAAATTCACGAAACTTATACACAAGATGATTATGAGTTACACTATTATACTGAAGTTGATTTATACTTAAATGAGAATGACGTATTTACCGATTTAGTGGTTGATATGACTAACCAATGGTCAGATCCAGAAGGAGCCAGTAATACATGTGCGAAGTGTCATCAACCACGTCATAGAGGCGATAGTCAGCCAGATCCTTCACAAAGTGGAACCATTGATATATCAGCTGGTGCAGCTGGTCATTGGGGGCCACACTATGGAGCTCAGGGTGCTATTTTTGGTGGTGTTGGTGGTTATATAGGAACGACCGATCCAACAGCTCCTTCTGATGATAAAGGTCACCATAGTTGTAAGAGTTGTCATATGTCATCTAAATATGTTACACCTGCAACTGGTAATTACGGTGTATATGTAGGCGGACACTCAATGGCATTAAGAAATTCTGATGATGAGATTCCATTTGATAAGTGTAATGAATGTCATACTGATAATGGTGCAACAATAGATTTAAATGCAATGATGGTGTCTACTAAGGCAATGTTAGATCTGTTAGGTGATGATTTAATGGATGCAGGGATCATGGATGAAGAAGGTCATTTAATTGGAGGAACCTGGACTCATCAACAGCTTGCTGCATATTGGAATTATGCACTGGTTAAAAATGATGGAAGCTATGGTATTCATAACCCTCATTACATTGAGGATTTGATTGTTGCAGCTCGTTCATACTTAGGTACTAATTAAAGTAACAGTTGACTGACTTGTAAAAATCAAGTCAGTCAATGTAATTTAATTATTCACTAAACTTATCAACTCAATGAAAGAGAAGAAGAAAATATGGTTTGCAATGTGTTTGTTACTGGCTGTAGCATTTGCTTGCGACTATAAATATATAACGCCGGATACCGGGGATCCGGTTGATCCGGAGGAGCCGATTAGTTTTTCGGAACAGGTAGAGCCTATTTGGACTTCACAAGGCTGTATTGCTTGTCATCCAAGTGCAGGCGGACTCGATCTAAGAGTGGGGACTGCTTATAACAGCTTAATGGCCCACCCAAGAGCTATCAATAATGACAATTCAACTGAGAGCACCATCTTAACCTTTAAAACGGTTCAGCCAGGCCCTCATGGAAGCGTCGATTATGTTGGTAATCAAAGCGAGATAATCAAAGTTTGGATTGATCAAGGAGCATTAGATAACTAAAACCGATAAACATGAAAAAATACTTAATTATATTGGTTTTAGCTATACTTTCGAGCGCTATGTTAATTGCACAGGAAGAAGCAGAACCAGAGAAAAAAGTCGATAAGCCGGTTCGGGCTCCATGGGAATCCGGAACTTTGGTTAATCATCAAACAAGTATAACACAGTATAAGAATACGCTTGAAATGGTCATTAGTCACCGTTTTGGGCCTGTTGAAAATGGAATAAGTGATGTGTTTGGTATAATGGCACCGGGTGCTAACATTCGCATCGGATTTAATTATTCTATCTTAGATAATCTGGTTGTAGGTTACGGGACGAATAGTCAGAAAAAATATCAGGATTTTCAGGCTAAATACACGCCTTTTCAGCAAACACGGGAGAATACCATACCAGTTAGTTTAACTGTATATGGTAATGCTGCCATTGATGGCCGTGCTGATGAAGCTTTTGGTGTTAACTATGAGTTTTCGGACAGGCTATCTTATTTTTCTGAATTAATTGTCGGAAGAAAAATAAATGATATTTTCTCAGTTCAGGCAAGTGTAAACTTTACACATTATAACGCTGTTGACAGCTTGTTGGATAATGATAAAATGGGACTTGGTTTTGGTGGTCGCGTAAAGTTTAGCCCGCAGTCATCATTGACGCTTGAAGTGGGAGTGCCATTGAAAATTGAAGGCATGTCGCAACACACATCCTTTACCAATCATCCAAAGCCACACTTTTCTATCGGTTACGAAGTGTCAACGAGTACACATGCTTTCCAAATTTTTATAACAAATGGCCTGGGAATATTGCCTCAGGAATTATATATGCATAACTTAAGTGAATTTGATAGCGAAAGCATACGATTTGGTTTTAACATTACCAGGTTGTGGAATTTCTAACTTTAATTCGTAAAAACTGATATTATGAGAAAGGTGAAAATGTCTGTATTAATAAGCTGTACATTGGTAATGTTAAGCTTTGTGTTGATGTCTTTTATTCATGAAAAAAAGCCTTGGGATATACCAGCTAAATACCAGAGTATGAAAAATCCTCAGGCGGCTGATGATGCCGAGATGATCAAGGTGGGGAAAATGAACTATTCCCGTCATTGTAAATCGTGTCATGGTAATATGGGTAAAGGAGATGGTCCTAAAGCCAGAAGTATAGAGGCTGATATGGGCGATTTTACATCGGCAGAATTTCAGGCACAAAAGGATGGTGTGATTTATTATCAGTCGTTTATAGGACGTGATGATATGCCAAATTTCGAAAAGAAAATTCCTGATGATGAAGATCGTTGGGCAATTGTAACGTACATTCGTACGCTTAAAAAGTAAAGAAATCACCATTATTATAAAACTGCCTGCACAAAAGTTCTAAGCTTTTTGCTGGCAGTTTTTTGTTTTATTCTCAAGTGTAAAATAATATGGTTAAAAATAACTTAACAATATCAATATGCCTGATGGTTGGTATTATTGCTTCTGTATTGCAAACTAGTGCGCAAGAAGTAGCGGATAATAGCCAATGCTTGAAATGTCATGGTCAGGTTTTTTATGAATATCATAATGAGTGGACCGATCAGATTGACCGGAAACCTTTAAATCCGTTTCACCATATAGATAGTGTGAAATTACACACATCTGTGCATAAAATGTTTGCATGCATCGATTGTCATTCAATGGAATATGAAACGTTTCCTCATAGTGGGGAACTGCGCCTTGAAGAAAAGTACCAATGTATGGATTGTCACGGTGGTGATGAAACATTTGCCAAATTTAATTTTGAAGGGATAGAAGCCTCTTTTATGGAGAGTGTGCATTACAAGGCTTCTGATGAGCGATTTAACTGCTGGATGTGTCATAATGCACATGGATACGAATTAGCGCTTAGAGAAGATAAACCTATTGTTGAGGTGGTTAATATCAGCAATAGTATGTGTTTAAGCTGTCATGACAATAAGTTTAAATACGGACTGTTATCCAATGAAGAGCCTAAGAAAGTGGCTGAAATACATGCATGGTTGCCTCACCAGGCTCGACATTTTGAGAAGGTACGATGTGTTGATTGTCATACAAAAGTGCAGTCAGACATACTTGTAGCACACAACATTTTACCAAAGGAGGAGGCCTTGAAAAATTGTGTGGAATGCCATAGCGCTAATTCTGTTTTGATGGAGTCTCTATATGCTCACCGGGCTAAAGAAAGCCGCATTGAGTCTGGGTTTGTAAATGCCATAATTCTTAACGAAGGATATATAATTGGAGCCAACCGAAACAGGACATTGAATTTTGTAAGCATTGGAATATTTGGATTCGTCGTACTAGGCTTACTAATTCATTTGATATTACGTCTCATCCTGATTAAAAAGAAATAAAATGAGTGGTAAATTATATTTATACCCGGTTTGGGTCAGAATATGGCATGCGTTAAATGCTATATTTTTTCTGGTATTGTTAGTTTCAGGTCTTAGTATGCAATATTCAAATCCTGATGTTCCTTTGCTACCCTTCAATATAGCGGTGACAAGTCATAATGTTGCAGGCGTCGGATTGTTTGTATTATACCTTTGTTTTCTGTTTGTTTTTAGTTTCTCATCTAATAGATTGCATTACAGGATTCAATTTAAAGGTCTTATTGGGCGTTTGGTTATTCAAATGAAGTTTTACCTTTTTGGTGTATTTAAAGGTGAAAGGCCACCATTCCCAACATTGGAAGAGGCTAAGTTTAATCCCTTGCAGCAAGTAACATATGTAGCTGTGTTATTTATTCTATTTCCAATATTAATCATTACAGGATTGCCATTAATGTTTCCGGAGTTTATTATCGATAACTTTTTTGGAATAGGAGGCACGCTATTAACGGCATTGGTACATGCAAGTGCAGGTTTTTTTGCCAGTATATTTCTGATTATTCATTTGTACTTTGCAACAATGGGAGCCACATTTTTGTCCAATTATAAGAGTATTGTCAACGGCTATCACGAACTACACTAAATATGGAAGAAACATCGAATCGTAAGGGATACCTATGGGGGATCCTGTTAACTCTTGCCATTTTAATCATAGGTTATTTAATCAATCCTGTATTTGGAGTTTTAAACCTCGTTAAGATTTCATGGCCTACTAATTTGTATTTTATAAGTTTATTATTGGGAATTGGTATAGCCACTGGCCTGATATCAAATTCAGACAGGGCAAAATATGTATTTAGCTGGGCAATCATTTTACCAGTTGTTACTTGTTTGATTTTATTCGGAGGAGTTATCTTAATTTGGCCAGATAGGGTAGATCACCAGTTTTATCAACGAATGTTATCAACACCTTTATTCTTAATTTTCGTCTTTTCATTTTATGTAACTGGTGCTTTTATTGGTCTTCATATTAAGGAGCTGGCTTCGGTCTGGCGGCAGGTAATATTTTTGCTTGTTGCATTACTATTCTCATTTAGTACAGCAGTAGGTCAATACGACTATTATAATCTATCAGTAAAAATTGGTCCGGATCGGGCTCTGTTTGAAGCTCAAGACGATGTGGGCAAAAGCTACAGAATTCCTTTTGCAATAAAACTGCTCAATATTAACCGGAATACGAATGAAATAGTGTCTGAGTTGAGTTCAGCACAAATTCGATTGTTTGAAACGGTTGATGATTTTGAAGATGTAATTCTGAACAGAAACGATAATTACAGGATAAAAGGTTGGTCGATAAACCTGATAGATCCGAATTCAGAAAGTGAGGTTAATCCTGAATTATTAGACCTTAGTCTGGTCTTTGATCGATGGATTGAATTAAAATGGATATCACTCATCTTACTTTTAATTTCATTCGTATTGTTAATTCGTAGGTAAAATATAACCTGTCAAAAATCATGGGGAAACAAATGCTTGTTTCCCTTTTTTTGTACGTTAATTTCTTAATTTTATCCATTCTGAATAAACATTATAACTATTTGCCTATGACCAGCAGTGATATTAAAAAAGGCATTGTGACTATTTTGAAGTCTAAAGCCGTTGTAAAACAGGATGTTTTTGAAAAAACAAAAGCGTGTTTTGATCAATTGAAAGAAGTATTGACAGGCGTAGAAGATGAATACAATGGTAAGCTGGGAGAAGATGATAAACGCATTCACATGCTTTTTGAAGATAAAGGTGAGTTTGTTTCTCAACTTAAAGTAGCTGGAGATGTATTGGTATTTCATATGCACACAAATACCTTTGAGTTTGACCGCGAGCACGAGGTGTGGAAGAATGAATACGCTAAGGCCGATGAATTTAATTCATATTGTGGCGTTGTAAATATTTATAATTTTCTGCACGATTCATTCCGCTATAACCGTGAGCATGATGCAGGATATCTAATAGCGCGAATCTTCATAAATCGCGAAGGGCATTATTTTGTTGAGGGTAAGCGCCAGAAAGGAACAGGCATCAATAACTTTGGAACTTCTATGATCAGTAAAGAAAGCTGGCAAAGTATTGTAGAAACTGCAATCCTTTATTCATTGGAATTTGATTTGCTGGTGCCTCCTTACGATGATGTCAAGATTATTTCGATGATGCAGATGAGTAGTGAGATTCTTAGCTCTAAGATGCAGACAGGAAAACGTCTTGGTTTTGTGTACAATGCCGATGATGTGAAACAATAGCAAATAGAAAACTTCGCTTATAAATTATAATTAATCAATTTTTAATAAAGGCTTGCCGCGAATAGCTAATAGCAATCAACTTTATTTTTGATATGGAACAAGTATTAAATCGATTTTTGAAATATGTGGTGGTTGATACGCAGTCGGATACTGATACAGGTCTGACACCTTCAACACCAGGACAGATGGAATTTGCTAAAGAATTGGCTGAAGAATTAAAGTCAATTGGTCTTGAGGAAGTAAGCATTGATGAAAACGGTTATGTGATGGCGACCGTACCAGCTACAACAGATGAGGATGTGCCGGTTGTTGGTTTTATCGCACACATGGATACTAGTCCTGATTTTTCGGGTAAACACGTTAAACCACGCGTGATAAAAAACTATGGTGGTGGAGATATTCAACTTAATGAAGCTGAAAATATCATTCTGAAGACAGCTGACTTTCCTGAGGTTGAGAATTATTTAGGTCAGGATTTAGTAGTGACTGATGGTACAACGCTATTAGGTGCGGATGATAAGGCTGGAGTGGCTGAAATTGTAACGGCCGCTGAATATCTGATTCAACACCCGGAAATTAAGCATGGTAAAATACGTATTGGATTTACACCTGAT
>DIYS01000022.1 GCA_002429115.1 Saccharicrinis sp. UBA6048 | reverse complement strand
CGTTATTGTGGAGACGGATACCTTGTTCCATACTTTTATTACGAGATTATTTTGTCTTTATGAGAAAATTCTCCACAGAAATATCAATTGATCCGATTAAAGTATCTGGAATTTCGTCGCACTTCTCTCTAGGTGGTTAGATATTACTCCTATCTGCCATTAAAATCAAAAGCTCTCATCATTAATAATTAATCACTAACAACTAATCATTAACCATTAATTAAATATCTTTTAGCAACAAGTTAGAACTGCTGTTCTGCATTTTAGTATCCAGCACTTCAAGGGCATGCTTAATTTTGTCGAGGTCGTCCGACTCTTCATAGTGTATATCCTCAGTACCGTGTTCATCAATCATATTAACTACTTTAACGATTGTCAACTTGTTAATATTCATTGCAGGCTGATAGAACGTATCCTTTGTATCATCGTAGGCTATTTCATTGAAAACATTACTTTCAACAAGCTTATACAACAACTCGTTAACCAATCGTAAAGGCAGCTTCAATTCCAATGATAGTTCCAGATTATTATAAGCTTTTTCGCCAATATCAAAACGCTTAACTACTCGCTCTACAATAAATATAAGAAGTAAACGCTTGTAGGAATAGCTTATATTCTTTATATCCGAGTCAAATTCGTAACTCTGAGCATTTTGATGTGCAAAGGTCAATTCAGCACCAAAGAGGACAATCAGCCAGCTAAAATTCATCCACATCATAAATAAAGGCAAGGCAGCAAATGTTCCGTAAATAACATTGTAGCTGGTTACCATTTTTTGGAAATGAAAATACCCCAATTGTAAGAGCTGAAACATTGTACCTGCGACAATGCCACCGAAAATAGCCGAAAGCGGTTTCACCCTGGCATTGGGCATAATGGACAGCAATAGACCGAAAACACTCCAAATAATAATGTACGAGGCCACAGGAATCAGCCATTGAATATTGATACCAAAGGCATTTAAGCGATTTGTGATCAGGATAATCATACCACCAGATGAAGCAACTGTTAAGATGCCAACGAACATCAGTGACATAAAATCACTGAATTTACGAAGCATACTTCGCGACTGCTTCACCTTCCATATTTGATTAAAAGATATTTCAATATTACTAAACACCTGCAGAACCGACCACAATAAGATAGCCAAACCAATACCAGCTAAATTGCCACCCGGAGTAGCCTCAAGGTAACTCGTGGCAAACCGGCTGACATTCTGAATAATTTCTGCCTGACCCTCCATATGGGTTTCCAGCAAGGAGCTTAATTTCTTATCCAAACCAAATCCCTTGGCAATACCAAAAGCAAGGGCCGCCACAGGAACAATTGAAATAAGAGAATAAAAGGATAATGCGGCTGCCTTTTGTGCACAATGATCTTCGATGAATCCCTTTACCGCTAAATAGAAAGTCCGTATGGTACGAATAAGAAAAAACTGCTGTCGAGGTGTCTGATCGGCACGTACGCGCCATATTTCCTCATTTAAATAATGGATGATCTTTGCTATAGCACCCTTCATAAATTCAAATAGTCAGGTTAAAAAAAGAAAAAATAGCAAGCCTATAAGCCGGGTCCTGTCCTCCAATGGAGTGTCTATCATTTGTCTTGAATTACAGTCACCTGTAATCTCGAGCGACCTACCCCTCACAACTTTTTTCAAAACAAAGCGAGCAGCTCTGCTCCTTTCGGAATTATGATATACATGGTCTTGCAATCCGCAAGGCGTACAACTAAGATAGTTACCTACCCTATTGGTGAGCTCTTACCTCACCTTTTCACCCTTACCCTAAGGCGGTTATTTTCTGCTACACTACTAAGCTCTCACAAGCTTCTTCCTGTTCAGAAGTACGGTGCTCTATATTGCCCAGACTTTCCTCTGTTAAACTGCATTAACAGCGATAGACCGGCTTGCTATCGTTTGCAAATATACGATTAGTTACTCAATCTTAAACGGTAAATATTTATCCAGTTCAACTAAATGTGCATCTTTATAGCCATGCGCTTTGATTTTTGCCAATTCATCGGCTGCTACACTGCCTTTAAATTGCCCTATTGTGTAACGGAATATCTTATCCTTCATGTAAAACTCCATTACATTATCCAGGTCTTTAAAATGGCTTAAATACACAGGAAATCGAAATGCACTTAACTGAATGGTATACGTTTTATTTGGATCGATCTTTTTATCACTCGATGAACCATTATTGTACTCAGAATCATTTAGCTGATAACTACGTGTATCAACCACAAAGGCCTGATCATAGCCATCGGCTTTAACACTTGCCACAGCCGCCTTTGCTTCGTCGTAGCTATTAAAATCACCGACACAAAATCTAAGATATCCATCATTGCATCGGTATTCGCGGGCCATTTCTACATTATGGAAGAATTCAGGCATTTGCGGAGCCTGCTTCAGTGCAATAATCTGTATAGCGAAATACGGAGCCTGTGGTGCGTCCATACTTATAATCTTCTTACTGGTTCGCAATCCATCTAACTTATCGGCTTTAGCCAGTACGGCAACCCCGATAATTAATACTAATGTTATAAAAGATCTAAGTTTCATTTCTCTAGAATTAATCAACACTATTCCATAATACGCCAAACAACTACTTCGATACGGCGGTTAATCAAATGCTCACTATCGGTACAGTATACGCCACGCTTACATTTATTTTTCAGATAGCGTTCACCATATCCTCTTGGTATCATTTGATCACCATTGATACCTTTCGTCATCATAATTTGTTCAGCCTTTTCCGCGATGCTTTGGGAAACATTTAAGTTGTTATATCTATTTCCTTTAGCTTCGGTATGTCCATTTAATTTGACAACAATGTTAGGATTTTGCAATAAGTACACTGCTAACTCATCAAGTACAGCAAGGCCTTCCTTGGTAATTTCGTTTCCTTCGTAAGGAATTATCATTGTACCTATATCATCCAGAACATCATCCTTGAAAATTGGTGTCAATGAAAGTCCATTATTATTTATATCCTCAAGCTCCATAATATTTACGATCATTCGCTTAGGATTAAACTCATCACCTTTGGAAAACTTAATTTCAAACTCCTGCTCGTCATTTTTATACTCATCAGGAATTACAATTGATACCCGACCATCATCACCTGTTACTCCTGAAGCTACCAGAGTTCCGTCATTAGCGTCACGAATAAGCACTTCGGCGCCTGCAATGGCAATACCATTGTATGTAGATGTCAGTTTGGTTGACAAAGACGTCGGGAACATCGATAAATCCACGGTTGGTATAATAACCGGGGTATCTGGTACTGTATCAACAGGTGTTTCTTCAACAACCGGTTCTTCTTCAAGGCCGAAAATCGGCGGTGCATCGGTATCTATTTCCTCCTCCGATGGTGGAGCAAGAGAGAAAACAGCATCATCACGTCCATTTCCTAATCGGTTTGACGAAAGAAAACCTTGCGTTGGATCATTGGGACTTAGTACATAACCAAAGTCGTCTTTACCACTGTTAATTGGTTGAAGCATATTGGTGACAAAATCAAAACCACTTTCAGTTTTTTGTGCTTTAAAAATATCTAAACCACCAAATCCAAGGTGGCCATTAGACGCAAAGAACAAATCTCCGTTTGCATCAATAAACGGCCATTCTTCATCGCCAAAGGTGTTAATGTCCTTACCCAGATTTTCACCGTTTGAAGCATCGCCGGATGATTTAATTAAGGCTCTGTAAAGATCCTTACCTCCAAAACTGCCTTGAGACTTGTTCGACGAGTAATATAAATACTTATCGTCAGGTGATAAAGCCGGATAAGCCACATCGAATTCATCTGAATTTATACCTAACTCACGCTCGTTGACCCAATCTTCGCCATTATACTCAGAAGTGAAAATTTTAATTCGGGTGATACCTCCCTTAATACGAACTACCTTTGTATAATAAATGCGTTTAAAATCGCTTGTAAAAGCTGTGGCTCCAACGTGAAAATCAGATTCGAGGTTCTTAGAGAAATTTTTACTCGTCTCTTCAATCTCTCCATCAACGATCTTCGCAAATGCCAGGTTTAATATGCCCTTACCAAATCGATCGAGCTCCTTACTTCTTCCTTGCTTATCGCCTGAAAATACAACTCCATCTTTATAGTATTGAACACCAAAGGATTGATCACCAATAAATGCACCTTCAGGAATAACGACAACGTTCGGATCGTAATCACTATTATCTCTTGCCCATTCACAAGCCTTAATCAGGATATTCATATCCAACGGATTCTGACCCTCCTTTTTAGCTTTTGTATACCACTCTATTGCGGTTTCATAACCACTTTCCATGTGCCAACAGGAAGCGTAGTATACAACATCAATACCCGATAAGTTATCTTCTAATTCAATGTACTTGTTAAAAGCTGTTTGAATATCCTTTAAGAGGTAGTAACAGCGTGCAATTTCAATTTGAGTTTCCACATTGAAGGTTGCACCTTTATCTTTTGCTAAATCATAATATTCTAATGCCTTATAATATTCTTCATTAGCTAAAAAATCCTTGGCTTTCTTTAATTCAGACCTCTGAGCCAGTACTGTTGTACTGCTTCCAAAAGCTATTAAAAGAAATAATATTAAAGAACTAGGTTTCATCGGTTAAAACATTTAATCCAAAATCCTTTTACTAATCATCGATCATATACTTATTAGAAGTATCTGATTGATCGCATACCTGCCCTCCTGTTAAAGGAGAAGTCAAACTGCAGGCCAATTTCATGTGACCCTAACTGTCCGTATTTTCCAAGTTTTGACAGCGAATAATCAAACGAATAGCGAACAGTCCATTGTCGGTTAATAATAAACTCACTTAAAAATACTGCTTCAGAAATACTTCGGTAGCCAACTCCCAACCAGATGCGTTCGTTTAATAACACATTGGCTGTTACATCAAAGGTAAGAGGTGCTCCAACAACAGTTCGAATTAAAGCAGTTGGCTTTACTTTCACTGGTCCCCAGTCGAAAACATAGCCACCATACCAATACGAGTGAAGGTCTTTAAAACTAACCGTATTCTTAAAACTTCCGTCATTATTTTTTGCTTCGTCTATATTTGGTCTGAAAAAACGAGGTATTGAAAATCCTGCGAAATAATTCTCAGCGTAATAATAGGCACCAACTCCAAAATTAAACCCGATTAAAGATTCTTTACCATCAAAAGCAGGATCACCATAATCTTGTGTAATTGCCTTGGTTCCATCATACACGTTTGATGATACACCTAATTGTAGGCCTAAGGCCAGGAACTTTCGTCGACCCATTTCCAGCTTATAAGAACCAGCCGCCATAAAGTTAAAGTTATTAGAGAAACCCAATCGGTCATTTTCCAATACCACACCTACTCCCAGGTTAGTATCCTCTATTGGGCCATGTACATTGAGTGCCTGGTTCATTGGTGCATCACTCATGCCCAACCATTGATTACGGCTTATGATTAATCCGCTAATCACATCGCGCGTACCATTATAGGCTGGGTTTAGAACACCCTGGTTACTTATATAATGATTGTACTGGGCCTGATCCTGCCCATTAACCATTATTGGCAAGACAATCAGTAGTAATATTGGAAGTAAATATCTCATATCGTTTGTCTTTTATCTTCTAAGTTCAATAAAACCAGAGTATTCTTTAGAAACCGTCGCTCCTTTATCATCGCTCACATCCACTTTAAATACATAGAAGTAAGTTCCACTTGGTAATTCTTCACCCAATGATACCATTCCGGCATTCGATTTTCCATCCCACCACGGCGTGTCTTTACCATACCTCTTACCATCTGATCGATAAACTATAGAACCCCATCGGTTAAATACTTCTAATGTAGATTCAATAGGCTCTCCTTTAAATTGACTAATGACAAATTCATCATTTAATCCATCACCATTAGGGGAGAATGCATTCGGTATAAGTATATCATCATCACCTTGACTTACATTACCGGCGAAGAAATAGATTCGGCCTCTACTTTCTCTACCTGATTCAAGATATTCCGTATTATAAACGACGTAGTCTATTGAATCAATTCCATAGAACGTTGGCAATTTTGTTATAACTAATTTACCTTCCGCATTAATATCAATCTTATTCAATTCCAGGTACTCATCGCCTTTTTTATACTTTGTATATTTCGTTTCCTGTACTTTGTCTGATTCCCATTTTTCCAATTCTGTTGGATCATAGGTCTCATCACAATTTAACAACCTATAATAGATGTTCTTATCATTGCCTGTATTAATGTCTATTGAAGCCACATAACTATCATTAAACCATACCGACGTATCGGCTGTGTTATAACCCATTGCAATCGAAATAGTATCATTAATGGCTTCCAGTTTTTTCTCAAACAATTGTACTTCACCATCCATCGTTACTTCACAGCCATTTTCCATAGCCTTAATAGTATATATACCAGCATCTGAAATAGCATCGTCAAATACAAAACTGTTACCGGTACCAAACTGTGAATATCCTGGATAAGCGATATCATCTTTATATAAGGTATATAATACTGTTGTCGTCGACACTGGAGCAAGACCAATAGAATCCACATTAATATTACCATTACCACGTGAGCCTGCATCAATTACATTCATACCTGCATTAGAATTTGGTTGTCCAACGGTAATTTTAAATATTTCTATTTCATCATATTCACTAACAGTAATATCAAGACTTCTATCCTCACAACCACTTGCGAATGATTTAGCCATAATATAGTAAGATCCTTTAGATACTTTATTACTAAATGATTCTGAGTTGCCAGTTCCTGTTAACCAATCTTCACGCTCTGATGTAGCATTGTTTACAATGTAATAGTCTATACCAACCTGAGTAGTATTCACTGTTATAACAGCACCATCACCACCGAAACAGTATTTTGGTTCAGTGTTATCAGCAACCGGTTTTGCCGGATCAGATAGTACTATAATATTATCTCCATTATTAAGTTTAAACTTACAAACATCACCACTACCAGGATAGTATCCATAGATTGCATAAGTACCTGCAAGAATATTGGTCCCCATTGTCAATTGTCCACTTACTCCACCGGTTTGAGTATTAATATGTGTTTCAGTAAGATCATCCTCTATTTTTACTAATTCATAGATAGTTCCATCTTCCTGATCCTCTAGAACGATTTCAACACCAGTACCTCCATTGGCACAATAAATAAATGGTGAAGTTCCTACAACATTAAAGTTCACAACTGATGCTACTTGCTGCACTTGCACATTACCTTTCATACTTGATGTACAAGTTTTAGGCGATATTGCTACTACTCTATAGAAACCTGTCTCTGGTTTTTCAATAAAGTTTGAACCATCAGAATTTTTAAATACAATTGCTCCAGTTGTTGGCCCAGCCGTTATTGGATCACCAATATTTTCCAAAACTCCCCCCGTGTAGTATTGTAATTGATACTTAACGCCATCCTGAGTATTATCCAATCCAATAGTTGCTCCAACGACAGGGTCACAATATTTACCCGATCCGGTCATATTAAAGGCTATTGGTAAATCATTAATATTAAATGGCACACGGTTATCCATTTCAACACCTGCTGTACACGATACTGAAGTAGCTTTTACATAATATGTTCCTTCCTTATCAGATTCGCCTAATATCAAAGGACTCCCAGTAGTTCCACTAACCGGTGCACCAACTTTTGAATCTGTTCCTGACCCTTTTACATGCCATAATTGATATGTAACTCCAGTCTCTGAACCCAATAATGAGAAAGTTGGTTTTTCAGGTTCACCATTACATTTTTCAGCCAGAGTTGATGTTAAAGTCTGACGAGCAATTGCATCTGGTACATCCACGAGCGCATCATCTAACAAATAAGTAGTACACCCATCCAATTCAGCTAATGCTGTATAACTGAAAGCCTGATCTACAATCGCGGGAAAATTTAAATCTCCACCTGTACTGGTTATGGTATATGCCGGATCATTAACTTTATGATAATCTGATCCAACTTTCTTAACTAAGGTATAGGTGACTTTATCCTCTGATCCTTGAATTGTAACAACATCTCCAGCTGTACACCCTGTTCCTTGAGTGCTAATTATAACATTAAGTGTATTGTCAGGTAGAGGTTTCTCTTTTATCTCAATAGGTGCATCATTCATTACTTCAACGCAATTAGCACCATTAATGTTGCGCGCCCGAATATCATAATGACCACTTGCAATTATCCTAAAATCTAATTTTCCACCAGTTCCAGGTATAGGAGTTACCTGTTGGCTATTATCATCAGTGTTATACCAGTAATATTCTACCCCAACTTCTGATTTATCAATATGTAAGAATGTAGGTTGTCCCTGACAGAAGTCTCCATCAAATAATACAGTTTGCTTGATTGGTAATGCGTCTTTTTTTACATCGACACTATTGCCAGAATTTCTGTTACAAATCGATGGCACACCTGTCGTTGCTACTACTGAATATGTTCCTTCAGCAGTGTGTTTACCAAATGTTGTAACACCACCTGTTATAACTGCTCCTTTCACCGGATTGCCATCCAACAATAGTTGATAGGAAATAGATGGTTCACTGATACTGATCGTTAACTCTACACCGTCGGCATCATTGGCACAATAATGTCCACCACCTACTAGACCTATATTAAATATACCTGGCATCGCCACACGCTCTACAGTCACCACTGTATCCATATAATAGGTACAACCCGCATGTTTAAGTATAACTGAATAATCACCTTCATCAGTATATGTACCAAAGTTTAGTACTTCTCCATCAGCGGTACTTGTTCTAGTTACCGGTGTTGGCAGTGACGCATTATTAAATAGTAATTCATAAGTGTAGGTATTTTGCGAGCCTGACAGAGTAATTGCTACAGCATCACTTCCATCGTCACAGAATTTACCCTCTTTTGTTCCTTCTATATTATAAGTAATAACCGATGGATCACCCGTAACATTAAATGAACCACTCATAAGAGCTGTACAAACAATACCACCATTATCTTTAGTGGCCTTAACAGTATATGTACCAACACTAAGTGTTACATTACTAAAGGTTAGTACACCACCAGTACTTTTTTCTGTAGCCACCACAGTTGAACCATTAAGCAATTGATAATCAACACCGGCATCAGAATTATCAAGCGATACATTAATCACATCCCCACATTTCTGATCTACGCTTGGTGATACCTTGTGTGTATTTATTAACTGAACATATTCTTCAACCAACACAGTATTGCTCATATCCACAGCCGGAGTTGGAGGTGTTCCGTTATAGTAAGCAACTACTTTGAATTGAGCAGCCGGGTTGGCGCCCTTAATATTATCCCATTTAACAGTACCAATGCCTGCTGTGGCCAATATTTTACCTAAAGAAGCGTCTGGTGTACCAATACGGAAAAGTTCGTACGTAATTCCAGCCTGAAATCCTGATAAGCTGATAGATGTAATGCTTTCACCAAAGCAGTGTCCAGGCTCTGAGGCTATCACATTAAACGGATTAATTCCATCGTATACACCAACGATAATTTCTTCATACACACTACAGCCGGCAGCATTATAAATATATGTTCTAATGGTATCACCATGCACTAATACCGGATTTGCACCAGGTGCTTCGGTACTTACCAATAATGTATTACTAACACCTCTGCCCTGAAGTTCAGTACTTCCACCATTTCTTTTAAAGAAAGCATATTCGACACCACCTGATGCAGTAAGTGAAATATCAGTGCCTTTTATAACATTTTGGCTAGGTGAAGCATTAAGGCTTGTACCCGTAGGAATAGCGTTAACTGTCACCGGTAAGTTAAATTCATCACCAACACAACCACCACTAACACTTTCGTATTGTACTTTAATTGACTGTGCACCTGCGGTCTTCCAATCAACATTCACGGTACTTAGATTATTTGGCCCATTAATCGTTCCACCTGCGGATACAGTCCAAACATAATTAATAAATCCTCCTTGAGTTTCATAGGTTGCAGTTGTACCTTCACACACTGTAGCCGGACCAGAGGTAATCGTCGGTGTTGGTTTTGTATTGACATTAATTGTAATTCCGGCGTGGGTATCATTACAACCGATTGCATCAATGGCTCTTACACTAACTACCTGACCGTTAGTTAAACCGGAGGCAACAAATGTGCCACTTGTAGGATCAGCACCAATTGGCTGATCTATGCCATCAATGATAAATACATAGGTAGCTCCGCCTGTGGCAGTAAAAGTCACATCTTCATCGCTACATATATCTGTTTTATCTGCTGTAAGTCCTGCTGTTACGGTATTAACTGTAATTGCTTCAAGCATTGGATTGACAGCCGAACACCCAGCAGCATTAACATAATTAAGAGAGATAGAATGCGGTGCAGGCTGATCCCAAACAACTTCTATCGATTCTTCGTCAAGAGCACTGGTTGGAGAAAGTGTGCCACCTTGTATTGCCCAAGTATAGTTTCCTTTTCCAAGACCTGATACATCAGCACTATATGGTTTAGTTGCATTAACACACACTGTTTTATCACCATTGATCACAGGTGTTGGACGAGTATTAACCTGAACAGTAATATCGCTTGATGTACCAAAACATGCACCAGGTGTCAGATCAGTATATGCCGTTACCTGAACGATGTCATTATTAGCAAATGCTGAGTATGAAAATGTATTGCTTGCTCCATCTTGTACTGAAGTACCATTAACTCTGAATACATAACGGGCAAACCCAATTGGTGCAGCTGAAAAGTCAAGCTGTTCACCATCACATATTATTGACGAGCCACCATTATTTGTAATTGTCAATGTAGGCACCGGATTACTTATCACATTTATTGTAATTGGTGTTGATGAATCAGAACATGTGGTTGTAACATCATTTACAACGACATAAAACTGATCTCCATCTTGCGGAGCATCAGCTCCGGTTGCCACATATGTTGTGCTTGCGCCGGCCGCTTGTACAATGTTATCTGAACCACCCCTTACTCTGCGAAACTCATAGGTATAGTTACCTGACCCACTAGCGCCACTTCCGTTAAATGTAACGGATGTTCCAGCACAAACGGTTGTAACACCAGGTGCAGGTGCAGATACACTAATTGATGAAGCTACGTCATTTACTACAACTACTGTTGTCACCGTGTTGGTACATTTCCCATCACTGACTTCGAGAGTATAAGTACCAGCCATTGCTGTGCTTACCGTTGCAGATACAATAGGGCTCTGTGTTGTACTAGTATATGAATTTGGTCCTGTCCATGAATAGCTAGCCATGGCAGCCGGGCCACCAGTCAGTTCCAGTTGATTACCCACGCATAGCGGTCCATTATTGCCGGCTGTTGGTGTTGGCAATGTATTAACAACCACATTATGATCTAAAGTGTTATCACATGTTCCGTCATTGACAGTAACAGTATAAAGTCCCTGATGTGTTGCCTGATCAGAAGCGACAACTGTATAAACTGCTCCATTAAAAGTTCCTCCACCCGGTAGATTCCAGGTATACGTTGTACCTCCGCTGGCCGTTAATGTAAAACCACTGCCTTCACAAACTTCAGTTGTTGTTATTGCAGCATCGCCATTAATTTGTGGCGTTGGTAAATTATTTATAGTTACCGTTACGATATTTGTACCTTGACAAGTATTAGCATCTGTTACCTGAACAGTATATACCCCATCGTAAGTGGCTTTGTCAGCACCTACAATAACAGGATCCTGATCTGCACTTGTAAATCCATTAGTTGGGTGTGTCCAGCTAAAGGTATAACCACCAGCTCCCAATGTTGGGTTGGCATGTAGGTTTAGATCATCTCCATCACACGTGGCATCAAAAGTAGGTGTCACCACTGGCAATTCATAAACGGTTACTGTTATCTGTGCAGTAGCACTACAATCGGTTACAGGCGCATTGGATGTATCAAAACCTTGGACAATAACAATATCGCCATGGTTAAGAGCGCTTGTATTATAAGTATTAACTGCACTTCGAGCTTGTAATTCATTGGCCGGAGCAATTGAGCCAAGGTAAAATGCATACTCATCTGCTCCGCCAGCTGTAAACAATACATTTGTACCACTACAAAAAACAGCACTTGCAGGATCTGAATCCAGCGTTACATTTGGATTACTGCGAATGACAACATTATGTGTTAAAGTATTGGTACATGTACCGTTATCTAATTCGAGTGTATAAACACCATCGTCTGTACCACTAACACTATTATTAATCGTTAATGTCTGACCAACAACTGTTCCACCACCCGGAACAGTCCAGGTATAGGTTGAACCGGTAGGACCTCCGCCCCCTGTTAATACAATGTTATCGCCTTCACAATATTCAGTAGTTGTGACTGTCGCATCACCATTTATGGTTGGTGTAGGTAATTCATCAATCACAACGTTCACTGAAGCCGGTACACTAACACAACCAATATCGTCGGTAACAACAACAGTATAATTACCATCGTGTAATGCTTTATCTACGGTTAATCGCTGCGGATCGCTGGTATTTGCAGAGTATGTATCCGGTCCTGTCCAGGCAAACGTTGTATAAGTACCAGATCCACTGGTTGGATTTGTATGAAGTTGTAAAGTTCCGCCATTACACACCTGATCAAATGTAGGCGTGGCAACCGGTAATGGATTTATATTAAGAGTAATACTTGCAGAAGCAGAACAACCGGTTGGAAAATCCGTATCTACTCCTACTACAATTACTTCATCACCATTATTAAGCGCTGAACTTCTGTATTCATTACTTGCACCCGGTCCTTGTAAAATATTGGCCGGATCTACACTATTTAAATAAAAAGTAAATTCTTCTGCGCCACTACCTCCTACTTCAAGCACTACCTCGTCTCCAGCACAAATATTGACAGGAGCTGGCGCCTGAAAATCAATTGTAACAACAGGAACAGGATTGACAACAACATCAATTTCGCCAGACATATCTGTCTCACAAATATTGTGCAAGGTATTTCTTGCTACAACTGTGTATTTTCCTGTAGAAGTGACTGTAAACACCAATGCTCCGCCATCACCTGGCAGAGAAGTTCCTGTATCAATTCCGTTATCCAATAAATAATAGGTGATATTTTCTTCAGAGTCGCTTAAAATCAAATCAGTGGTTATACCATCACAAATGGAGGCTCCACCTGAAAGTGTAAACTCTGTTGGTTTAAGATACACAGAAGTATAATCAACAACAGCTGCTCCAAGTGCAAGCAAATTCCTAAAATATTGATATTCGACGTATATCTTCTGGGCACCACCTGCATCAGGATCAGGATCAGTATTGTAGTAGTTACTTGGCACATTATCCAAATCCAGCTCATAAGTAGCTGAATTGCCATTTCCTAACCTTTGCCCCCATGTTGTGGTATATTCAACAGGTGTAGAACCATCCCAACCAACAATTCTCCAGTTGATAGAATCGGCCATTGCATTAGCAGGTGCTGAAATGACAATTTTACCATCTTCAGAGCAATATTCTGCGTCTAAAGATGCAATTGTAGCCATCGCACCTTTTAAAGAAGTGGATCCTTTAAGGGTACTTCCTGAAGAACTTGTTTCTCTTAAAAACTTAAGTACTTTCCTATCCTGTGAAACAACATTAAGATTACACAATAGTAATAGAACTAATGTTGCAGATAATGATTTTAATACTTTTACTCTCTTCATAAACATGAGTTTCACTTGGTCCCCAACTGCACATTTCCTCTACACTGCTTAAAAATATTACTTCGCGTTTAATTCACACAACTGTGACTATATAAGAATCACATTATTTGTCGAACGGTCTATTATACCTGACAAACGTCCTATCTAGTCACACGTATTACTCCCCAACTTATGTTCAACTTTCCTCCTGGTGTCGAACGATTCTTAATTTGTACGAAGCAACAGCATAGATGTTACACCAAATCAGCTTTCTCTATATCTTTATATTTTTTCAATCATTTAACAATATCGCCGTCAGTCATTTGCTTTAATGCCCAGACTCACCAATAATCTTGGTTTTTTCTCCAGAGCAATACGTACAATCTTGACATAATCACTCACATAGCCCTGTAGCTCAACCAACAACTTCTTCTTCAACACGGTCAATCGTCGCACCTCTCCCTGTGCCTCCAGACACCTATCCGTCAAGTCATTCAAAGCACCTAATGACTGTTGAAGATTCTCCAGATCATTAATTGAAACATTATATCCGGCCAATGCACCAGACCACTGCTGGTTAGCCAGTAGATTCGATGCAAATACATTCATTTCAAAAACCATCTCATTATACGTCCTCGACCGCGCCCCGTTCAGCAACAAAGCTTCAGCTGCCTTCACGTCTTCACCCAAGGCTATTCGCGACAATTTCAGATAGCGCATGTAATTCTTCTTCGCTTCCGTCAACAAGTCACTTTTCTGCTGAAACAAATGCACTTTCTCCGCTTTTGCTTTGGATTGCGCACTTTGAACCTGAGAAAGTTCTTCATTCAATCCCTGGATTTGCAGCAACAAAGTTTCATCATAACCAAACTTAACCACCTCATTCTTAACAGCTGCTTGTTGCATACTATTTCGAACCAGTTGCCCTACCCCATCCTGGTAGTGTGATATGCTGTGTTTTGTATAATGCATACTCATTTATAATAAATTATTACAATAATATGACATTTATAATCTTAATACAAGAAATCTTTTAAAGTTTTCAAATAATTTTTAACATTTCCAAATTATTTTAAATCTTATTATTATTTGTATATATCTTTTTCTTATTTGTATTTTAAATTTTATACGATAGAATTATACATTTTAATAATAGGTAAATTTTAATATACGATTGATAATTACATATTTAAATTAGATATATCTAATTATAAATAGGAATATTAAATTGATTATTAGAATTCGTTAATTCTTTAATAGCAAATAGTAATTAAATATTAGTAGTCCGCATTTATATGAATTTCGCCCTCAAAATTCCCTTAATGCCACTATGTTGAATTTTTGGCCCGGCACCAAGAGTTACAAATCATATAGCGTAATCCGCAGGGCGACGTATATATACTTAGCGAGTGGGTTTACCAAGATGCTAATATTTATCCGCTGAGTAGGACTGGTAAAAGGAGAATAATACAAAAAGGCCTGCCTTCAAGATGATGAAAACAGGCCTTTTTCGACAAGTATAATTTACTGATTAGCTCTTAACAACAATACCTATTGATTCGAGCAACTGAGGTTGATCCTCCATTGCGATTTTTGCAACCGCATAAAAATCGCGCATCCAATCATCAAGTGCTCTGAATGCCTCATCTTTCACTTGGGTTGCCTGTTGCGACTCTCCTTTTTCAATCAAATAAGTGGAGCGACGATTCTGTAATTCATCCAGATCGCTTAATGTTGTCTCCAAATCTTCTTTTGTAGTTTTCAGAACAGCCAATTCATTTAAAATCCCTTCGTCATTTATGGCCGTTATACAAAATGTTCGGATACCACCCTGCCAGCCTACAAAGGCACGTGGCATTTCCCCTTCCAGTGCTAATTGAGCCAACACCAAAGGCTTTTTCCGGAAGGCCACTTTTGCCTTTTTACGCATCAGTCGATAATCTTTATCCACTTTACTTTTTAACTCGGCGTACGAAGCATAAGCAATGGACGATTCATCCGCTTCTTTTTTATTGGCATCCAAAGCAGCCTTAGCTACTTCACATAAAGCCTCACCTTTTGCGAGTGCAGCATCGTTGTAGCCCAGTTCGGCCATGAGACTTGAAATAACAGCTTGATTTCGGGTAGCTTTAATTGCTAATTCACTTTGTGACAATACTCCTGCATTAGAGTTTACTAATTCTCTTTTCATTTTAGTTTTAAATTTTAGTTAAAAGAAAACCCTCATATAAATGAAGGCATTACTAATTCTACTTACAAGTTAGAATATTATTATTTAATATCAAACAATGATTTTAAATATTAACTAAATTATTTTAAAACAGAAACACTGAGTCGTAGAGTCTTATAATATGACTCAGAAATAACTCTGTATCCTTACGTCTCCTTGTTTTTTCATTTATGCTCAAATGCGGACAATTATATATCTAAAAGGATCGTATCTTTATTTACTTACTGTAGGTAAAGATGCGATCCTTTAGAACTCAGAATTTATCTGACGAATTAAATTATCACCATGGTTGCACCATATCCATACTCACGGAAAGAGGCATCCTGGTATACATGCTTTTTGTATTGACGATCTAATAATTTGCGAACTTCGGTTTTTAGTTTTCCATTGCCCACACCATGAATAAACACAATCTTTCGTCCCTTATTCTTTTCATTGTCTTTCATCACCTGCTTGAAGCGATCGAGCTGAATGTTAATTATCTCTCCATTGCTTAATCCAGCAGTAGTGTCAATCAACTCATCAATATGTAAGTCCACCTCCAACAATGCCGGCTCATCACGACGCTTCGCTTTTTTAACATTGGCCTTAGGTGCTTTTTCTTTGAGCGCTTCTTTGATGTCCTTATCACTCAATTGCTCCAACTTACGCTCCAATGAGTTTTTAATAATTGGCATCAACACCGCCTTTTCGTGATAGTAATCATTATCGGCAAACACATTGTCCTTAAGGAAACGGGTCGCTTTTATCTTGATGACTTCTGAGACAGGCGGAATATTTACATACGTTTTACCCTTTTTATACATGATAAGGTTTACCTGCCACTGACGATCGTCAAGCTGCGTAACAGCTAACTTATCCAATGCCAGTTTTGTATTAGGCTCAATCATTCCATCGTAGAACAAATCAAGCTGTCCATCGCGGCGCAGGTTACTGATCGCATAAAAGATAAAGAAATTGCTGTCGTTGATTAATTGAACACGCAGGTTGCCCGATGCCTGTCCCGGCTCATCGCCATGCAGAAAAGCAATATGTACCCTTGGCTTCGAATCATCACCAACTTCCTCTGTATATTCATAGGTTTCTTCTACAGCTTCTTCTGTTTCCGAAATCGTATTTCCCGACTGCGATGATTCGTCTTTAATAACAACACATTCATTAATCATTACCGGTAATTCAAAGCCATTTTCATCTTCTACATAAACCAATTTACCTTCGACACGTGTTACTGTTCCACCTCCGCTGGCATTTAAATAACGTACAACATCGCCTGCTCTGACTTTCATATTTATGATATTTTAGGAATTAATAATTTAGAAACTGTTTAAGTTTTATCCTTCGGTTTATTTTGGCGACTTAAACCCTCATACATCTGCAAAATATCTTTAAATAGCGATGCTATTCGCATCAATTTTGCCTTGTCTGAGAACTTAATTCATCCAAAC
>DIYS01000151.1 GCA_002429115.1 Saccharicrinis sp. UBA6048 | reverse complement strand
CGACCACTCTGCCATCTCTCCAATATCTTTATATTTTGTCTGAAACCCTTGTGGTCTCTAGTGTTTCAGTGTTTATCTCTTTCGATAACGGTTGCAAAAGTAGGGTAAATTTTTAAACTGCAAAACTATTTTTAGATAAAAATTAGCACTGCATTTTAAGTCCTATCCTATCCTTTTAATTATTAGAATAATAATGAATCGAAAAAAATGAAATATTTTTGAGTGGGATACATCAATTGAGTTTGAAACGTGCAGTATCACTGATTATACACTCCAGTATAAAGATGAGATTGCTTTATACGCAGTTTCAAACAGTGTTACTAAATGCAAAAAAGGCTTCCTAAATTAAGAAGCCTCTTTCTATATTTTTTAAAGTACAAGCTTACTCTCCTACCTTAATTAATTCTACTTCGAAAATAAGGGCTGCATAAGGAGGAATCACGTTACCTGCTCCTCTATCACCATAAGCTAATTCGTAAGGGATGTAAAAAATGGTTTTACCACCTTCTTTCATTAGCTGCAAACCTTCTGTCCATCCCGGTATAACACGGTTAAGAGGGAATGAGATTGGATCTGCTCCTTCGTTACTGTCAAATACCTCACCGTTAATTAAAGTTCCTTTATAATTTACAGAAACCACATCAGTTGCCAGTGGTGAAGCACCTGTACCTTCTTCTATTACTTTATATTGCAATCCCGAAGCTGTTGTTGTTACACCTTCTTTAGTTGCGTTTTCTGCCAGAAAATCAATACCTTCCTGCGCTTTGCTTTTGGTGATAACTTCACTGGCTTCTTCCAAAGATATCTGCCCTGATTCGTTCATTGCTTCACGGATACCTGCTGCAATCATTTCTGCATTAAGTCCTTCTATTGACGATAATTCTCTTGCCATCATTACGCCATAGCTATAGCTTAAGCTGTCAGCATTTGTTTTAATAGATGCAGGTGCCGATTCGTTAGTACAAGAGTGTGTAGCAACTATTCCCGTTAACACTAAACCTCCTAAAGCAATTTTTTTAATTAATTTATTCATAAGTTTTTTGTGATGAAGCCTTGGCTTCGTTAAAGTAAAATTTTAGCCTAAAATAAGAAATATTGCTGGTCGTTTGTTAATGTCGGGCAACTTTCCCTTCCATTGAGCAATCGACTTTGTTTGTATATATTCTGTTTCAAGCGTAATATCACAAGCGATACACAAGCGCGTTTGAGGCCTGCAATTAATAATTAGCTCATTTAATAATTTCATATTGCGGTAAGGTGCCTCAATAAATAGCTGTGTCTGTTTTTCACGTATAGAGCGATCTTCAAGGTTTTTAATGTACTTCCCAACTTCGCCTTTTTTAAGTGGTAAATATCCATTAAAGGCAAAGCTTTGTCCGTTCAACCCTGATGCCATAACAGATAAGAGAATGGATGAAGGACCAACCATTGGAATAACCTTGATCTTTTTATCGTGTGCCAGTTTAACCACATCAGCTCCGGGGTCGGCAACACCAGGACAACCAGCTTCCGACACTAAGCCCATATTGGTTCCATCCAGCATGGGTTTCAGATATCCCGGAACATCGTTAGGATTGGTGTGTTTATCCAGCACAAAGAATGTTAAATCGTCAATTTCAATCGCTTTATCCACACGTTTTAAAAATCGACGCGCTGATCGAATATTTTCCACCACAAAATACTTTAAGGATCGAATAATATCGATCGTTTCAACCGGTAGGTTTCGTTCAATGGGACTTTCTCCAAGGGTATTGGGAATTAGATATAGTTGACCTTTCATTATTCACTATTTAGCTAATCATATTTATGAATTGCAAAAGTAAGCAAATTAAATATTGTTGGAGAATGTGCAATATGTCATCGTTTACTACTTAGACTTGTTCTAAATAAAAATGTAAGTTTGCGCGTTCTTTTACTAATAACGAAAACAGACATTTTAGATGAACTTAATCTTAAACCTGGTAAGAAATCGAAACTTTGTGCTGGTATTGGCAGTCATTCTAGGGTTGTCAATCGGTGATTTTGCCATTCATATTAAAAGCTACACCACCTACATATTAGCGAGTGTAATGACTTTTTCGATGACAAACATACGTACATCAAGTTTGTACCCACTTAATAAAATCTTTAAACCAATGCTCACCGGAGCGGTGCTAAATTATTTTGTGTATGCAGCCATCATGATATGCTTGGCCTACCTGATTATTGATGATAAAGAGCTGTTTTATGGGTTTGTGGTTATTGCCACTACACCACCAGGAGTTGCCATTATTCCGTTTTCTTTCATCCTGAAGGGCGATGTTGAGTATTCTATAAAGGGTGTTTTAGGCGCATTCATTTGTACTGTTTTTATCACACCATTTGCGGTTGGCTGGATTACTGGTAATGGGGGAATTAACTCACTTGATCTATTTATCTTGATGGCAAAAACAATTGTTATTCCATTAATTATTTCGAGACTCTTATTACACCCAAAACCATTTGTTTTCGTAAGTAAGGTTAGAGGTAAAGTAGTCGATTGGGGATTTGCACTACTTATTTTTATTGCAGTAGGTTTAAATCGACAGGTATTTTTCAGTGACCCGGCAATTCTATTAAAAATAGCATTCGTTCTATTTATTTCCCACTTTATTATTGGCCTTGTTTACGAAAAATTGGCGAGTAAGATTATGAAGGATCAAGTGAAGGTAATGTCGCAAAACTTGCTGATAACCATAAAAAGCTCAGGATTTGCAGTCGTTACTGCGTTAACTTTATTCGGGAAGAAAGCCGCTATTCCAACAGCCGGATTGGCCATATTTGTTTTATGCTACCTGTTGTATCTTTCATTCAGAATGGAATTAATTAGCAAAAAGAGAGAATAAGCTCTTATGGCATATTGTCACTGAAGAAATATCATCTTAGTTTGAAACCAGGATTATAATGCATCCAATAACAAAAGTGATTAGCTCCACTACCATGTGTTTCGATCCGGTAGAAATTAGAAATTCAATTGATTGAATCTCAAATTCCTGAGATAATGAAACCTTGTTACCTTAATATTAAACAGAACTACTCATCCCTGATCAAAAATAAGCCAAATATTAATCCCTGAAAAACAACAACATAAAACAAAGCAAGCCATCAAATTGGTAACACCTCAGGTTGTCAAAA
>DIYS01000234.1 GCA_002429115.1 Saccharicrinis sp. UBA6048 | reverse complement strand
TGGCCAACTGTTCAGCCTTCTCTACTTCTGCATTGACTGATGACTCAATAGTTTTTGATGATGAACAGGCTGATAATAGTAAAGGAGTACATAAAGCTAAAACTGTTACATATTTAGAAAGGCACTGCATTACCTTCTCCTTTAATTCTATTAATCATGAAGAATAGTTCCATTATTTTTTCTTTATCCGCCTGAGATAAACTACCGGGTATACATTGGCTGAACTGTTCTGGAGTAGCACCGTTAAGCCGTGCTAAGAGGACAGATGTTGCAGCTTCCATTAATTCCCTTACAGCATAGTCTGTAGGATCACTAATTCCTTCGCTGAAAGTGGGGCCAAATAAGTCATCTCCAGCTAGGTAATATAAATTTGCATTGCCTTGCTGGAAAATTAGAGTATTTCGGAATGATACAACTAAAGGCTTATTATATATGGGATCTGTTTCTATTTGCGCATTGCCTGCTTTGACTATTCGTAAATCTACAGCTACCTCTACAGATCTGGCCTCATTATTAATGTTCAAGGCTCCTATATTAGCCCCCCTGTTTTGACGGACTAAGTCTTCTTGATATTCTGTGATTGCTCCGGTAATAATATAATCAACCCTGCTCAGAATTCCTGGGTTTAACTTCCAATTCTCAGGGATATATTGGCCATCTATACCAGTTTCCAAATATTCCCCCCATATAGAGTAAATATCTGGAATTACTGGTTCAGGACCTATTATTGCCTGTAAATACTGATCTATTAAAGCATTATGTGGAGGGGGAGAATTATGGTGTCCATCCTTTTTTAAATAGTGTCTAACAAAATCTTTTGTTATTTTATCTTTTTTCTTTGTCCACAAAGCATGTTCATTTTGAAAGTTGAAAAGCCTATTTTTGTATATGGTTATAACTTCAGACTTAACTCTATTAAACTCATTGGTTAATTGTATGTCTGTGGGGCTTATACCATGTTTTAAAACTATTGCTTTAGCTATTGCTTCTTTAGCAATGGAGTATAAAGATTTCGCTTTTTCATCAGTTATAACTGGTACTATATGTGATGACCTTAATACAGAGTTGTCATGGTCAATGATTCTATGTTGACCAAATTGCGCGAGTGAATTAATTATTTGTTCTCTTCCCGATATTGATAAGCTAGTTTCTCCAGTGCTGCCACTTTCACCAGTCATATCTTTTATATCAGTTGCTGTCAGTGAGTAGTATCGAGGGTGGGATACATTTTTTTTACTCCTGTCAATAGGTGACTCTTTGTCAAATGTCTCCCCTAAACAACTTAATGTAGGGGTGAAAGTTGTTTGGGTTGGATATACAATGGATCTTTTCTGCCTTTTATCTATTCCCTCTTGTGTATTTTCCTTTACGTCGTTTAAAGTTTGTTGTGCACACCCTAGTATAAAAGGGAAAAATAACAAATAAAATATATTGCGAGATAACTTCATATGTTAACCATTGTGAATAATTAAAGCGGCTAGCGTCGAATGACGCTGCCGAAATTCCTTTGAAATAAAGTTCCCGAGACGGTACATCTAGAACATTGAATGTTAGATAACGTGCCTGTAGCTAATCCCTTTCCAGTTGTATCTGTGACTATTAAATGATTCTGGTTAGTCATGACATAACCGCTGAAAATAATTCTTGCATTATTACCTCTGATATTTAAGCTGGTACCGGAGGCTATGTTTCTTGATGAACCATTTGTAATTGTTAAATGTCTACTGTTTCTTGATTTGTTATGTCCTCTAATTACGTGTGTTGAACCTGGCTTAGCTATAATTGTTTTGTCTTTTGTGTTAATTCTATGGTGAATAATGTCTCTTTGAGATATGGTTCTTCCTGAGTTTCCATTTATTATTAGGTCATTTAGAGATGATTTTGAACTATTGCTTGCTAATGAATAGTTTGATGATGTTAATAGTATTAGCGAGGTTGTTAATAATAGTTTTTTCATGATTATTTCCTAGAATAAATGGAGGAAAATTCCCCGGTTATATGAACTCCAGATTTTCTTGATATTATGCTGTTTGATTTCGAATTTTTATTTGATAAATTCAATACAAGTTCTTTGTTTTTTGTTTTTAATACTATCCTGTTTTTTGAATTGAGACAGTAAAAGAATGAATTGTAATTATTTATGTGAGCCAAGGTGTTCATGTTATGAATGAGGCTTGAACACCTTGACTCATCAGTTACTTTGTTTTTAGAATCGCAGTGTTACCAGTTGCTCCAATAACGGCCTGTGAGTTGTTTCTAATGTCATTGTTGTTAATTAGACCAGAATTAGTAATATTCGCACTATTAGATTGAATAACCGCATGACCTGTCAGAGATCCACCAATTAAACCACCTCCAGCATCAGCAATTAAAAGAGCATTAGCTTGAGCTCCTATTGAGCCTTGACTTTCATTTGATACAGTATTGCTTGAGATCGCTCCAGTATTGCTTACAGAACCCGAATTTGACTGATAAGCAAAAGCAGTACTGCCATGAGCCCCAAAGGCGGACCCTCCACTGAGAGATACGAGAGCAACGTTAGCTGTTGCTCCTAAGGATGCCTGTGAATTGTCAACTGTATTACCATTAATTGGACCACTATTGTTAACACTAAGCCCTGTATTGTTTTGACCAATAATGGTTCCTTCTGCTGATGCTCCTGCTATTCCTCCAGCTAGAGCAGACATTGAGACACACAAAGTTAGGCTAAAAGTAGTAAGAGCTTTTGTTACAAACATATTTCACCTCGGTCTTTGCTTAAGTAGTAATATTACATTTAACACATGTACACTAAGATAACAATAAGTAACATAATTAAAAGCTCAGGATAGAAAATATGGCGTCTAATCCAATAATTATCGTAACTATTCAGGTGCTTAAAAAGTCTATAGTAATCAATGTGTTGAATTTTTAGGACTCTTTTTGACCCGATTCAGCCTACTGTAGCCTATTGATTTCTGGTAGGTGCCAGATAGGCTTAGAAAGGTATATAAAGCTAACTCATTGATTTTATTATCTTGAACCCACCTGAATAGTTACTAATTATCAATTCTCTGGAAGCTGTCCGATATTCTTTAGAGCGGGACTAGCACAACGAATACCAGAGCCTACCAACTTTTTATATGTGGACCGATTTCTGAATCTGCCTGATGTCGGTTCTTTGCTCCTTAATGGGGTTGACACGCTAAAAATGCTAAGCCCAGAAGGGAAGGTCAGATACTTCTCTCAAGGGCAGGATAGGGTTATAACGGTCGAAGTAGGGCAGCCCGAATCTGAACCAGCAAAATAGCAAAGTAAGGATAAATGTGGTTAAGGGTTTCAATAGCTGGAGTTTTATAGGCAATGCTACAGAATTTTCTATGCGGATTGATTTCGCATGCGAAACAATAGACAAAACAAAACCGCCACTCGGGCGGTTTTTTGTTGAAGATCTTATCTTCTATAGGGCGTCCCGAATCTCTGCCAGATTCATATGCATCAGAGTTAAGTCCAGCTCCCCCTCTGGAGTTGGAATGGTTTCAATACTCAGAGATGAGAAGCCAAGGCTTAGATAGAAATCTACGGCCCTTGGGTGGGATTTCAGAATAACGCCTTCGACCCCGGTCAGTTCCGATATCGCCAGCACTGTTTTCAGTATTGTCTGAAGTAGGAGACGGCCAAAGCCGGATTTCTGATGTTTTTCATCTACAGCAATATATTGAATTAGTTGCACAGCAACATTATTACCATACTGGCCATGACTGCCATTAAACTCATCTTTGCTTAAATGATGACTCTGCAAAGTGGCGTAGCCTATGTAGCGGTTATTGTCCCCGGTATCGATCAGCACGATAGCTTTTAGTTCATTACGGCCCTCCTTGGCCGTCAGTTGTCTGGCAACTTTATTAAGCAGTTTATCACCGCAATCAAATCCTTCGAATTTCAGCCCTTCTGGAGCATCCTGCAGTTTCTTAACTCTATAGCTCGATTGAGACATCGTGTTTCTCTCGCATCAGCTCCTTCAGTGCAACAGTAGGTTGAGAGGGTTGATTCATCAGCTCTTGCAGTCGATCCCATGCCTGATCATTCAGATGGGTCGTTCGTTGTTCGGCTAAGACATTTTCTGCAGCGATACGGCATTGATTCACAATAAATGCTGTCATCGTCATACCCATGGCAGCTGCAGCACCCTCAAACATACGTTTAACGTCAGGAGTCGTTTTTAATTCAATTCTCGCGACATTCTTTGCCG